>NZ_JBNXVR010000025.1:0-93590 GCF_050565595.1 Leptolyngbya sp. AN02str | reverse complement strand
GGTGTTTTTTTGTGGGGGGGGGGGTGCTTCGCACCCCGCCCACAACATAAATGCGTAAGTTCTGGATAAGCTAAAGCACCATGAAACTGGTGTTAACCCTATTGGCCCAAGCGAGATCAGGAAGGGTAGCCCTTCAAGGCTGCTCTGGCCGTTTGGATGTTGGTATTGGGGTCGTCTATCCCCCTCCCTTTTTGTTTGAATTGACTGAGCTGTATCTGCTAGGGTCTCAAGGGTAAACATGCGAGGGGGCTTATCCATCGCAAATGATTTTGGGTTTAACGTGGACTCTGCTCGTGCTACCTAAACTCATTCGCTAACCACTCTGATTTTTTGGACGTTGAAGTATACTCCCCTTCTGCAAGAAGAGCTGCACGTCTAAGCTGTACAACGCTTCTTGTTCCAAAAAAATCGTGCAGGAGAGTTACTGGCTTGGCCGAGAGATGAGTTGCTATGGGTATCTCGATTTCAGTGTGTTTTGTCTCCAAGTGAGATAGTCTTCAACGGTGGAAAAGTGCTGAACAACTTCATCTAGCCCTTCTGGTCGGTTGGAAAGGTAGCCCATTAAATAGGCCGCATCGTCCATTTGGGGACGCACGCCATACATGCGATCGCGGCAACCTTGCTGATAGCGTTTTTCTCGACGTTGCTGAAACCACGTACACAACATAGTCCTAACTCCGTTACAACCAGGTTTTTTAAAAAGTAGATGGTTCAAAAATAGGTCTGTCAAAATATCACCCCGTCAGTTGGGTGAATCAATCCGTTGGTGGCAATCAGTTTGAAGGATGAGCGGTTGTTTCGATGATTGCGCGGTGGGCCTTGGCGCGTTTGATCTGGAAGGTTCGCTAACCAGATAGACCAATAACCATAACCCTGCACACCCACACAATTTGGCTATAGCGAGCCAAATTGTGTGGATGACTAGCGGATACGGCGGTTGCGATGATTTTTGCGGGAAGACTGGCGGATAGCATCTGCGATCGCTACAACAGATCCCAAAAGAACGGGTAGAAGTCCTGGGGCATGGGTTGCCGAGCGTTGAGGAGTGGTTGATTCGTTGATACCTTGATCGGCAACTGAGGAATTTGGAGTGGGCTGCTCGCTGGAAAGGGATGCATCGTTGGGCGATCGCTGACTTGAACTGGGAGCCCTCAACGAATTGAAATCTCGTGGAAGAGTAGTGCTACCAGAAGGGTTCGCCGTAGGGTCTTCTTCCGCTTCGGCAATGGCCTCGACAAACTTTTTGCTGGGCATGCCCTGCTGTACGCGATCTTCTTCGGATAGGGACACCGCAAATGAGGTGGGGCGAATTTGGGAGCCATAGCGACGAGCATAGACTTGAGTAAACTCAGCCCCAAACAGCAGAATCTGTGCTGAATAGAACACCCACACGAGCACAATAACCAAAGAACCTGCTGCCCCATAGGCCGAGCCAATGGCCGCACTGCCTAAATAAATGCCAATGAGCGTACGGCCAATGGTAAATAACAATGCGGTCACGGCTGCACCGGTCCATACATCGCCCCAGGTAATGTGCACATCGGGCAGCACTTTATAGATGAGGGCAAACAGGAAGGTAATCACTCCAAACGAAACCACAAAATTGACGAGTTCCCACAAGGGCGCAAAACCCGGCATCACGCCATTGAAGTAGGTGCCAATTCCTGCCAAAACAGCACTCAGCACGAGTGAAACCAGCAGCAAAAAGCCGATCACCACCACCATGCCAAATGATAAGAAACGGCTGCGAATAAAATTTGCAATTCCTTTTCCTGGCTTGGGGGCAACCTCCCAAATTGTGTTGAGCGCATCTTGCAATTGGCCAAATACGCCTGATGCCCCCAGCAAAAGTGTCACAATTCCCACAATGGTTGCTACAAAGCCACCTTCAGCGCGATTGGCATTGGCGATCATGGCTTCTATGGCTTCGGCTCCTTCGGGGCCAAGCAAGCCTTGGATTTGGCCAACAACCTGTCCACGAGCGGCCTCTTCGCCAAAAAAGAAGGCGGCGATCGAAATAGCAATCACTAATAACGGAGCTAAGGAAAATATTGTGAAGTAAGCCAACGCCGCTGCTAATCGAGGTACTTTGTCCTCTGTCCATTCAGTGTAGGTGGCCTTAAGCAGGGGAAGGATGGCGGAGGCTTTCATAATCTTTTCGGTTCAGCAGATTGGTGAAGCAGAACAAATCACTGGAGTGGATTTGAGGGAATTTCTCTCTCTGCCTTGAAGGCTATCAAGCTCTAGATCAGGTGTGCGTCTTCCGACGGAGAGAAATCATCATTCAATTCGGAATAGATTATTGAACAAGGTGATGAATTGTATGGGAACGCATATTGTTTGCGATCGCATGCGATTGCATCTTCCCGATAGATAGATTCGTAATCCCTATATTTGCGCTGCCTACCTGGAGTGCTTGCTACTAGTGTTTGCTACTAGTGCTTGCTACTGGTGATTGCGACGAAGGGTGACTATGCTTTGATGGCAAGATGAGATGACTGAGACGGCGGTGATGATGGCTGTAAATAGCGACCCGGTTGAATAAACCAACAAAGGCTAATGCTCCAGGCGATCGCTACCATCCAACCTGCGACAATATCGCTGGGATAATGCACTCCCAAGTACAGCCGGGTCCAGCCGACAACGATAACGTAGGCCGTGCTCAAAGTAATGGCTATCCAGCGCCAACGGCTGTGCCATAACAGCACAACCAGCGTTGCCGCAACAGCCATGCTTGTCATGGCATGTCCACTCGGAAATGAAAAATCTACTGGTAGAGGATAAGCCGAATCCCAAAGCTGAGGACGAGCCCGATGCCAGACTGCTTTTCCTGCTTGGTTAATCAAAGCATTGCCGCCAAGGGACAAGGTTAAATACAGCAGCGATCGCCACCGACGAGCAAATGCACAAAGCCCTGCCGCAATAACCACACCGGGCAGCACAAACCAAGCAGAACCCAAACGAGTAAGGGCGATCGCGGCGGTATCGAATTGCGGAGTAGATGTATGGTGAATGGCCAAGAGCAAAGGCTCATCCCAAGCTAAGCCACCTACCCGTTGCCACACCAGCAGCGCCACAACTGCAAAAAATTGAAGCGGTACCAACACACCCAATATTAATAAGATCAAACTTGGGCGATCCAACCCACGTTTCTGTGCGACTTTTTCAAATCTAGATGTCATATGTTCGGAAGCTCAGCACAACCTGGCTTAATGAAAATAAGGTTGGAGGGATTTTAGTCTAGCCAAAAATTGAACCAGGATTCATCTACCAATGGCCATATGTCAAAGGCTAGACGAGCTGAGCTGTTGCCCATAAGCGATGAACTGGGTGGTTTGGGGATCACACCGCTGGGGCTGCAGTTGTACCGATGACCATGCTGCAAAACCGCAAAACACACTCAAAACACCCTAAGGTGAGCCAACTTGACTCACCTTAGGAAACACCATTGAGACATGACAGCACAAACAAACGTGCTGATAAAATTAACAGCTAATGTGTCCACCCTCGTTGATGACATCGGCAAGCGACTTGCAGGATGATGAAGGCGAGCAGGATGACTGAGTTGATGCTTCAATGGATACTTCGTGAGATGGAGAAACGAATGACTTTGAGAACTGAGCGGGATGTGGCACTACATTGTCGAGTGAATGCAACACAGATTGAGATGCATTCTCTGGGTTGAATGGGTTTGGTTTAGCAGTTGTCATGATAAGTCTCAAGAAAAGGGTGATACAGAGGTGATCGACCAGTCATGTGCTTGCATGAGTGATTGGGACCGATTTGAGCTAACCGATGGGCGAATCTAAAAGCCTGGATCAACCTTGAGCTGACTGGGCGTCTAAATCTGCCACCTAAGACAAACTGAACTCACTAGATTAATGAATACCTGAGCCAAAATAGGCTTGAGCTAAAAACGAACTCAAATTCAGCAACGGCGTGCGACCTAAAATTTGAACCCAAAACCGAGCATCAACCCCATAGGTTGCATGTTCAAACTGCTCCTATCGTAATGAATTTTTGTAAGGAAATCGCGCGATCGCGTCGTTCAATGCAGCATACGACAGGTCTTGATCCAGCCGCATTCCGAAACATGATGAGCGAAATGTAAAACGGTAATACTGTAACCATATAAATCTACGGTAATCTGGTAGAAATTAAGTAGATTCATTTAACAGCACTATGCCATACTCACCGCGAAAGTTCAAGCTTGCCCGGTAAGCCTGTTGATGTTTTCGGTGTGGCGAGGGTGTGTGGATGAGTTTTGGAGCCGCTAACGTGCCCAGGTTACGCACACAACAATGGGCTGTTTCGAGGTCGCATACTGCGAAACCTGAAAACAGCCCGTAACCAAAGCTGACGTTATGTATGGGTGATGTTAGAGAGCCGGGGTGATAGTGTATGGCTTCGGCCTTATCCCCGTGCCACAAACCATCACCGCAGAGGTGCAACACAATTCAAAACGCTACCGAACTAGCCGTGGATATAATCGGCCACAAAACGCAATCAAACCCGCACTGACCCCTGTCAAAACGGCAAAATCCAGCCATAGGCTGTAGCTTTCGGGCTGTTGGCCAACCAGCATCATGGTTCGTAGAGAATCGACCAAATAGGTCAGCGGGTTAAGGCGCGACATGACTTGCAGCCAGGTTGGCATGATGGAAATGGGGTAGATGGCGTTGCTAGCAAAAAAGAGTGGCATCATCATCAACTGTCCCACTCCCATGACCCGCTCGTGGGTTTGTGCCCAGCAGGAAACAATGAGCGACAGTGTAGAAAACAGAGCCGCGCCTAGCATAACGGCGATCGCCACGCCTACGACTGCCAGCGGATTCCAGTCCAAGTTCACCTGCAAAAACAGCGCCACCACATATACAATCACCAACTGTGACAGGCAGCGCACCCCGGCACCGATCGCCTTACCTAATACGAGTGCCGACCGAGGCGCAGGGCTCACCATTAGCTTGTGCAAAATGCCCAGATCCTTTTCCCAGATGACCTGTAGCCCGGTGAAAATGGACATAAACAGGACGCTCTGGGCCAGAATTCCCGGCGTCATAAAGTCGATGTAGCTCAAACCTCCCGTTGGGATGCCACGCACCTGGGTAAACACTTGACCAAAAATGGTGAGCCACAGAACAGGCTGCACAGCCCGCGTAAACAGCTGTACGGGGTCGTGGCGCAGCTTGCGGATTTCCAGCTCTGCCGCCACCAGGGCTTTGGTGACAAATTCGCGAATTCCCAATCTGGTGCGATCGCGCTTATCCCAGCCGTTGAGCGGTGCGTCGTGTGGTTGAAGTGTCACTGTAGCCTCCCTCTTCGTTGGTGGTGAGATAGTCTCCGGTGTAGTGGATGAACACGTCGTCCATGGTGGCGTTGGGTTGGGGCACGGCGGCCTTGAGACTGTCGGGCGTGCCGATCGCCACTTGCTGCCCCTGGTATAGGATGGCGATGCGATCGCACAGAGCATCTGCTTCGTCCATAAAGTGCGTGGTGAGAAACACCGTGGTGTTGTGATCGCGCCGAAGCTGCAAAATCAGATCCCACATGGCTTTGCGCGCTACCGGATCGAGGCCAACCGTTGGTTCATCCAAAAACAACACCATCGGCTGATGGAGAGTCGCTTGGGCAATTTCCAACCGCCGAATCATGCCGCCAGAGTAGGTGTTGACGAGCCGATGGGCCACGCTATCCAGCCCAACGTAGTGCAATGCAGCGCGAATTCGTTCTGTGCGGTGCCGATGGGAAACCCCATACAGCTTGGCCAAAATCAGCAAATTTTCATACCCGGTCAAGGTGCCATCTACCGATAGCGCTTGGGGCACATAGCCAATGCGTCGCTGCACCGCCATGGGCTGGCGAGTAATATCGTATCCGGCGATCGCAGCCCGCCCCGCACTCGATGGCAGCAGCGTTGTCAGCATTTTGATGATGGTACTTTTGCCTGCACCATTCGGCCCCAAAAGGCCAAACACCTCCCCTGGCTCCACCGTTAGGTTAAATCCATCAACCGCTGCTTTTGGGCCAAATCGCTTTGTCAAATCTTGAATGGTCACAACTGCCATAGGCACACCCTTATTGAACAACTTTGAATCATCGTGACCCGCTTTCAATCACTGTGAATAGCCTCAGCTGCCACGTGGCAGGGTTTCGAGGGGAAAGATCGATGAACAGCCTCGACTGCAAGAGGGCCTGTCTTGGTCTAGCCGTTGGTTTAGGAGTCGGAAAATAGCTCTCCCAAAATGGATAATCCGACCATGACTTGGCTCAGTTGTTCTTCGTCCAGCCTGTTCAATCGTTGTTCAACGCTGAACAGGGTTGCTCCATACACCTGCTCTAGCGCGTCGCTGCCGATCGGAGTCAGTGACAAGGCTACGCGTCGCCGCTCGTGGGGATCGTCTATTCGCTGCACTAGGCCCCGCTGCACCAATCGATCAACCATGGCCGACATGGTGGGCCGGGTTACATCCAAATAGTCTGCGACTTCTGATAGAGATGAGTGGGGCTGTCGATTCAGAAAATACAGCACTCGCAGTTGCGATAGCGAGAAGTGTGGCTGGCCATGCTGCCGCAGCTCTGCCCGTAAGCTGCGGATGACTGCTGGAACATGGGTCATTAGGGCGGCGGCACACTGAGCGGTAGGTCGAGCTTGGGTGATCATGCGTGCAGTTGGCCTTGAGCAAAAAATAGTTAGCTAAGCTAACCATTAGCGTAGCGAATTTTTTGGCAACTTGCAGAGTAAGCGACAGGACCTTTAGCCGTGCGTGTGGCAGGGCTTGGCAATGGCCGTGGAATTGGGTTGCTTCGCTGTTAATGGAGCGATCGCCCCACTGGGTCATTCACCTTAATTTCGTACACCCTGTACATGTTTGGGGCTTGGAACGTGTAGTCCGTGGCTGATAACTGGTCGATTGCTGGCTGCGTTTGCGGAAAGAACCCTCCGGCATACGGAAACCCGAGCTGATGAGCCAATCGGCGAATATCTTGCAGGGCCATGCCCATTGCTTCGGGTGTGCCGCCCACCCAGCCCACCCAAAACGTGCCATCGGGCGTATCCATGCTGCTGCGGATGAACAAGCTGTGGAGTGTGCGCGATCGCACCTCGCCCCACACCCAGCCCTGCTGCAAGCGTTGAGCCAGCGCGGCTTGGGTGTGGCGTTGCCACTTGGCTCCTCGACACACAAACAGGCAAGATTCGGTTCTCGGCTGAAAACGATGCAGTGCGGCCCAAGCCATCTCTAGATCGTCCAACTGTAGCGGTTGTAAGACGGAAGGCGCTTGGGAAACGCAGTTTGCACGATACCAACCATAGTCGCCCAATCCGCCATAGCCCCGTCGTTGAATGAAGCCGTGCATGATGGCGTTGTGTTGATGAATGCAGGTGCGAACTGTGCTCAAGCCCAGCGTCGCCGCCTGTTGCATCGCTGCATCAATCAGGACGCTGCCCCATCCCTGTTGGCGATGTGTGCGATCAACCCGTAGCCCCTCGATCCACCCTTCGCTGTTGGAGAGCCGGGTTAATCGCACCATGCCAATGGGCTGGCTATCGACTTCTAGCAGCAGAATGCATCCGGATGGATCGGCAATCCACTCGTCCCACACATCCATGATGTAGTCGTCTTCGCCATCCCAGGTGTGTTGGCAAATGCGGGCGATCGCCGCTTTATCGGTATCGGTAGAGGCTGCGGGTCGAAGGAAGTACACGGTCGGTTGGGGGAGTTGTCTGGTCGGTGGTGGGAGTTGCCCGTTTGCTGGTAGTACCAGCGGGATATTCGATAATAACTGGCCCTTCGGGAATGAAGCGAGGCTGGTAGTCGGTCTTTTTCTTATGGCCGCGCAATTTGCCAATGGGGATGGGAGTTTTCAACCGTTCGAGTTCTTGCAGCTCCCAAAATACGGCCCAGGTTGGCGTATCATGCGCGGTAGAGGCCGGACGGTGAATGGCTTTGCCAGGATAGCGCCCCCGACGGGAGGCCACCACGCTCACATACAGCCCGCGCCACGTGACTTCGGGGTTGAGTGGCTGTTCTCCCTGGGCATCCGATGCGTAGATGAACACCTCGACAGCACGACCCGCGCGCAGCTTTTCCACTTCCCCAAACACCTCAAATGACATGCTGCCATAGGCGACTTTGGGCCGATGATCGGGCGGTAGGTCTTCAGCGTCGAGCTGAGCGGCGATCGCCTCTAATCCTGAAATGAGATGCTGCTCGGGCACCGGGGCAAGAATCGCGAAAGCGTTAGTTTTTTGCATGAATCGAACACGTTGAAAGAAAGGCAGTCTTTCTAGACTACTAGTGACGGTTCCCCTTTGAACCGACCGAAATTTAGTCTGATAGAGATAAAGTTAGGGCTGGTCTTCTTGGGGGCAATTTTCGGGGTTTACGCTGTTGCCATGCTGGGTTTTCATGCTGGGGAAGGCACAGCTGCCTCATCTACCCAGGTTTGGAGTGGGGATGGCGTGAGCCAGGGCTAACGTGACGGAGTGAACCCAGCTTGGGGCGGGTCGATAACGCCAATGAGGTTGACCTGGTGAATGTAACTTTGGCCTTCTTCACTCAAAAACAGAGCTGCAAACTTGGGGCCAATGGGTGGCAGCCGATTGTCGCGTCGGTACACAACGGCGATGGGGTACGCCAAGGGATACGTGCGCGATCGCAACGCTTCACTATCAATTTGGTAAGTGCCTTTCCGCCGACACAAATCCACATCGGGCTGAATGGGCTGTCCATTGGCTTGGCGAATGGCCTGTTGGGCAGCTTGTCCCGGTGCCTGAATCGCCAGGGGATAGACCGAACATTGGCCTTCGATGGAGCTAAGCGACGTAATACCGATGCTGCCGATTCGGTTCTCTTCAAAATCGCGAATAATGGTGCGCAGCATGGGGATCGTTTCCAATGCGACTGGGCTGGCACCTGCGGGCAACTCGTCTTGCAGCACGAAGTGCCGAAGCGCCGTTTGTACCGAAGGGCTGCGGTTGACATAGCGTTGCAGCGGTAAGCGAATGGAAGGCTGCACATCGTTCCAGAGGGCAACGGGGTTTTGGTACAGCTCTTGGACGGCGGCCAGGGTAATGCTGCCGCGCAGGCTGTCGGGCAATCCCTGGGATCGCCCCTGGTAGTTAAAGGCCACCACCACCGCCAACCCATCATAGGCAATGGTTTCCGATGCCATGTCAATGGGGAGGTCATTCAGCACGGGCAAAACGGCAAAGTCGGCCTGCCGCGTGCGCAATTTTTCCAGGGCTTCATCGACCGAGGCCGAGGGTTGGTAGCGGAGTTGGGCTTTGGGCTGATCGATTGCCAACTGTTGGGCAACAGTTTGTCCGGGATTTTCTTGCGGCTGAAGCCTTAACAGATCCTCCCAAACATCACCTGCGATCGCGGTGTAGGTAAAGCTGCCTTCAGGGACAGCACCCACCTCTTCAAAACAGCAGGGCGGAGGGGTGCGTTGTGCTTCCAACGGTTTGGGACGTAGTAACGTCCACAAAAACCATCCTCCTAGTGCGATTGCTGCTATCCACAAAATCAGAGAAATGGCCTGCCGCCAGTGCGATCGCCGCCGGACAACCGTGATGCTGGCGGGGGCAATCTCGTTGGTGATGGGTTCGGGAGGAAGCTGTAACAGCGCCTGGTGAGCCGCTGCCGCATGCTCAAACGGCGCCTCAACCCCCAACAGTCGCAAAATAAAAAACTTGAGTGGTGGATACACCGTCGGCCAATGGGCATCCACTTTGGGATTGAGCCGTTGACCGCTGGCATCTGTGAGCTGACCCACCAGCAGATAAAACGCAACGGCTCCTAGCCCTGCCAAGTCTTCCTGCACATCGTGGTTGAGCACCTCCAGCACGATTGGGTTAAAGCATTCTTCCCAAATGGCAAAGTCTGTAAGGTAGATAAACCACTGGCTGCCCTGGGGCACCCACAGCAAACTCGACAGCCGTACCTTGCCATGCACCACTCCGGTTTGAACCCGTCCTGGCGACAGCATATATTTTTGCTGATGCAGACCGACTAGGGTTTGTAAGACCTGCCGCAATACCTGATACACTTCGTTGCCGGTAAAGGCTGAACGGTTGGACAGCACGTGGCTCAGGGAGAGCGACTGTTCTTCCGCTGGCAAAATCAGGTAGGCGCGCCCTTCGTTGGGGGGCGATATCGCCTCAATCGGGGTCATCACCCGCAAATCTTGCGATCGGCCATCCGCTAGATCAAGCCCCACAAGATTCCGAAATAGTTGTTGGCGTTGGACTTGTTCGCGCTCATTGAAATAGCGCTTGGGCAGCACATATTCCCGCAGGGTCATGGAGGCTTCGCTGCCAATTTGGGTGACGCTGTATAGCCGCGCAATGCCACGTTGCCCCAAACAATGCTCAATGCGGTAGCTGCCCTGGTTGCCCACAATGACCGTTTGAGCCGCTAATGGAGTGGGAAAACCGCAGTGCGGGCAGGCGATCGCGGCTGGATCGTTTTGCACCGCTCGCAAGGCATGGGCACAGTTGAGCGGGGTGCCAATCTTGCAAGGATACTGTTGGTAATAGGAAAGTAGAGGCTCTAACCCTGGCAGGGCAATGATGGGGGAAAGTGGCTGAGCCTCGGGTGGCACAGAAGAGGAGCGATCGCTCCCATCGGCGGCTTCATCGGCCACCTCGGTTGGTGCAAGTTTGTCCAGAGTGGTTTTCAGCCATTTCCACTGAGCGACGACCACCCGGTAACGCGATACCTTTTTGGCGATCGGATGCTGAAGAATCCGACTTTGCATGGATTGGGCTGATTTCTTAATATCCACTATCAAAAACCCAGCAATGAAGAGAAAGCGATAGCCATTCTAACCATAAAATATTTCATGAAAATTCTTTATTTCGCTGTTCTAAAGATGTTTGATGTCCGTAGTTATGAACTTTCTGGCATGAAGTGAAGTTATGGAAAACACACAAATTCTACTTGATTAATCGGCTTGTAATACCGAGGTCAATGATGGAATAAGAGGGATTTATTAATTTTTTGTTCACTTTGAAAGACTAATTTTTTGAATTAGTTATGATGCTAGCGTTGCTTCGATTCATCTTGAGTATTCACAACAAAGAGGATTGCAAAATGGCGTTAGATCAAGTGGTTCGTCTGTTTCGCGAGGTACAAGTTAATCCATCCTTGAAAGAACTCTTAAATACATCGCCAACTCCCGAAGATTTTGTGGAAATGGCTCAACGCCATGGCTATCAATTCACCCTTGAAGAATGGCAGACCTCGACTCGCTTTTCAGTCGAAGAATTGAAGTGCAAACTATCTGAAATTCCAGGAATTTAACGGTCGAGATTTCATCAATTGCGGATGTGGGTTGATGGGTGTCTAGAAAGGTAGGCATGAGGGCTTTGCCTTACGCTGGGATTCTGGCACAAACCCATCATCAACACACCTAGACGAAGGTCGAACTCGCAGTTGCAAAACCTGTGGTCAACGTTAGCTGCGGTGAAGGGTTTTTCTGAGGGTTGCAAAGCGCGCAACCTCAAGAAAACCCTTTTTGCGTATCTGTTGCGATGCAAAAAAAGGGTTCTGGTGTATCCAGAACTGACGTGGTGGGTATTGCTGTGGCGATGACGCGTGGTGCGCGGTTCACCACAAAATAACCAGATTTCAAAGACGACCAGATCGGGTGGCGGTCGAGTCTGCTACGGTTGCTTTTGAGTTTGCGATCGCTGCAAAAGTTGTTGTGCGGCTTCCAGGTTTTGCTGCGCCAACGGTTGGGCTGGGTTGATGGCGATCGCCGCCTGTAATGATGCGATCGCCTCTGGGTATCGGCTCAGCCGAATGAGAACCAGGCCCTGAGCTGTTAGGGCTTCGGAGTTTTGGGGGTTGAGTTCAACGACCCGGTTGTACGCGGCCAGTGCCTCTCCCAACCGATTAAGAGCGGAAAGCGCCGTGGCGCGGTTGTACCAGCTTTGGGCTGAGTTGGCGTTGATGGCGATCGCCTGATCCGCTGCTGCGACCGCCTCCTGATACCGCTGAAGATGCCACAAGACTACGCTGCGGTTTGCCCACAGCGCCTCATCATATGGCGCTATCTCTAACCCCTGGTCGTAAGCCTCCAACGCTTCGGTATAGCGCTGCATCGATCGAAAAATTACTCCCCGGTTTAGCCACGCCAACACATCATTGGGATTGAGTTCCAGCGCCCGACGATTGGCCGATAATGCCTCACTGTAGCGTTCCAAATACCAGAGGATGCCAGCCCGATGGTTGTGGGCCTCGGCATAGTCGGGCACAATGCCTACGGCTCGGTTGACCGAGGCCAAGGCATCCTCGTATTTGCCTTGCCCAGTGAGGGCAACGCTGCGCTGATCCAGGGCTTCGGCCAAGCCCAATTCGCCCCAGCGGCCATCGCCTTGCAAGGCCAGGTTACAAGCTTCTAACGCGGGCTCGTATTGGTTGAGCCGATTGAGTGCCGCACAGCGTCCCAAATGCGCCAAAGAATAGGTGGCATCTAGCTCGGTTGCCCGGGTAAACGAGGTGAGCGCTTCTTCGTAGCGACTCAATTGTTGCAAAACACGACCCTGCTCGGCCCAGGTGATGGCGCTGTTGGGGTTGATGCGAATGGCCTGATCGTACGCGGCGATCGCCCTCTGGTAGTTTCGCAGTTGCTCATAGGCTCGGCCCTGCTCGGCCCAGGCCATGGCTTCGGATTCGGTGCCCCACCGTCCGTTGCCGGCTAGTGCTGCTTCGCAGCTCGCTAGGGCGGTTTGTGCTTGCCCCAAATCTATCAAGGTTCGGCATTGGTAGGCCAAGGCTAGAGAATCTGTGGGTTCAATCAACAAGGTGCGCTCAAAGGCGATCGCGGCTTGTTCCAACTGTCCGGCTTGGCTTAAAATCACACCTCGATTCAGCCAAGCCAGTGCGGGAGACATGCCTCCCCAGTTGCCATTGGTGCGTAGTGCTTCGTTGCAGGCATCTAACGCTGCTTCGTTGTTGTCAAGGGCAGCATAGCCAATGCAGCGATAGGTAATTGCTAAGGAGTGTTCTTCGTCGAAGCGAATGGCACGGTCTGCCGAGGCGATCGCATCGGGATAGTTTTGCAAATACAGCAGAATGTTGCTGCGCATGGCCCACAGGTTTGCATCTTCTGGTTCAAGGGCGATTGCTTGTTCGCAGGCTTCCAATGCTTTGTCAAACACGCCAGCATTTGTTTGTAGACGGCACAAACTGGTCCAATAATCTACGTCTTCTAATGCCTCAAACGCTTCGGATTTGGGCTGAGGTATGGGGATAGGTGTGGCGATCGCAGGCTGACTCATGCTGAGCGGCCCTGCCAAGCCCAGAGTGAAGAGAATTCCGACAGCCCAAAACCGCTGTAATGATTGTGCCAGAATTCTTACAGCCGTTGTTTTTGGATTGCGGCATGTAAGAAAAAGAATTCCAGGAGGGATGTTATGTGGATGGTTGAGATGATTCATTGCATCTGTCAAAGGAAAACGAGAAGCATGACGATTGTTGCCAACGATTAAGATACTCACTAACCTTTTCTAAAAAACGTTGGATTGAATCATTAGGAATGTCGATCGACATGGTAGCGAATATCGATGACATGAGGTTTTGCAGAACTTGATGGTGATGAAGTCATGTCAGGAATCTCCATGGCTATGTCAAGATGATGATGTCAACTCATTGGCTTTGTTATGGAATCATTTGTCTATCTATTGAGATACAGCCTGCGATGGGTCGGGGGATGAATTTAGAGCCATCGGCTGGCCCATGTTTAATTCCTGTTTAATTCCGTTGGTGAGATCACTTTTGGAATGAACGAAGGCTATACAACTAGCGACTAAAAGATAATTCCGAAAATGATGAAATCGTGGTGTGATATCTAGATAATCTCAAAAATAATCTTAAAACATCCGATATGAGCAGGGCACCCAGCGATCATTGAACCATGCTAAGAGCATGGCTGACAGTCACCAAAGGTCGAACGTTTAAGGGAGTTTGTGATGAAGCAATGGATGATGATCGCGCTGTTTTTACCTGTGCTGGTGAGTCCGGTTGCCCAGGCCGCTAGCTCCCGAGATTTAGTCCGCCTGCTCGAAACTCGACGGTGCGATCGCTGTAATTTAGAAAATGCCAATTTGCAGCAAGCTTTTCTGCGGCAGGCCAATCTCAATGCTGCCAACTTACGCGGGGCCAACCTGAATGGAGCCGATCTGCGCGATGCATATTTGCTTGGGGCTGACTTGCGCGGAGCCGACCTGCGAAATGCCAATTTGGATGGGGCCAATTTGGTCGGGGCTCGGCTCGACAATGCCCGCCTTAACCAGGCTATGTTGAGCGATCGCACTCAAATTGACGATCGTTGGCGATTGGTGCGCGATTTGGTTACCGAAGGATTGGGCGATCGCGATCTGCGAGAAGCCAACCTGCAAGGGGCCAATCTGAATGGAGCCGACCTGCGCGGCGCCGACCTAACCGAAGCCAACCTGCAAGGCGCAACTCTGGAGGCGGCGTTTTTATCAGACAGTGTGATGAACCAAGCCAACTTGACCGAGGCCGACTTGTTTTTGGCAGATGTGCGGCGATCGCAGCTCAATCAGGCAAACCTGACCGAGGCCAGCCTACAAGCCGCCGACTTGCGCCAAAGCCAACTCACCGAGGCAAATTTGACCGAAGCCGATCTGGCATTGGCCTATTTTGACCAAGCCAACCTGCGCCAAACCAACCTATCCGAGGCCGATCTGTCCGGAGCCTACCTCACCCAGGCTGACCTACGCCAAAGCAACCTGGAACGCACCAACCTGTTTGTGGCCAACCTACGCGAAGCCCAGCTTGAGGGCGTGAACTTGCGTCGTGCTCGACTCGAAGGCACAGACCTGACGGAAGCCACCCTCAGCCTTTCCAACTTGCGCGGGGGCGACTTGGCCGGTGTGCGCTTGCGCGGCTCTAACCTTGCAGGAACCAACCTGCGCCGCACCGATTTGCGTGGGGCCGACCTGAGTGGCACCGATCTCAGCGAAACAGACCTGTCGGATACCAACCTGGAAGGGGCCAATTTGCAAGGAGCCAACTTGGCCAATGCCAACCTGGAAGGGGCCAATTTGCAAGGAGCCAACTTGGAAGGAGCCACCTTACAAGGAGCCAACTTGCAACAAGCCGACTTTCGCGATGCCAACTTGTTAAATGCGAACTTAGGGTTGACTCAGCTTCAAAACACAGACTTTTCGCGGGCCAATTTGTATCGAGTCAATTTGGAAGGAATCGAGATCTTAAACACTGAGTTCTGCGAAGCCATCATGCCCGATGGCAGAGTTCATGCCTGTCGATAATGCGACGGAGTTAGATGTTTCCCATTCAAGTTGGAGAAGAACCGCTCCGATCTTCATAATGGCTAACCCCATCGTGAGTTTGCTGTACGGTTTGAGCCAGAGCTAGGAGTACTCGTGTTTCCTGCTGGAGTTGTTTCGCTAATTTCCTCGAGTGTGAGATTGACGATACTACGCACAGGAGTTCCATCGGGCAAAAACAGCGTGAGTTTATAGCTCAGGGTTTGCACAAAACAGCGGAGATATTCTTGGCTGCCCCATGTAAACAAATAGATGGGCGGGCGCTCTTTGTTTTGCATAAACTCGACCGCTTTGCGGAGCTTGCTAATGTACTCGTTGTAAACGTTTTTTCCAGTTTCGTAGGTGTCAAATGTTAGATTGCTGAGGGTAAGGCGGTACGGTTCGGGAGAGCCAAAGCTAATTTTGGGCAAGCCTTCGCTGGTGCGGGCTCCGGTCGAGCGGTTGAGATTAAGACTGCGGCTAAATTCCAGCTCTACCGGGTTGAACATAAATTCGATAGTATCGCCGCCACCCTGGGCAATGAGTTTGGCTTTTACGGGGTTTGTCATGTGTTCCCTCCTGGGTTAGCGAAAACGTTTTGGATAAACACGTCCATGCCGCTCGTTCTCGACTGCGAGCCGTTGCCGCAGCAAATGGTAAATTTCCTGGGCGAGCCGCTCTAGACTTTCTAGCTTGGCGGGGAGAGTTGGCTCACTGGTGATGGTGGTAAAGGGCTCATCTTGAAAGGCTTGTATGTGTTGAACTGCCATGGGTTTGGCTGTTTGTGGAGATATCAACTTGGCTTGTAAAGGGGGGCGATCGCGATGAATGGGGCGATCGCGCCGAACAGATAAGCGAGGGCGCGTGGAAGTTGATGTTGGACTAAAGGCAGACACGGTTGAGTTTGGGCGAGCAGCGCTGGAAGAAACGACCTTGGGCACAGGCTGAACGGTCTTGGCTTGTACCTGGGGAGTTGGGTTGGCTGGGGATGGGTTGGCTAACGACGTGATGGGTGTAGAGCTGAGGGGCACTGGGCTGGAAGATCTAGGAGTCTGAGTGCTAGAGGCTGTTAACAGATCTGCCAGACTGGTCCATTGGTCGGGGATCTGGGGAGCGAGTTCTGGGCTGGGGAGAGGGGGTTGCTCTAGCGAAAATGACTCCGGTGACTGGGAATCAGTAGATGATGTGCTTGCAGTGGCCTGGGGTTCTGTAACAGAAGCGGCGATCGCCTTTGCTTGAATCATCGGTGGGCTATGTGTGCCATCTGTGAGATTTGTTGCAGGTGTTTCGCTGTCTTCCTTGTGGAACAAGGGTTTAGATGCCAACGACTGAAGGATACCGATTGGTTGAACTGTCCTTTGCAGCACGGGTTCCGGCTGTGAACTCTCGGACGTATGGGTATTAACTTGGGTGGGGAAAGGACTCGCAAGGTTGGAACTGTCCACTGTTTTGCGGTCAGCCGTTGCGTTATCAGCGGTCGCGCTGTCAGCCGTTGCGTTATCAGTCGGATTGGACGCCAGCGAGGCCGGATTGACCCGCGTGGGCGATCGCTCTGGTGGCTGAGTGGTGTCTACAGCTTTTTGCAGGGAAGGCGTCGGTTCTTGATTTATCGGTGCTGGTGGCTGTTGTGGAAGGGATGATTGCGTGGATGGCAGTTGGAGAGGTAACTGGATATTTTCGTGAGCTGCTTTCGCGTGGGCCAAATCGCTGGTGGGTTTGGCGATCGCTGGCGAGTTGGTATGGGTGCTTGAAAAGTTCTGCTCTGTGCGTTGAACGGTCGATGCTGGTTCATCGTCATTCGTGACTGATGGGAAATTTTGCTCTGTGCGTTGAACGGTCGATGCTGGTTCATCGTCATTCGTGACTAACGGAATGGGTAAGGGCGATCGCTCGGTGGAAATTTCCACCTGCTCGAAACCTGCCTCTGTTCTGCGAATTGGAGGTGTGTCGGTTGTGGATACAGGTGCGTTTACCGCGAATGGACTGGGTGCCTGGAGGGAGAAATTTTCAGGGCGATCGCTTGGTTGTCCAAATGGTTGCTGCGAAGGAGTGTCGGAGGCTTCTAGGCCAAAAGTAGGCGATCGTTCCAGCGATGCTTGGGGTTGCGTAGGCTGTGGTTGTCTTTGCACATAGGGTTGCGCATGGGGTTCCCCAGAACCGATGTGAGGTCCTATAAAGATGTGCCCAGGTTGCGGTTCTTCTGTAGGTAGGAAGCGGGGTCGCTCGTGTTCCTGTTGTTGCTGAACACGGGGAGAACTGACGCGCTCTGGTGTGGATATGAGACCAGATAAATCCGAGGTTATGTCAGCGCCGGCTTCTCCAAGGTGATCAACGAGTGGTTGCCTCTGCACAGGTGGTGGCTCAGTGCCAGGGTGATGCTCTGTTGCATAGGGAACTTCGATGGGTGAGTTCACCTCTGAGATAGCTTGGCCATGGAGCGCTACTGAGTGTGGAACTTCCCCATCGTTGTTCGAGTAAACTTCTCCAGCGTCTGTATGAATTTGAGCCTGTGTTACTTCCGAATTTGAGCCAACTTCCTCAATATTCCCAGAGGTTGGCTGCCTTTGCACATGTGGCAGATCAAAGGAAGTTTGGCCTTGGTCAAATCGAGGTTCAGGTACGGTGGCTGATGAATTGGTGAATGATGTTACTTCCCCATCGGTCTGAAAATCGGATGATGGAGTTTGTGGAGATTGGGATTGCTGGTCTTTGGTTGCAGGATTGAAATGCGGTTGGAAATTGACCGACTGCTTAGAGATCTCATCGGTAGACGATGGCTGTCTTTGTACTGTGGAGCCGGATTCAGGGGTGGGCGATCGCTCCGATGTTGTCTCCAATTGGAGAGGTTGTGGCTTCGTAGGCTGATCAAGTGGCGCAGCATCAGGAGTCGGTTCTGGATGGAGACTTGTTGGCTCTGTGAGCGTTTCTTGGGATGGCAGGTTTGTGGAATCAGCTGGGACTGGAAAAGCTGTGTGATTGGAATCGCTTGCCTCAGAGTGAGATGTGTCCTCTGGAATATCGCTAAATGCTTGCAGGGACTGACCAAATCCATCGCTGATCGAGTTGGTCGCTTCGGTAGGAAATTCAGATCTCCGCTCCGAAAATCGTTGAATAAGATTTGACCGTGGCTCTACAGTGTCAGGTGATGTTGTGTCTGTTAAATTTACTGTGGGCTGTTGGCTTTCCTGCTCAAAGGGAAAGTCGGCTGATGGGTTCGCTTGGTTCGCAACAAAATTTGTCGGCTCAGGAACCGTAGAGAGCGGGTCGGATGAAGGAAGTACAGATGAGTTTGGATGCTCCAATGATTCTGAATGCCGAGCCTGGAGGGTTGGCAGGCTGTCACTAGAGGAAATTTCTTGAACGGCTGGGCTGGGTTCATGTTCAGGTAAAGGTGCCGAGTTGAGCAACTCTTCTGAAGATATAGGCGATCGCGATTCATTAACAGAAAGACTGGTTGCCTGCGGTTGAGGAACTTCAATCGCAGATGCAGCCTCGGAACGTTGCAGGGTATGGCTATTAAGATGAGATGAGGATGCGTTCGTGAATACCTGACTGGATATACTAGCCGCGTCGGCTACATGGTGTGGAGGAAGGATACTTAATTTAGATGTAAATTCTTCGGATAGAGATGAAGAGGGCTCTGGATTGACAGAAGGAATATGACTTTGGGCAGAGGTTTGAGATGCTTCGGATGATGAATCTGCGCTATTGATGTCTGGTGCAGCAACATTTGGCGATCGCTGGATTAACTCTACCTCTGCGGGCATCTGCTCGGCAGATATATCGGCATGACGAGGCATTGAAGGAGAGGGGCGATCGCTACTGTCCCCACTTGAAATACTTGGAACAGGAAATACTTCTGGGGTTGCTGGGATTGCTTCTGGCTGTCGTTGAATCTTGCTCTGCTGAGAATTCTCGGGGAAGTTTTTGTCCTGAGAATTCTCATTGTTTTCTATAAAAGGAGTAACTTGTTGTGATGAGAATGGCAGTGAGGCACTGTCTATTTTTGCAGAAAGTTGGATTGGTAATACAGGGCTGGGAGAAACTTCTGCCTGAGATGTGGAGTCCTCTGATGCACTGATGGACGGATGGTGAGTTTCAAAACTGGACTCTGGTAATGCTGGTGGTATTTCCCCAATCTCTGAGCTGGGTGAAGGCGGCTCTGGGATGGGCGATCGCGCAATTTGCTCCGACTGAAATGCAGTAATGTCTGGAGCTGAAAGAGCAGAACTTTTATGTGGAGCTGATTCGTTTGACCCTAGATTTGATGGGAGTGAATTGTTTCCTAAATGGTTGGTTGCATCAGAAACAGGTGGTTTTGATGAATTTGCTGAGACAGGATTTGTATTAAAAGCAGGCGGTGCTGGTGCTGGATTGGCGGAATCTTGTATCGTGATGGGCAATGGAGAGGCTAACGGTTTAGGTAAATCGAAAGCCTTGTCTGATAACGGTAAATAACTTGCAGTCGAGTTCGATCGCACCTTGTTTTCGACTTTCCGTTGCAGCGTTGCTTCTGGGGTGAGAGATGTTGGTAAAGAAGCGGATAAATCTGCGGGAGAAGGGTTAATATCCTGTGTGCTAGAGGATGTTTCTAAGGTGGGGGTAGTAAGCTGAGTTGCCGTAGCATGAACGGTTTCAGGGTGTTTGCTGATTGCATGAGCGCGATCGCTGGCAGATGGAACGGGCAAGCTTGAAGTAGCTAAGTCGGGCGATAGTTGGTTTGGTGTTGATTCTGGTATTGATGATTCTTGTACTAATACTTCTGGCACCTTCGAAATTTGTTCTGGTGCAGATGAAATCGACCCATGAGTGATGGAATTAGGCTGAGAAGTTGTGTTTTCCTGTTCTGCTGGGATGGTATCGTGCGATCGCACGTCTAGCGGCGGCCTTGGGGTCGTTGAGGGAAGAAGTGTTTCGCCTGACTTCTGTATTCTAGAAACTTGATCCGGTGTGGGAGAGAAAGCTGTTTTAGAGACAAGGTTTTTGGGATCTTCTAAGTCAACAAGTTTTGGTGTGGCGAGTGGTGAAACAGTTGAAGAAAGTCCTAGTGAAGGAGATTCTGGTTTAGGGGATTCTGGTTTAGGGGATTCTGCGGAATGAGTAAATGATTGAGCGGATGAGGATGAACTTGGAGATGGCTCTGTTGACGGAGCGATAACATCTTCAGGTATTTCCTCTGCGACAAGAGTATGATCTTCTTGAGGAATGGAAGAGATATCAGAAAATGCTTCCACTGAGGCTGAATCGTGCAACGTGGAGCCTGGATCAGTCTGTCTAGAAATTGTTTCGGCGGTTGCGAAACTGCTTTGAAGAGGGACTTCTTGTAACGGGTGCGAGTGACTTCCCTGAGTCGAGGAAGCAGTAAGATTGGTAGTTTGGGATGAGGAGGCTGAAGCGATCGGGTTTGATGTTAGTGGAGACTCGTCAGAGCTGTTGGAGGCTGTGATGGATGATGATTGAACTGGATCTGTCGGTAGTTCTCGATTAGTTCCATTCTTTGCGGAAGAGCTGGCTTCTGCAAAAGATGTTGCACTAGAGGATAAACCAACGGTTGGCGAAGATCGTTGGTCAATCGATGCTTTGACAATTTGCTCTGGCGCAGAATGAATCGATGTCTGTGCAATCGTTTCGAGATTTGTAGCTGCGATCGCAGAAGTATGATCTAATGTGATATCCGAAATGATGGAACTTGTAGGCTCGGAGGGAATATCAGTTGATGTGGTACTTCGCTGAATTGGAGGAGAAACTTCCTTCAAAAGTGAATCGGTCGATTGATCCGCAGATTCATTGACCAATGGACTTCTATTTTCGGAAGTAATAGACCTAGCAGATGTGCTGTTGGTGCTATTTTCGGAAGTAATCGGTTCGGCAGATGTGCTGTTGGTACTTTGCTGCCCATCTCTCGATTGAGACGTTGTATCTGACAGATGGGGAAAAGATACCTGTTCGATCGCTTCATCTTCCTTCTGGGAGAGAAAATTTTCTGGTGTTGCTAAAGATGGTGGAGCCGGAACTGGAGTTACAAATGGAATACTGCTATCTAAGTTAGGAGGAAGGGACGTGTGAGCTTGAGGCGCATCTACAGATTGAGCGATCGCTTCTAAGTTCGCTGATGATATTGCAGGATTGGGGCTCTGGAATGCAAAATTGCTTGGCGTCGATGGCTGAGAGGTCAACGGTGCAGGGTCAGCCGTGGAAGATTCAGCAGGCAAATGGGTCGATGATTGAAGCGTGCCTGCATGAAAAGATGTGAGTTCGGTTCTGCGTTGAATGGGGGGGGTAGAGTCTACAGATGACGAATTTGCAGGAGACGAAAGTTCATGTCCTGTTGGAGGTGAAGAGGCTGGAAGATTTGTTGCCGTATTGGGTGATGATTCTGTTGTGTGAGAAGGGGTGGGCGATTGACTCGAAAGGTTTGTCTTCTGAACTTCTGCGATCGCCCCAGAAGTGTCATCTTGAATATGACCGACAGTTCCCTTCGCGGCTTGTTGAATATCAACTTCACTATCAACGGAGCGCTGTACAGTTGCTTCTGCTGATGCATTAGCCGATGGACGAGAAGCTTCTGAGTTGGAGGGCTCATCTGCGGCTGAATCATGATCGAAATCGGGAATTCCGTAAGGAAAAAACGTTGACAGGTCAAGTACGGTGAGCGATCGCGCACCCAGCAGTTGCCGTTGAGGCGTGCCTCCAAGAAAGGAATTACTTCCCAAAGGATGGTGATGACCCAGAGGTGGATTGGCAGTATCTGCAAATTGGTCAGCCATCAGCCCATCCCGCTAGATAGTTAGTTACTCGAAAAGTATCCCGACTGACCCCGACCTTCTAGAATCGAAGCTCCGCCGCTCTTGGTTTTGAACGTGACTTTTATACCTTCGTATGCCAGCGTTAACTCCTCGATTGCTGCTGTGGTTGCATGGGCCTGAAGACCGGGTGCTTTCCATCCAGTGGCGATCGCTCCAATCAGCGTCCAACATTGCATGATTTCACCAGCCTGGTTGAACACAAGAATATTGACATTGCGACGATGGTTTTTGATGGCCTGGTTACCAGTCCGCTGAGCCATCAGGGGGGAAATCCAATCCCAAAAAACAGAACTATCGCTCAGTCCACGGCGCAGCGTTACATCAGAAAATTCACTTTGGCCTAACAGCACTCGCTGCTGTTCGTTGACTCCGCCTTCAAACAAAACTTCCTTTTTGACCTGAACGCCGAGTCCATCGCACTCTGTAAAAGATGCGGTAAGTTGGCTTTCAATTTCAACATAGAATCGGTTAGCGGTAACGTAGTTAAGTTCTTGAGTGATATTTCCGTTTTTGCTCATTGCGATCGCCTGCACTTACTTGCAATCCATTTCCACATGTGCCCAATCATCACCATCACCGATTGATTTACCATCTACGACCGTATCCACCCGATCGTTCTCGCTGCCGTTGTATATCCTGCTGCAATAGGGTATAAACGCGGTCGCACAAATATTGCATCGCTACTGGATCTTGCAAAATTTCAGCAGCTATTTGTAGTAATTCTTCCTGTTCATCCCCAGATGGCGTCGTGACTGTTGCCGATTTCAGCGGCACGTTTCCAAGCCCAATTGGCGGCTGTATTGTTTCCTGGGCTTGAGCAAATGTGGAAGCCGTGAATTTTGGCATAGGTCTCTGCTATGGGTGACTTAGGTTGTGAGGCGGTTAATCTGATCAATCCATTGGTTGCGATCGCGGTGTTCCAAACTCAAAATTTCATCGAGTGTCCAGTGCACCTGCATCGATAAAAACGCTACCTCCTCCCGCAGGTCTTGGGCGGGGTAGCTTACAATTCCCCCGCGAGCGATAAGTCGACCGAAAAGTTGTGGCGACATTGGGGACATTCGGCGGGAATATGAGCACGATTGGATTGGTTAATGCGGTTATAAAACTCTCGCAAATAGGCTAAATCGACAGTAAACAAGTCTTCTAAACTCAAGGGGGTAATCTCAGTCAAATTTCCTAACCGAGTAATCACCCGAGCAAACATGACCAAATCACCATATCCAGGATGAGCCTGGGCCGTGCGAGCGCGCTCTACTACCAGCTCATCCCGCGCCGTAGCCAACCGCATCACCCCGTCTCGATGTACGGAACCATCCGCTCCGGCTAGCCCACGTGGTAAAACAAATGCAAATTCCGTTGCAGGAAGAACCGAAGTCATCAATCATCCACTCAATCAAGGTTATGAAACGGCCGAAACCGGCATTGGCGATGGTTCTACTTCCAACTCATTAATGTGTCGATAAAAATTCTGCAAATAGCTCAAATCACAGGCAAATAAATCCTCAATCACCACAGGCGAAACGTCATCCAGTGCCCCCAATCGAGTAATCACCCGCGACAAAATGAGCACCGTTGCATAGGCCGGATTCGATCGCACCCGTGGGTCGCGCATTGGCACAATTTCGTCGATCGCCTTAGCTAACCGCATCGTCCCTTTGCGATGAATATTGTTATCCCCATCCAAGTACCCTTTGGGTAACTCAAATTCAAATTCTGTTTGCATTGGTCACTGTTTCCTCACTGCGCTTCAACCTTAACTCGCTTCAGCCCCTCTACCGCAATTTCTACTTCCTCCACCTCCAAACTGCCGCCCTCGGCTTTTACATCAGCAATGCTGTAACTGACGGGCCATGCTCCTTGAAATTCCAACCGAAACTGTTCCATCGCAGCTTGGTCGTAAATGACAAGAGATCCATCCCGTCGATGCTCTGCCCACTTGCCATCCTGCACTGCTTCCATCCAGTTCCAAAAGGTCATGGAGCACGTCAGTCCTCGCTTTAGCACCATATTGGTCACGCCAGAATTGCCGGGAAGTTTTGTGCTAACTACCCGGCCTGATGCATTCCCATCCTTACCCCATTTCTGAGGTGTAACATGCGAAAGCTCAATAACTTCTTGCGTGACTTTGAAGCCGCTGCATTCCATAAAATAGCCATCTACTGAATCTTTGCTACCAGCTAGCTTTAGTTCCAAATAGAAGCGACAGGTTGACAGAATTTCTGGAAACTCATTCACGATCGCTCCTCCACAGATAGCTTTACATCCATCCACCAGCTAGCGTTCAGCCAACAGCCAGCTACATCATTGGTATCGTTTAGATGGCGACTTTGCCTCCGCTTAGGGATCTTTCAACGAGAACTTCATCCGTTCAAATTGCAGCTCAAACGTCCAAGTCTCTAAATCGCTAGTCGTTGCCGTACGGGCAGGCACATCAAAGCTACTTGGCATCACATTTTGAAACTCGTACTTCACGCCAACTTTGGCATCGGTACCTGAATAGTACACATTAATGGTCATCGCTTTGCGCAGTTCCCGTGCCTTCGAGGCTTCACCCAAATTCGCTTTAGAAGCACAATCGCTGTACCATTTCCACAGCTTTTCGTCATCTCCTTGTTGATGCGCCCCTGGAATGAGAACTAGCTTGACCGAGCCATATTTGGGCTGGCTGGGGGTGCTGAGTACCAGAGCCTTGCCCTTTGGCCCAGAACCAATGGCATTTTCAGCACCCGATGGAGAAATATCCACTCCCCATCCGCTCGCTTCTTTCACAATCAAATTGGTGATACCTTCCAGCTCAACTGAAAAACTATCACTAGACAGATACTCAGGCATGGTGTTTCTCCGACATGATGACAGCGGTTGCTAATGAGGTGTTAATGAGGTTTGAATGCTTGCAAGAACGGAAATTTGCAAAGTGAACTCAACAGATATGTGAACTCTGTTGCAACGTAACCGTTATCCCGGATCAAACTGATCGACTTGAAGCGTAAAGGTTTCTTCCAAAATTCCGCCATCAA
This sequence comes from Leptolyngbya sp. AN02str, assembly GCF_050565595.1. NCBI lineage: Bacteria > Bacillati > Cyanobacteriota > Cyanophyceae > Leptolyngbyales > Leptolyngbyaceae > Leptolyngbya > Leptolyngbya sp. AN02str. The sequence continues at coordinate 68,463 of NZ_JBNXVR010000025.1, read as the reverse complement.
TCGTTAGTTGACCAACTTCATACTTACAAACCCAGGCGCCCGACAGCTTCCAAGAATCAATTACCTTGCCAGCCGAGTCATAGGCGTCAATTGAGCCAGACGTGCGTGCGGCATCGGGAAATCCTTTGCCATCCTCTGACTTTGGCATGCATTCATTCAGCCAACCTCGCAAGATTGAGCTGGTACTGGCTTGATCGCCACTGGCTAAGGTGACGACTTTGATTTGCACGGCAGATTCTCGCTTTTTGGTCAAGGTTTGCCGTACGGCTCCCTTCTTTCCCGACATCAAGGTATCACCACCCTGCACATCGGTTTTGTAAGCGGGAACATCTACGGATTTCAACAGCAATGGATCACTGAATTTATCGAGCTTGAGTTCAAAATTCTCAACGGTAACAATTGGCATAGGTCCCAACTTCCCAATGACATGGATAGCAGTTTTTTAGATGAGGAAAAAGGCAAGGCTGGCATTAGAAGCTTGGTGAATGCATCGGACAGCTGCAATGATTGAAATGCCTTTTTCTAGGTGCAAAACATTTCAGGGTCCAAAACGGCAAAAGAGAGCAGTTTTTTGTAGAGTTTTGCTACAAAAAACTGCTCATCGGAGCCCGTTTATTGGCCAGGTGCCCATTGGCTAATGCGGAAGATGACAAATTCTGCTGGACGGACGGGGCATACTCCAACTTCAATGTAGAGCCGACCCAGCATCATCGTTTCGTGGGTGTTCAGTTCGCCATCACACTTGACGTAGAAGGCCTCGCTGGGAGAGCCGCCAAATAAGGCACCTTCGCGCCATAGCCGCTCCAAGAAATTGCTCACGGTGCGAGTTACCCGTGCCCATAGGTCTTGGTCGTTGGGCTCGAATACGACCCACTGCGTGCCAATTTCAATGGATTTTTCGATGTAGCTGAGCAAACGGCGAACGCTGATGTAGCGCCATTGTACGTTGTCGGGTTCAACGAGCGTGCGAGCGCCCCATACCTTGAAGCCTCGGTTGTAATTGGCAAAGTTGCGAATACAGTTAATGCCCATTGGGTTGAGCAGTTCTTGCTCTCGCATGTTGGTTTCGTAGGCGAGCCCTAAAACTCCGCGTGGCGTTTCGTTGGCGGGTGCTTTGAACACTCCCCGCGATTCGTCGGTGCGGCACCAAATGCCCATCATGTGTCCGCTGGGTGGCACCATGATGGGGCGGCCCCCATTACGAGGGTTGGCAACTTTGATCCAGGGATAGTACAGCGAACCAAACATGGAGCGACGGTTGAACATGCTAAGCCATTGGGCAACATCTTGGGGCTTTTGCTGTTCGGGGGCAACGGCGCTCATGCCTTTGCCCGGTTTGATGGGTGGCGCATCCAGTACGGCCATGCGGTAGGCGGGGCCGGGGAAGGAGTTTTCGCACATGCTCAGCATCATTTCCATGACGCCATGCACCTGGTCGATATCCATGAGCCCTTCTTGGTAAACCCGCATCAGGTCGGGGCAGGCGATCATGGCGGCTTCGTCAATTTCGAACATGCCCTGCATACCGGTGCGGTCGTCGCGTTGGCCCTGGAGGTCGCGCGAGAAGCGGTTTTCGGGGGAGATGTAGGGGGGAGGAGCCAGTTCGTAGATTCCGTTGGCGGGACGGCGGGACAGCGGCTGACCTGCCATGGAAATGTCGGCTAGGGCAACGTATTCTGACTCGGCTAAGGCGGTGAGTACGTAATCTGCTACCTCGGTTTCTGGCTCGGGATTCATGGTGAGGTGGGGATAGCTCTCCAACACTTCGCCATTGCGAGTAACCGATACACTGAAAAATTCGCCCGTGTTCATGGGCGGTTCAGCATCTTCGGCGGCGTCTTCTGGGAGCGGCTTGGGGGTGCTGTCTTCAATCAAAACCTGAACGCGGCCACTATCGCCTGCGGCGGGGAGGGCTGGAGCATCGGCCTGGGCTTGCAGGTTAAACCGTAGGGAGGGTTTGCCGTTGGAGGTGGGTAGTTTATAGCCTGTGTCTTCGGGTGGGGGTGCTTCGGAGCCGGGGAGCCGAGTGCCAATGCTGGTGACCCAGCAGCGACCGCCGCCATTGAGGAACCAACCGTTGACGGCGAAGGGCAGGTAAGCGTTGAAGTCGGTGTAACCGTCGGAACCGGGTTTGCCAAAGTATTCTAAATATTGGTTCCAGTTGGTGACGAGCATGGGTTTGAAGAGTTCGGCATCACCGCGCACGTCTTCGGTAAATCCGATGAAGCCGCCGACACTTAGGCTGACCCCTTCGATGGGGCGACTACCCCGGTCAACTTCTTCAACGTAAACACCTGGTGCAAAGTAATCTAATGCCATAGGAAGGGTTCCTTCTTCAAGAAAATTGATGTCAAGCGAACTGGACCAAATTGAGGGCTAGGTGGGGCGATCGCCTCGGGGTGTCGCACTGGAAAGACTGGCACTGGAACGATGGGCTGTGAACGTGTTAGCTGGTTGATGGGCGTGGTTTGAGCCGCATGGGTGGTTGTGAACCGTTAGGGTGGGGCGTGAGGCAAGTGCGTTTCTGCCAGAGAGGGGCGCTGTAGCGTTGGAACTTCGAATGGGATGGCCACGATGATTTGCAGGGCGGGTTGAAGGGGAATGCCAATGACGCTCCAAAAGGTTGACTGGGCCATGAGCGTCATGGGAGCAACGCTAAGAGGGAGTTCACCGTAATGCTTGAATGCAGGCGAAAGAAACGCCGTAGGAATGCAAGGGTGTTGCAGCAGCATGGTGAGACTTTCGGACAGGAGGTGGTGTTCGCCTAAGGTGGTGTGATCTCGTGCGGTGAGCACAAAGATGGCATTGAACCAGTGGAGCGGTTGAGCGGTGGCGGTGGGGTGGGTCTGCGTGTAAGGCGGAACGGGAGGATAGGGTTTTGGGGTTTCTTGAATCTCGTAGAGATAAAGATTTAGGTAAGGCTTGCACCCGCTATCAAGACCTGGATAACCGAAGTCAATCTGTTCTGTATCTGTTAGCGAGGTTCCTGAAACGAGAATGTTGGCTACTGCCTGGGCGATCGCAGGAATCATAAACCGTGATCGAATGAGCTCGCAGGTTTAGCTTAGTTTTGGCGGTGTCTGGGCGTTATTAGACTTAGGTCGAAAATTTTGGAGAGAGAATCTTAGTGGGATGAGGCTGGTTTTGCTTATGTTGCGATACGTGACTAAGAGTTGGCTGACTGCGGCTGAAAACAAAAGGAAACCTTAATTTTCTAAGCAGTCTTTAAAAAACAATGCTCCTATGGGTAGAGATTATTGCTAAAGCAAACGGATCGTTCATTCCGTTACTTCATAGTTGTCAAGCATCTACAGCGCACGGAATGAGGTTCAAAAGGCTGAGCTTTCGCATGCTGGGATCAGTTGATAGGGGGACTTGACCTAAACGAGTGAATTTCTCTTTTGCAACCATTGATGGAGTTCCTGCTCAATAAAGTTTTGATGCAAGATGAGCATTGAAAAAAAATTGCTGTGAGATGCTATGGAAGATGCTAGCGAAATCACTCTGATAGAACAGGAGCATTTGACCCGTCTACCGTTTTAAGCAGTTGGTAAACAGCAAGCGAAACGAACGTTCTGTTTCGATCATTCGTTGAGATAAGAGCAGGTAAGTTCTTGTCTGTGCTCGCTTGATCCGCCAATCGTCCCTTTCTGTGTCGGTTTGTTGAAGTTAGGGTTGCTTGCGATCGCCCTGGGTATTGATGTTGTTCCTTCAGGACGTTAACGGTTGTCTTATGATTCAAGCTGCGCCAGCTGACGAGAAGCCATCGATTGTTGAGCCAATTGAACCGTGTGCGGTCGGGCAGTTGCAGTTAATGCGGTTGGTGCGTCAGGTATCGGCGATCGCAGGCTGGTTGATTTATCCGCATCCGTTGCTCAACCCCGCATCCCATCAACGGCAAGCTCTGAAAGCTGTTGTGCGATCGCTGACGCCAGAGCAAGAGGCGTTGTGTCATGTTTGGGTTGCTGAAGAGTTTTTGCACGGCCTGGAACGCGACGAAAAGGAGCTTCAGCCTGATGTTTGGTGGTTTGAGTATGTGCCCTCGGCAAGCCCGGCCACGTTAATCTATGGGCTACGGTTTCGCGAGCTGCTCAGCCGACAGTGGGCTTATGTGTTGCTGTGGGGCAACTGTTCGGCAGCGGCACTGGAGCCGCAGCAACTTGCCCTAGAAGTTGATGTTTTTCAGCAAGCGATCGCGCTAGATCGGCAGCGCGATCGCTTGCTGAAAAAGGTTGAGTATTGCAAACAGGTTTTGCGACGCATTGAACACCAGGTGCGCCATCCGTTGGCCGTGATTCATCTTTACGCATCCAACTTGTATCGCAGCTTGAGCCAAGAGCCCGAACGGTTACAGGTGGTTGCCATTCGAGATGCCGTGCGACACTTAAGCGATCACTTGGCGGATATGTTAGCTGGCTGCCAGCGAACGCACATTCAGTCTGAGATGTGTGACATGCTATCGCTGCTGGAAGATGTAGGACAGGGATTGCAACTATTGGTTCAAGACAAACAGGTGCACCTTGTTTGGCCGACTCAGCCGTTGCAGATGATGGGCGATCGCGCTCAGCTAATGCAACTTTTTGAAAACTTGCTGCACAATGCATTGTGTTTTAGTCCGCAGCATGGGCAAATTAGCATTCATTGGCAACGGTTTCATCGAGAAGTCCTCATTACGATTGCTGATCAAGGCCCTGGGCTCACGCCAGTTGATCTCCAGCATTTGTTTCAGGCTCACTATTCCAATCGTCCTCAGGGAACGGGTTTAGGATTGGCGATCGCCCATCAAATTGTGCAAGATCACGGCGGCCAAATTTGGGCTGACAATTTGCCAAATGGTGGGGCACAGTTCTCGATTGCGTTTCCGCTACCTTCTCCAATCTCGTCTCCCACTTCAACCAAACACGATGCTTAGATCAATGTGCTGCTGCCTCTCTGCACCTTGCGATGAAAAGGATAGCTGCTGACCTATGGAGCATTCACGTCCGATCTCTTTACTTTTAGTTGATGATTCTCAACCGTTTCGCCAAGGCATTCGCACCTTATTAAATTTTTGTAATGCCAATGCTGCCGCACAGTTTGAGGTGGTTGGAGAAGCGGTCACCGCTGAACAAGCGCTGCATTTGGTCAAGCTTCATCATCCCATGCTGGTGCTGTTGGATATGGAGCTGGTGCAAAGTGACGGCATTACTGTACTCACAGAGCTGCAAGGCATGCCCAACTCGCCCAAGATCTTAGCGCTGTCGGTGCATCGAGAAGATGAATGGGTGTTTCGAGCGATGCAGGCTGGAGCCCAAGGCTATTTATGCAAGGATCATGTCGCCGATCAGTTGGTGGATGCGATTATGACGATTCTGCGAGATGAGGTATATCTCTCGCCAGCGATCGCCGCCAGCTTTTTTCGATTGTTTCACTTTTATGCTGGCCAATCTCTACAGGCGTGCCGCTCTATTCACTTAACCGATCGCGAACGTGAAGTGTTGCACTGGTTGGCGCAAGGTGCCTCAAATGATGCGATCGCCCAGCATTTGCATGTTACGGTGGCGACGGTCAAAGCGCATTTAACTGCCATTTTTGAAAAGTTGCGGGTTACAAGCCGCACCCAGGCCATTGTCAAGGCGCTAAAACTGGGGCTGGTATCGGTATGAGCAATCATTTGGCGATCGCCACGGTAACCGCAGCCTTGCAGCGAACGTTGCAGGCTAGCGTGCAGCGAGATGTCGAAGGGGTTCGCATTTCGACTGTGGCTCCCCATCGAGTTGGACAGGGCATTCCTGAAACTGGAATTAATCTGTTTCTCTATCACATCACCCGCAACAATGCGCTGAAAAGCCCCGACTCAACCGTTGCGCGATCGCGCAATAAGCAATCTCCCTGGCGTCATTCGGTGCTGGAACTGCACTATTTACTGAGCTTTTACGGCAACGAAGCCGAACTAGAACCGCAGCGTTTATTGGGCAGTACCGTGCGCACATTTAATGATTGCACGAGCCTGTCGCCTGTTCTGATTCAAGATACCCTCAGCGACTCTACTTTTACGTTTTTGGGGCTGTCCAACTTGGCGAACCAAGTGCAAGAGCTGCAAATTATTCCCGAAGATTTGTCTTTGGAAGATTTGTCAAAGCTGTGGTCGGTATTTGTGCAAACGCCCTATAGCCTATCTATCGCTTACAAGGTGATGGCAGTAGTCATTGATGGCGAAGAGCCCTCACAACAGGCCCTGCCCGTGCGCGATCGCCCAATTCATGGCATTTCTCCCTTCCTCAGTCGTCCGCAAATCGATCAGGTCATGGCAGAGGGTGGCCGGATGCAGCTCATTCTGCCTGATAGCACCCTGCTCATTCAAGGTCGCCAGCTTCAGGGCATTTACACTCAGGTTCGCATTGGCGGGCTAGATGTCGTTCCGCGGGAAGTCAGCTCAACTCAGTTGCTGCTGCCCCTTGCGACCGTTGCTCCGCAGGCCCTGCGGGCGGGTGTGCAAAGTTTGCAAGTGGTTCAGCGCGCTGCCATGACCTTTCCGGGCCACGATGCCAATGCCCCTCAGCCTTGCGTCGTCTCTAACCCCGCCCCGTTTAGCCTGTGTCCGGTGATTAAGTCGATTCACGTTTCTCAGCTAGACATGGTGGATGAGGAGCATTGTTCTGCGGTGCTTCAGCTAGAAGTAAGCCCCCGCATTGCCCCTGAGCAAATTGTGCTGTTCTCGCTCTACGAGTGGTCGGTATCGCAACCTGCCACGTTTTTGGTCGATGTGCCGCCACGTTCCCACGAAACGTCGGAACTAACCGTTGTGCTGCGGCTGATCAAACCTGGCGAATACCTTGTGCGGATCGTGGTGGATGGAGCCGAAAGTCCGCTTGGGGTCGATCTCGACCCCGATAGTCCAACCTACAACTGGTTTGATAGCCCGCGTGTGGTGCTGCGAACCGAATCCTAACCCATTCCCCGAAGACACCCCGTGAGAGACCGTGATTCGCGACAGCTTGCCAGACGGTTGACATGTCCCCCACCCAGCCAGATTGAAGGGTTCCCCTGCTTGGATGAGCCCAACACTCGACTTTTGTTGAATATCGTTTTGCCAAGGCACCTTCTAGGGTAGGTGCGAGAGATCCTCTACGTTCCCACGGTTGGTGGGTGTGCGATCGCCTATGTGTCCAGCAGTTGTTTCCTACATTCCCCAGCCCACTATCAAAATTAGCGGAGAATTTGCCCCACCGGACTTGTTGGAAGATTTGGTGCAAATCTCCATCGAAGAAAGTCTTCATCTTCCTGGAATGTTTACCTTCATGTTTCGGAATGATTACTTTTCCGGGCGGGAAGAAGATGCAACGTGGAAATATACAGATCTGTTTAAGCTGGGAAATACCGTGCAGGTCGGGTTTGTCTCCAGCACCACGGAAGCAACGGAATTTTCAGAAGCGGAAGATGGCACGGTGTTTGATGGCGAAATTACCGCTGTCGAAGCCCACTTTACCAGCCAAGCCGAAGCGCCAATCATTGTGCGGGGTTATGATGTTTCCCATCGCTTGCATCGAGGCCGCTACAGTCGCTCGTTTCAAAATGAAACCGACTCCGACATTGTCAAAAAGATTGCCGGAGAAGTTGGCATTCCTATCGGAACGGTTGATGAAACCGGCGGCCCTTTTGGATATGGCGATATTAATGATGCCAATGGCTACATCTTTCAGCAAAACCAAACCAATATGGAATTTTTGCGATCGCGTGCAGCCCGCTACGGCTACGAGCTGTTTGTGCAAGACGGGAAGCTGTACTTTCGCAAACCAAAGCAGAATGCAAGCCTATCCTTGAAATGGCTCAAAGATCTGCACAGCTTTCGAGTACAGGTCACGAACGCCGAACAGGTCAGCAGCGTAGAAGTGCGAGGATGGGATATTCAAAAAAAAGCCCCCATCATTGAAACCAGCAATGCCAGCAATTCACTAACCACCACGCAATACGGCAAGGGCGAAGCCACCGCAACCTGCTTTAAAGGAAAACCGCCAACTCCCAAGCTCATCGTGGTCGATCAGTGTGTCAGTTCAAATAACGAGGCCCAAAAAATTGCGACTGCCCTGTGCGACGAACTTGGAGATGAGTTTGTGCAGGGAGATGCCATGAGCGAAGGTAACCCCAACCTCCGCCCTGGTAAGCTGGTGAAACTGGTGGGCTTGGGCCAGTATTCTGGCGATTACTACATCACCGCAACACGACACCTGTTTCACGAGCGAAAATATACCACCGAGTTTAGTGTGCGTGGGTTGCGGGGTGGCGACTTGCTGAGTATGCTTTCACCGCCCACCCAGTTGCAGCCAGGGCAAACATGCTTGGCGGCTATCGTAACCGATAACAAAGACCCCAAAGGCTGGGGACGAGTACGCGTCAAATTTCCTACCCTGACGGAAGAGCATGCCAGCTATTGGGCACGAGTCGTAACATTGGGCGCAGGCCCCAGCCGAGGCATGGATTGGCTCCCCGAAATTAATGATGAAGTTCTTGTCGCCTTTGAGCATGCTGATATTCATCGTCCCTACATTATTGGAAATGTATGGAACGGTATGGATGCGCCGCCGGAAGCGGTGGCAGAAAGTGTTGTGGATGGAAAAGTGCGCTTGCGTACCTTGAAAACCCGAGTTGGACACAAGCTGCAATTTGTTGAAGAAACAAAAGGTGCCAGCAAACAAGGCATGTATTTAGAAACAAAAGATAAGCATTATTTACACATCAACGATACGGATAAATATGCCGAGTTGAAAACAGTCGGAAAGATCTTTGCACGACTGGATGACCAAAATAAGAAGCTAGAGCTGCAAACTACGGGTGGTCATACCATGCTCATGAATGATCAAGCTTCTAGCCTACAACTAACTTCCAGTGGCTCTCTCCAAATTCAATCTGGCAAGACCGGTAAAACGAGTACCATTCAGGTTGATGGCGGTAGTATTACCCTAACGGGACAGCAGAGTATTACGCTCAAGGTGGGGCCAAGCTCTATTACCTTGAGCCCGTCTGGGATTGAGATTAAGGGAGTACAAGTTACGGTACAGGCCACCTCGAATGCAAAAGTTCAGGGCATGATGGTTGACATTCAAGGCTCGGGAATGACGAATGTGAAAGGTGGCATTGTCAAAATTAATTGATGCAGAGGGATAGAGCCAGTATGGCAATTCAAGTCGTCATGGGGGCAACCTTGCAGTGCAGCTTTGGGCTTGCTCCGAGTACGCTGGTGGTGGTGCCCAAAGGCCCGCCAGTCATGGATGGTGGACCTTTGGCTGCAACGATTATGGATCACATTCCCATCGCCAACATTCCGCCCTTTGGCATGTGTACGTCTTTGGCGAATCCGACTGTCGCAACGGCAACGACGGCTGCCTTAGGAGTGCTGACGCCCATGCCGTGCATTCCTGTAACTGCTGCCCCTTGGGTTCCGGGCTCATTGACAGTTCTGGTGAATAACTCTCCTGCCCTGAATAACAATTGCAAGTGCATGTGTACCTGGGGCGGAGTGATATCGATTTTGAATCCTGGTCAGCTAACGGTACAAATTCCATGAATGCATCCCCCCAGCCAAATGATACGCCTCATGCCAGCTCACTTCCACGGCCTGGAGCGATGGCTGGGAGCCCGGCTGATATTCCAGTTGGGAATTCGGCTGCGCCTGTGAATCGCTGGTTGTCGATTCGTTGGGTGTTGCCAGCAATGATGTTGCTTCCGGTGGTGGTGGGTATGGGGCTGACGGGCCTGTTGGCGTTTCGCAGTAGTCGGTCTGCGGTTGCGGATTTGATCCAAGAAATTAGCGGTGAAGTGACCAATCGCATTGAACAACGGTTGGAAGATCGCATCGCTGAAATTGATTTGTTGAATAACTTGTTGGTGGCAGAGTTTAGTAATGGGGCGCTGGATTCGAGAAATCCAGATCGGGTGCGGCAATATTTTTGGCAGCTGGTGCGGTTTTCGCCGGGGGGAGATGCGCTGATATATGCCAATAATCAGGGTGAATTTGTGCAGGTGAAGCGCTTACAGAATGATGAATTTGATTTTTCGATTCGCAATGCTGCAACGGAAAATCAACGCCGGATTTATGCCTTGAATGCCCAGGGCGCGATCGCTGGTCCCCCTCAAGTGCAAAGCTTTGATCCACGGCAACGTCCCTGGTATCAAGCGGCGATCGCCACTCAATCTGCCGTGTGGACTGAGATTTACCAATCGGCCACACCGCCCGATCTCACCATTACGTTGGCCGTGCCAATTACGAACGAACGCGCCTCCATTTCAGAAGTTGTTGGAGTCGATGTGCATCTGCAATCCCTCAGTCAATTTTTGAACGGATTGCAGATTAGTAAAAATGGCAGAGCCTTCATTATTGAGCGGGTGGCGGGAGACAAAGGAGAACTCGTTGCGACATCGCAAGGATTGCCATTTCAGGCGCGAGTGGATGGGATGTTTCGCCTAGAGGCAACTGCCAGTACTGATGTGCAAATCCGCGAGACTGCTACCTATTTGAAAGAAACCTTTGGCGGCTTTTTGGCGGTTCCGACAGACCAACCATTGCTCTTTTATCTCCAAGGCGAGCGCCAATGGGTGGATGTGTATTCCTTCAAGGACAAGAACCTGGATTGGTTAGTGGTGGTGACGATTCCAGAAGCCGACTTTGCGGGAAAAATTTATCAAAGCGCTCAGCGCACGCTGCTGGCTGGTGGCTTGATTACGGCTGCCGTGACCCTGTTGAGCATTGTGCTGTCGCGATGGTTGGTTAACCCCATTGAGCGGCTAACCCGAGCGGCTGCGGAAATTAAACAAAACCGCTACCCGCTCAATGAGCTGGCAGAAATGACACCTCGACCCGATGAGTTTGGGGAACTGGCAGCGTTGTTTGAAGATATGGCGCTGGTGGTGAGTAGCCGAGAGCAGGGCCTGTCGGAGCAGGTAGCAGCCTTGCGGTCGGAAATTGCCAAACAGGGCAAGGTGGTGGACGAGAATGTGAGTTCGGTGATCAAGGTGCTGCAACAGTCCAAGCAGGTACGCCAAACTTACGATACCCGCCAACCGAGTTCCCAGGAGTAAGCGATGCCTGCCCTGCTGCCAACCCCAACGGACTGGTACGAGGCCAACTATCGCGGCTTGATGGGGGCGATCGCCCAGTTGCGCCACAGGTTGCAGTACCATGCCGAGGCGGAGTCTGCTGATGCTGCAGCGTGGACAACCTTGGAATCTGCCTCAACCTCGTTTGATTCGGCTCAACAAGATGACCCTGTGGCTTTGAAGCGATTGTGCCAGCTGTTGGGGCTGTCTGCCTTTGAGCGGGATGTGATTTTGCTGGGGGCTGGCATGGAGTTAGATCCCGCCTGGGGCAATGTGTGTGCATCGGCTCAGCGGCACCCTCAGCGGGTATATCCTACGTGGGGGCTGGCGTTGGCGATCGCCCCATCTCCCCACTGGTCCGCGCTGCAGCCCGATGCACCTTTGCGCCGCTGGCGGTTGATGGATATTGGCCCCGGAGATGCCCTGACCACCAGCCCCCTGCGGCTTGATGAGCAGGTGATGCACTATTTGCTTGGACAATGCTCGCTGGATGAACGGCTGTTGCGCTTGGGAGCCAGCCGCATGGTGCCGCAGGAGGTAGTGGCGTCGCACCGGGTACTGGCCGAGCAGTTGGCCCACCTGTGGGTGCAGGCTTCGCAAGAGCAGCGCCCCTTTCCGCTGGTGCAACTGTGGGGGCCAGATCGAGACAGTTTAGGGGCGATCGCTGCTACGGCATGCGAGTCGCTAGATCTGGAATTGTGGGCAATCACGGCGGAAACTCTGCCCACAGACCCAACCCAGGTGCAGTTAATTCACGATTTGGCAGCGCGGGAGTGGCAGCTCAATCGACGGGTGCTCTTACTCAATTGCGAAACTTTGGATGGTGTCAACCGAGACCGCGAGTGGGCGATCGCCCATCTGTGCGATACCTTAACGGCTCCCTTCATTCTCACCACTCAAGAGCGACGAGCACCCTCACGGCGATCGCAGGTCAGCATGGAGGTTTCCATTCCCAGCGCTCACGAGCAGCGCCAAGTGTGGGAACACCAGCTCGCAGAGCGGACGATCTCGCTCAATGGCCATATCGATAGCCTGGTCGATCATTTCAACCTCAGTCGGACTGCCATCGAAACCATTTGCGGTACGGTTCAAACTGTTTCAGAACAGACATTGCTGCCCGCTCTGTGGGAAGCCTGCCGCAGCCACGCCCGCCCCCACCTCGACGCCCTAGCCCAGCGCATTGCTCCCAGTGCAACGTGGGATGATTTGATCTTGCCGGAAAAGGAACTCAGTATTTTGCAAGAGGCGGCAGCCCATGTGCGCCAGCGAGCCAAGGTTTACGAGCATTGGGGGTTTGGTAATCGAGGGCAGCGGGGGCTGGGTATTAGCGCGTTATTTGCGGGGGGAAGCGGCACTGGCAAAACCCTGGCTGCCGAAATTTTGGGTGGGGTCTTGCAGTTGGATGTGTATCGCATTGACCTGAGTGCAGTGGTGAGCAAGTACATTGGCGAAACAGAAAAGAATTTGCGGCGCGTATTTGATGCGGCAGAGGGCGGCGGCGTGATTTTGCTGTTTGATGAGGCGGATGCTTTATTTGGCAAACGCACAGAGGTGAAGGATTCTCACGATCGCCATGCCAACCTGGAGGTGAGCTATTTGCTGCAACGCATGGAGGCCTATCGTGGGCTGGCGATTCTTACCACCAATCTCAAAACCTCGTTGGATCAAGCGTTTTTGCGACGCATTCGATTTGTGGTGCAGTTTCCTTTTCCCGATGCGGTGCAGCGTGCCGAAATTTGGCGGCGCATTTTTCCAGCTCAAACACCTGTGGCTGATCTGGACTATGGCAAACTGGCCCGGTTGAATGTGCCCGGTGGCAACATTCGCAATATTGCGCTGAATGCTGCTTTTTTGGCCGCTGATGCAGGGGAAGCGATCGCCATGAAGCATATTCTCCAGGCGGCCCGCAGCGAATACATGAAGCTGGAGCGTCCTCTCACGGATGCCGAGGTAAAAGGCTGGGTTTAGGGCGGTAGATGAAGCATCGCCCATCCTCGACCAAGGTCTAAATCGGTTTTTTCGCTGGCCATGACAAAATTAAGGTATCCCATCAAGGTACCCGGAGCTTTGCCATGTCGCGTCACTCCCATCGCTTGCCGCAGACCCGTTCCGCAAAGACCAATCGAGGCGTGGAGGATTTGGCCCCTCGTCCCTTTGCTCCTCCCCTATCGGCAGATATGGAGGCGCGATCGCCAGAGACTCCGGTTTCAGCAGGGAGCCTGCCAGAATTTTCTCTACATGCCGTGGAAGGGCGATCGCTGCCCATTCAGCCCAAGCTCACCATTGGCGCACCCAACGATAAGTATGAGCAAGAAGCCGACCAGGTCGCCAAGCAGGTGGTGCAACGCCTGAGCTTAAGCGATCGGGGAGCATCAACCCCTGGTCAAGCTCAGCCATTACAGCTCAACCGAACCTTGCAACGGGACACCCTGCCCGACGAAGAAGACGAACTTCAGATGAAACCCCTGGCAGAGCAGATTCAGCGCGTGGAACTGCCTGAAGAAGACGAGCTCCAGATGAAACCCAATGAGATCCAACGGGAGACTGATCTGGAGGGAGAAGAAGAATTGCAGATGAAACCAATGCTGCAAATGAAACGTGGAGGCGCTGTCGCCGCCAGTGATGACCTCGAATCTGCCATTCAACAATCTCGCGGGGGTGGGCAACCACTAGCCGACTCGATTCGAAAACCGATGGAGCAGGCGTTTGGTGGTGTTAATTTTCGTGGAGTGAAGGTGCATACCAATGCCCAGTCTGATCGACTCAATCGATCCATTCAAGCCAAAGCCTTTACCACAGGACAGGATATCTTCTTCCGTCAGGGAGCCTACCAACCCACCAGCCAAGGGGGGCAGGAGTTGTTGGCCCATGAGTTGACCCATGTGGTGCAGCAAGTTGGCCAAACACCGCAACAGGGTAAGCGTGATAAAGCAGGAAATCAAGTCACCGGACTGGAATCTGAAAACCGGATTCAACGACTATCGAGCAGAGAGAAGATAGAAAATCGCGCTGAATATCGTGGAGGAAAGAAGAAGAAATCGACGTGGTACAAGTTGATGGAATGTGTCGAAGAATACAATAAAAAGGATACAATGAATCCCGATCAAGAAGCTAAGGAAGACCTTAAGCGGCGATTGATTGAAATCCAAGATCTTATCAAGCACTGGATAAGTGGGCATAGCAAAATGCCAGTTGCTATCAAAGAATTAAGCGATTTGTACCATGAGGTATCAACAGAGCTGTACGTCCTAAAAAACGACGGTGTTACCGGATTAGGGGGCGGGTATGCAGGAAAAGTAGACCTGGTACATCCGCAAAGGCGTGGGAAGGAAGAAGGAAAGACAAAGCTTGGATCACAAGGATACAAACTACATGTATCGTACAAAAACACTCCGGAAAATGTAGACAAAGTCATGAAGGCTTTGTCAATGTTAAGCTCTCATTCATTGAAAATTATTCAAAATCCGAGAACATTGGTTGAAACGCAGCAAAACAAATATGCAGCGTTATATCCCAAATTAACTCCGGTTGTCACGCCAAATGTGAAGTTAAATCGAGAAGCAAAGACGACAGAGGAGGTTACTTGGTACGAAGCAAATAAAGAAACAGCAATGGAACTCGCAGAATTAGTAGAGGTAGCGATGGATGTTTGTGGGGTCGAACCTGGCGGGCCAGTTCCGAATGAAGAACAGGTAAATCAGTGGACATACACGAGATATGGTTCGTTTACTGGTAAGGAAATACACACTGTAAAGAATGGAGTTTTAGTGAATGAGTTCGACAAGAAGTAGTGCGATCGCCCCTCGCTTGAGCTTGGATTGAGGAACGAAACCCAACATCCACAAACCTTCTCGTTGTACTAAAAATATAAATTCAACCGATATTAATACTAAATTGGCTTGCTTCAGCGTTCGTGATTGCAATGTCCGCAACATCGCCCTGAATGCTGACTTTTGCACCGATGATGCAGAGGAACTGATGATGCCGAGGTAAAAGGCTGGGTCTAGGGCGGTAGATGAAGCATCGCCCATCCTCGACCAAGGTCTAAATCGGTTTTTTCGCTGGCCATGACAAAATTAAGGTATCCCATCAAGGTACCCTGAGCTTTGCTATGCCGCGCCACTCCCATCGCTTGCCGCAGACCCGTTCCGCAAAGACCAATCCAGACGTGGAGAATTTGGCCCCTCGTCCCTTTGCTCCTCCCCTATCGGCAGACATGGAGGCGCGATCGCCGGAGACTCCGGTTTCAGCAGGGAGCCTGCCAGGATTTTCTCTACATGCCGTGGAAGGGCGATCGCTGCCGATTCAACCCAAGCTCACCATTGGCGCACCCAACGATAAGTATGAGCAAGAAGCCGACCACGTTGCCAAGCAAGTAGTGCAACGCCTGAGCTTAAGCGATCGGGGAGCATCAACCCCTAATCAAGCTAAGTCATCACAGCTCAACCAAACCTTGCAGCGGGACACCCTGCCCGACGAAGAAGATGAACTCCAGATGAAACCCAATGGGATCCAACGGGAGATTGATCTGGAGGAAGAAGAGGAATTGCAGATGAAACCAATGCTGCAAATGAAACGTGGAGGTGCTGTTGCCGCCAGTGATGACCTCGAATCTGCCATTCAACAATCTCGCGGGGGTGGGCAACCGCTAGCCGACTCGATTCGAAAACCGATGGAGCAGGCGTTTGGTGGTGTCAACTTTCGTGGAGTGAAGGTGCATACCAATGCCCAGTCTGATCAGTTCAATCGCTCCATTCAAGCCAAAGCCTTTACCACAGGACAGGATATCTTCTTCCGGCAGGGAGCTTATCAACCCACCAGCCAGGGGGGGCAGGAGTTGTTGGCCCATGAGTTGACCCATGTGGTGCAGCAAAACGGGAGTGGAATTCAGCGATCGCCCCAGTCTAACAGCCGCCTGACATTTCCAACAGCTGTATCGATAGCGCCGAATCATTTGCTTCAGGCTAAAAAGGTACTAACAATGGGTGGAGAATGGGATGCCGATCCAAAAGAATATAACGATGTTGTTGGTGAGACTCCGGTGAGAGGAGTTGATATTCGCATCGAATTCCATCCCAATATAAGTGTCGATGCAGAGGCGATTGGGCTAACTCAGATAATTACCTCCCTGGATAATAATTCACCGTCTCAAGCAGGAAGCAAGGAAGATGAATTTCGCCAGCGGACAGAATTACAAATTCAGGATGGGCAGTATCAGGGTTCTATGATTGATCGAGGTGGGCATAAACACAATAATCCAATCTATGGGGCTGATATCAATCCCTCGAATGATCTCGATCTGGAAAATACAAGTTTTGCGTCTCAAGAAGCTGGATTTAGTCAATTAGGTAAGAGCAAGTTTGGCGAAACTCCAACTCCGGCCGTTTTGTGTGATACACCACGTCGGAAGGCCCCCCTACAACCAAACTCTAGACAGAAATTTGAAACAACGGCACTCGCAATTAAGGGTACTCAGAAAGGAACCTACTATGGATCGGTGCAATGGGGTTGGAAAACCGACAATCAGGGAAATTTTAGCTTGATTGATTTTGGTGTAAAAGAATTTGGTAACCCCACCGATCGGTTTAAAGCGAGTGCCCAGAAATGGAATCAAGGCCATAATGAAGTCAGAAATCGAGTTGTGCTGGACCCCGTTGGGACGGGTCTAATCCGGGAAGATTTTGTCTCTGACAAGCAGAATGTGCCATTACCTTTACCCGGTGCACCCGGTACAGAGACTCTCTTGGATCTGCCGAGCCATGTGCAGTTCAATCGGATGAAAAAGGAAGCAACAAAATCTGTCAGTATCGGCAGTGGTCAGCTATCGAAGAAGGCTTATAAAAAGCTGGAGGAGAAATATAATCAAGCAATGCGTCAAGGTAAATTAACAGAGGCCAAAATAGTGATAGATCAATTGGTCGTTGACCTTGACCGGATGAACTCGCAGGGGGATAAATACTGGAAACAGAACGCGTTGAAACAAGAATATTTCATCCCGCTTTACAACGCAGTGAAATCATTGGCAAAAGGTTTAGAGATTCAAATTTCACGACAGAATTAGCCTGTTATTACCTACGTGGCAATCGTTTGTCTTGTCGCGATCGCGACCCTTCTCGTTGTACTAAAAATATAAGTTCAACTAATAGTGGTATCGAGTTAGTTTGCTTTAGGATTCATATTCGCAACGTTGCCGTGAGTGCTGACTTTTGCACCAATAATTCAGAGTAACTGATGATAGGGAAATAAGGGGCTGGATCTAGGGTGGTAGATGAAGCAAGCGCCCCATCTTAGACCAATGTCTAAGGTGGGGTTTTCGCAGGTGTGGGAATATTAAGCTATCTTGCCGAAAAAATTCGGAGTTTTGCCATGCCGCGCCGCTCTTCGCCTCAGAAACAAGGTTGCTCGAAGACGAACCAAAGCCCGGAGAACCTAACATCTCGGGCTTTTGCGGTGCAGGCCAAGCCTGAATCCACCGATCAATTGGCAGGAGGCCAGTCGGTAGAAGGCCAAAATCTGCATCGTACTCCGCCGGAGTTTTCGATCTTTGATGCAGGGATAGGGCGATCGCTGCCCATTCAGCCCAAGCTCACCATTGGCGCACCCAACGATAAGTATGAGCAAGAAGCCGATCAGGTCGCCAAGCAAGTAGTGCAGCTCATTAATACGCCTAACGCAGACGCGTCATCAGAGCCAAGTGTTCAACGGAACACCTTACCTGAGGAAGACGAACTGCAAACCCCACCGATGCTGCAACAAAGAAGCGAAGAAGGCACAATTGCTGCTAGCCCAGACTTAGAAAGTAGGATTCAACAATCTCGCGGGAGTGGTCAACCAATTGCAGAATCTGTGCGTCAACCATTAGAGCAAGCGTTTGGTCATGTCGATTTTAGCGGTGTCACAGTCCATACTGATACTCAAGCTGATCGGCTAAACCGCTCGATTCACGCAAAAGCCTTTACCACTGGACAAGATATCTTCTTTCGGCAGGGGGCGTATCAGCCCGGCAGCCTGGGAGGACAAGAACTGCTGGCCCATGAGTTGACCCATGTCGTGCAACAGAGCGCAGGATCGATACAGCGATCGCCCCTTATCCCGCAGGTATCGCAACATCCTCTTAGCGTGAATTTACGATCCATGATGGATAATCACGCACTTCAGGCAAAAAGATGTCAGTGCTCTAGCTGTGGAGCGCAGCGGCTTCAGCGCCAAACTGTAGACCATGTCCGTGGGTGCCAGTGCTCTAGCTGTGGTACCAAGCCCATTCAGCCTAAAGCAACCACGACCAACTCTCACCTCTTACAACGCAATCGCGAAAAAATGCAGCCTGACAGTCCGCAATTGGTTGTTAATGTCAGCGACAACCTACTCAGTAAGGGAGGTAAGTTACTCAAAAGCATAACCCGGCCCCCGATTGTCAATGATGCGACAGCGGATAAGTTGAGCAATTGTGCCCTCACGACGATGGCTGCAATTGAAGGTGGTAAAACCTCTGGACAGTTTGCACAAAGTGTTCGAGCCCGACAGAACGTAGATGGCCCAAAATCGACAGAACAAAGTCAAAAACTCTGGGCGATTACCTTAGCAGATGCAGCGACTCTCAAAACCTTAGCATCGGGAAATCTGTTGACCGATCAGCACCACTTGGCGAACAAAGATTTGATCAAGTCTATGGAAGAGTTTTCAGAGGGAAATGCCTACGTTGTGGGTGATGCCCAATACTACGGCATGCTGAATCATTTGTTGACTAATGCGAAGCAAGATAGTAACAGTGAAGTACAGTTTAAAGTTTATGAACATGGTGAACCGGGAAATCAAATGTATCCCGAAACGGCTTTGGTCAGCACAATGCAATCATATCCCGACGGAACACGATTTGCCGTCTTTGTTTATAGTTCTGATCCAACGCAGCATGTGCGCGCTCACTGGATCTATGCCGAAGCTTACAACGGTAATGTGATTTTCAAGGATTATCAGCCGAACGTTAAGATTATGGCAAAACCTGTACCGGTAGACAATTACCTAAACCAATTTCCATTTAGTCCAGATAAGAAAGAAGCCAAAAAAACGTTTGAGAGCGGTTCCTTTATTGCCTATGTGCCGTTTTTTAACGGGGAAGTTCAACCGGTTATTGCTGACAAAGAGGTCGATCCGCAAGCTGTTGCTGGGGCTATTAGCGACGCGCAATCTAAGCTTGGTGTGCTGGCTCATCAACTTCAAGCTCCAGGGGAAAAGTTCTCTTCGGATTGGTCGGCGCGCATGGGTTCAGACGTGACCGAAATTCCTGCACCGTCTGTGATTGAAGCGGGGGTGAAGAGCGTAGCTGGTATCTTTGGCATTAGTCCCAGGTGCTCACTCAGTGGAGGTAGCCTGACAGCACCGGGAATGATCAAAATTATCGGCAACCCAATTCACAGTTCTGGAAAAGTTGGCAAGAGTGTTCGAGGTACGCTCACTCAGGTGAATAGCGATAAGCTGTCATTCCAAAACTTGACTAACACGATGAAAGTAGTGAAACCTGGTCAGTCAGCCGTACAGGACACGAGCGAACTGCCGACTACTGTTGGTAAGCCGGATGAGGAAGCAGAGTATCGTCAAGCCTTCTCCAAGGCGTACCAAATTCAAGCGCAAGCCGGAACTGACGGAATTTCCTTAAATGCAAACTGGATGGAATTTACAGATTTAATTCACGAGGCTACGCATAGTTTTGAAGGTGCCACTATGGATATGCACCTACGGGAAGGGTTAACAGATCTCTTTGCCAGTATGGTGGCGCAACAAGTACAGAGCAGTAGCGGAGACAATCGCTGGGAGTTCAGTTACAACCCTTCGTATGCGCCTTATGTAGCTGGCATGCAAGACTTAACTAAGCTTTTGGGACTGCCTACATTGGCAAAGCTCTACTTTACTGCGACTGACCACGCTGGTTTCCTAAAGACTGCGATTGAAACCCAATCTGGCGGGTCTGATCCAAGCATTCCAGGTCTGGTTGCTCGGCTACTGAGCTTCGATGGATTTCCTGGTGACTTTAATCAAGCGCTCGGCGAACTACGCGCTCTGCTCAATGGCATTGCTCCAACGCAAACTCTAGAGGAGGCAAAATTCAAAACCGATATTTACGATCCTCGCGAGGCTAAGTTTGGGCAATATTTGACGAAAGAAGCGACGCGTCTTGGAACGCGCTATGGCAAAGAGCTGACAGGTGGAAGCCAGACTGATGTTGCACAAAACGTTGAAACTTGGTCAAACACAGAGACTGCCGAAAAACGGCTGAAGATTTTGTATAACCACAAGTGGTCGGCTACTGGTCAGCAGTTTGCTGAGCTGATGAAGCTGATTGATGGGCATGAAAATGCGATCGCCCTTGCGACCGGTGAAACAAAAGAGGAGTTGCGCTTACGCCTAGTTCCCATGCACAAAGACTTCATCGTAGATAGCTTTTGGGCTGCTTTGGACGTCGTTGGCAATAGTACCAACTTGAATCCACTGGAACCCTTCTTTGAGCCAAAAACTGGTTTGCTCAAATCGCAAGTAGTTAGCCTTTTAGCCAGCCCTAAGTGGAAACAATGGCGATTTCATGCCCTCAACTCGACAGAAGACCAACGACGCCAGAAGCAGCTTCCACGACCAGATACGATTCAGAAAATTGAGCAGAAGCTTGCTTACCTTAAAGTACGGGGGCGGGTGTGATTGGGCCAGAGCCATCAACATCGCAGAAGCCAGAAGTTTTCTGTTGCATCCAAGCGGGTATTCGACCTTTGGCGAATAGCGACGGGTTGAGCGCCTGAGTATGGTGACGACAGCGCGAGTCGGAAATGGCCATGCCAGATGCAATGGACTACCTCAAACCAGACGCTCATTTGGGCCAGGGAATCGCATTTCCCATGCGAACCAGTGTGCAAGGCGGAGTGCAGCTCAGTGCCAAGGGAGAAAACCTGGCCCAATCGATTCGACTGATTTTGCAAACGCGGCTTGGGGAGCGGGTGTATCGCCCCGACTTTGGCTGTCGGCTGTCGGAGTTGACCTTTGCCCCCATGAATATTGACACGCTGTTGCTGATTCGGCTGCATGTGCGAGAAGCGCTAGAAAAGTGGGAGCCGCGCATTGTGCTGAATGAGGTATCCACCGATCCCGATCCGATGCGGGGCCGGGTCGATATCATCATCCACTACCACGCCAAAGACAGCTCCCATCGCCGCAATATCGTTTATCCCTTTTACCTGATGTCTCCGGAGTAGCTGTGGAATTTGACTTTCTGCCCAAACTCCCAAAATCCGACCTGGACGATCGCACCTTTAAGGATCTGGTCGATGAGTGCATTTTGCGAATTCCCCGGTACTGTCCCGAGTGGACGAACTTTAATCCCAGCGATCCGGGGGTGACGCTGATTGAGCTGTTTGCCTGGTTGACCGATCAAATGTTGATGCGGTTTAACCAGGTACCGCGCCGCAACTATGTGGCGTTTTTAGAAATGTTGGGGATTCGGTTGCAGCCTCCAGCTCCGGCCCATACAGAGGTGACCTTTTACCTGGCGGCCAGCTTGCCCACCGTGTATCAAATTCCGGCTGGGGTGGAGGTGGCGACTGAGCGCACTGAAACGGATGATTCCATTATCTTTAGCACCGATCGCCCGTTGAGTATTGGCCTGCCCCAAATCAGCCATTTGCTTACGGCAGAAACGGATGATGCCATTCCGCTCATGTTGTACAACCGCTTTGCAAACCTGTGGACGCGCCAATCGGATGGGCGTTGGGAAGGGCGTGAGCAAACCATTTTTAGCGATCGCCCTGCTCCCGGCAACAGCTTTTATGTGGTGTTTGATGCAGAGCAACCTATTGCTGGAAACGTGATTGCGCTCTCGCTTTCGGGAGAGGCGGCCACCTCCACCGGAATTAACCCCGACTATCCGCCCCGTCGTTGGGAAGCCTGGACGGGCGATCAGTGGGTGCCCATTTTGCTGCAAGAAGGCGACGACCAAACTCGGGGCTTTAGCTTTCATGAACTGGGGGGCAGTGCCGATAGTTTGCAAACGGCAGATGTGGTGCTGCATTTGCCACAGCGGTTTCCGGTGGCGCAATTTACCACGTACCAGGGTCGGTGGATTCGCTGTGTGTGCACCGAGCCTCAGCGCCACGAGAGCTACTACACCAGTTCTCCTCGCTTAGTGCGGGTGGCAGCGCGCTCCATTGGTGGCACGATAGATGCCAGTCAGTGCCGGGTGATTCACGATGAGCTGATGGGTGAAAGCAACGGCCTGCCTGGACAAAGCTTTGAGCTACAGAGCCCACCCGTGTTGCCCCGGCGCAGCGAAGAGCATTTGTTAGTCATTCCGCCGGATGGCTTGCCGCAGATTTGGCAGGAGGTACAGGATTTTGCCGATTCGCGGGCAGACGATCGCCACTATACGTTGGACTCACTCACCGGACGCATTCAGTTTGGGCCGCTCATTCGCGAACCCAACCAGCTGAAAGAACAAGTGCATCTCCGAGCCCGCAGTACTGTTGGGACCGCCTTGCCCATTCCCACTCAAGATGCTGCCCTCACCATGCAAGGAGAACCTGCCGCAACGGCGCTTGATCGGCAATATGGTGCGGTGCCGCCTCGGGGTTCGGTGTTGCGCATGGTGTCTTACCGCACGGGCGGTGGACAACGGGGCAATGTGCAGCGGCATACCCTGCGCATTGTGAAAACAGCGGTGCCCTATGTTTCGCAGGTGGTGAACCACATTCCCGCTCGCAATGGGGCCGATGCAGAGTCGCTGGATGATGCGGTGCTGCGAGTGCCCAGAATGCTTCGAACGCGCGATCGCGCCGTGACTCCCGAAGATTTTGAAGCGCTCACACAGCAGGCCGGTCAGGGGGCAGTGGCACGAACGTTGTGCCCGCTGCACCATGGCAATGCACCGGGGAGTGTAGAGGTGCTGGTCGTGCCCTATGCCAATACCGACAATATTGTGCGGGGGATAGGAATGCGACCCAGCGAGTTGGCGATCACGCCCCCTCTGCGGCAGCAAATTCTTTCCTTTTTGGATGAGCGGCGACTGTTGGGGGTGCAGGTGACCCTGCGGGAGCCAGAGTACGTGGGTGTGGCGGTGCAAACGGAGGTGGGTCTCTATCCCGAATATCAAAATCCCCAGGCGCAGCAGATAGTGCTGCAACGGCTGCGCACGGCGCTGTATCGCTTCCTCAATCCGCTCACGGGTGGCATGGAGGGAGCGGGCTGGCCCTTTGGTGCGCCGCTGTATCCGTCGGATGTGATTGGCTTAATTCAGGGTACGGAGGGGGTGCGGTACCTGGGCACGGTGCTGCTGTTTGAGCTGCGCCGACAGGAGACGAATTGGGTGCGATCGCTCGCGCCTAATAACATTGTTCATCCTGGCCCGTTGGGGCTCATTTGCTCCTGGGCCGATCCAACCCTGCGATCTAACCACACCATCAGCCTCATCTAGAGCGTCTATTTCCCGGTCCGTTGTCTAAGGTTCTAGCCATGTCGCGTTATTCAGGCGTTGTTTCATGACCCAAGCCCGCTCTAGTACAGCCTTTAGCCTTGTGCTGACCCCCATGCAGGTGCCAGAGGCCGCGCCTGAGTCAGAGTTAGCACAGGCGTTGGGCAGTGGCTCGGCTGGGACTTTTTCGTCACAGGCATTCGCCACAGGCTTGAGTTTGGTGTTGCGGCCCGGAGAGCCCAGCGAACTCATGGTGCAAATTCGCAGCCAATCTTCAGTACCGCTGCAACTGCAACTGCAAGTTGAGGGAGACTTTCCAGCAGAGTGGTGCCAACTGCGCACCGAAGGCACTGAACTGCGACCTGGCCAGCAGATGGAGGGCGTTCTCTACTTTGCGATCGCCCCCGACTACCTGGAGCAGACCTACCCGGCCCAGCACTTGCCCCTCCAGCTCGACTTTCGCGGCCAGCTCACCATCATCAGCACCAACCCCAGCACGGGCACCCACGACGTTGAAACCCAGCGCTTTCAGCTTTATCTGCGGCCCCGCAGCCTGTACCTCAACTTCCTGCCCGATCTCTATCGAGATGTGGACTTTATTGGCCGCTTCCTCAACGTGTTTGAGCAAACTTTTGAGCCCACAGTCAACACGCTAGAGACGCTGTGGGCCTATCTTGATCCGCTGACGGCTCCTGCGGCATTGCTGCCATTTTTAGCCCATTGGGTGGGATGGGAATTCGACGCACCCATTCACTCCCAACGGCAGCGCTTTTTGATTCGCCATGCGCTGCAAATTTACCGCTGGCGAGGAACGCGGCGTGGCTTGCGCTTCTATCTGCACTTGGTGACAGGGCTGCCGCTCGATGAGCACCTGGAGACCGAGGCCGCCAAGCACATTGGCATTCACGAAAACTTTAGCCAGGGGTTTGTGTTGGGCACGGCGCGTTTGGCCGAGGATGCCACGCTGGGCGGCGCCAAGCCGTACCACTTTATGGTGCATCTCCGGCCCGAGCCCGACTATTCCATTGATGAGGCAACGGTTCGCCATATCATTGAGCGCGAAAAACCGGCCTTTTGCACCTACGACCTGGTGATCGATCGCTCCCGTCCTTTGCTGACTTAGGCCACATTTATCCTTTTGCTGCTGAGTGTTTATGGCTCATGTTCCGTCAACTCCACCTCTCGAACGCCTCCAGGTTACGGATGGGTTACTGCTCACCGCCGAGCGCTGGCGCGTGGCCCACTCCTACCATCGTCAACGGCAAAATCTCCAGTTTCAGGCGGCGTGTCAGGGGGGCATTGTGGCGGGGTTGGGGGTGTGTCCGACGATAGCTCCGGCTCAGGTGGCGGCGCAGTATCGCGATGAGCGCTGGCTGCAAGTGCAGCCAGGTCTGGCGATCGATCGCGAAGGAAATCCCATTGTGGTGCCGCGACCCATTCCCTATCACATTGCGGCAGAGCCTGGGGCAGAGCCGCTACAGGTGTATTTGGTGGTGAGTTTTGTGGACCCGGATGGGTTGGAACGGCAAGACTCGACGTGTGTAGTGCAAGAAACATTTCGACTGGAGGAGAAAGTTTCACCACCGGATGCGACGGAGGTGGAGCTGTGCCGCATTTGGCTATCGCCTGGAGAGGTGCGGGTGCGATCGCCCCGAAATGGATTTGTGCCAGCAGCCAACGAGTTAGATCTGCGCTATCGCCCTTGGATTCAACCCCGCGCTAAAGGGGAACTGCGGCTGGGATACCTGACCCTATCGGCAAGCCCCAACGCCAGTGTCGAAGCAACGCTGAATGGTCTGGTTGCTCCGCTGCCGACCCTGTACCCACCCCTCAGCAGCCACTCACAAGTGCAGCATGTGCCTCTCCGAGAGGCCAGCTTGCCCCTGGCAGAAACCATGGCGCTGTGTGACCTGCTGCATGTAGCCTACCGCGATGCTCAGCAGCTTCACAGTACCGAAGTTGAGGCGATCGAGACATACCTGGCGGCTGGCGGCGTGGTGATGATTGAGGTTCCGGCGATCGGCACCGAACTAGACGAGTTGGTGAAGATTTGGGCAGAGGTGCTCAAGGCTTTGGAAAGAATGTCTGCCACGGCAGAGGCGGGTACGGTCTATGACGAATTGTGTGTGGAGCAGCTAGAGCTAGAGCGCTGCATGGCTCTGGAACTGGAGACGCGGATTCCGCCCCTAGCAGCGGTGATGGCGCGCGAGGCGCAAGCGTTTGCCAACTCCCACGGTGGGCAAATTCAGTCTCACCATCCGTTACGGATGCAGCCGTTTCGGTTTGGCCTGTTTCCGCTGTTGCGGGGCAATCCGCTGGCGCTGTTTAGCTGGGGTGGAGTGGTGGTGACGGTGGGTGGCCTGTCTGCCGCTTGGGATGCAGCCAAAACCCAATTTTTGTCGCGTGATACGGTTCGCAGTGCCCAAGAGCTGGGAGTAAACCTGCTGCATTTTGCCTGGCAGCGGCGACAGTGGGCCGATTGTTTAACGCCAAGCGCTCCTGTTGATGCGCCTTCGCCCCCCAATCGAATGGCGCGGCTGGATGCGATTTATGACCAACTTGATCGCGATTAGCGATCGCCCATTTTTTGGTGGATTGTTTCTGTATGGCCAAGTTGCTTAGCACTCATCTGTCAACCCAGGTTTTGCACTTTCGGCCGGGGCAATCGCCGCGTACATTTGAAGTGACCGTTAACAACCACAGCCCAGAGTTTGCCACATTTCAGGTTGAGGTGTTGGCTTCGGGAGTGGAGTCAGGGGCTGGGCTGGGCTGGTATCGGCAGGCTCCTGACCTATCGGCCAAAATTCCACCGGGCGATCGCGCTCAGTTTGCCATCACCATTTTGGATGTGCCGCCGGTGGTGGGCGGGTTTGTCGGCTCCATGAACCTGACGGTACGGGTGTTTTCGGTGGAGCTGCGCCAGGAAGATCGACAAGTGGTGAGCCTGGTGGTTGAGGGCAGCGGCATCATGCCACCTCGGCTCCATTTCTTGGATGCGGATGTGACCGCGACACCACCTCAGTCTTTGGAAATTGGCGTCCAGGTGAGCAACCCCAACCGTAGCCTTATGACGGTAGGACTAACCCTGCGTGGTTTGCCGCTGGAGTGGTTGCCCGATGGCCACGAGCGCCGAGTTGAAGTGCCGCCCCTGAGCGATATCCTCACGGTTTTTTTGTGTCAACTGGGTGCGCCGATTGAGTCGCCTAGCCAGTCTTACCCCTTTGAGGTAGAGGCGCGAGTGACGCCTGTGGTGGGCACGCGAGGCCAAGGCCGCCTGACCGTGCTGCCGGCTGGACATCTGGCCTTTGGGCTGATGGAGTCGGTGGTTACCTATCCTCCGACCTCTGGCACAGCAGCTGAACCAGGGCATCTCCAGGGAGCGCCGGTGATGCTGCAGTTCACCAACCAGGGCAATGTGCCGCAGGAGGTGACTCCGGTGGTGGATCGGCTGACGCGGCTGCGCTATGGCCCATTGGATGATGGCACCCAGCCCCTCAAGATGGGCGATCGCCTCCTGTTGCCTACGCTGCCGGTGGCGGTGCCCCTTGGCTCAACGATCCCGATCCCGATGGAAATTGCAGTGCGGCGTCCGTGGCTGGGCTGGGTGCGGCGTCACCAGTTCCGCATTAAGGTGCTGCGTCCCGATGAACGGGTCGCGCTGCAACCTGCGAGCCAAACGGTGATGGTGCAGGCGGTGCCCCGTGTGCGGGTTTGGGTACAACTGTTGGCGTTGGCGCTGCTGGCGGGCACGTTACTGTTGCTGCGGCTGTTGCCCTCGGGCCATCGGGCTGGGGTGAATATGGTGCAGTTTGATGGGCGAGCCATGGAGGTATTGAGCGCTTCTGATGACCAAACAGTCAGGCGTTGGGGCATTTCGGGTAATCGCCTGCGGTTGTTAAAAACAGTGGTACGGGCTGACAAGGCGGTGCGGGTGGCGCGGTATCGCCCGGTGGATAATGATGCGATCGCCCTGGGATACGAAAATGGCGAAGCCGAAATTATCAGCTTGCGGGTGGATCAGCCGCCGATTCAGTTGCAGCATGGCCCAGACGATCGCGTGTTTGATCTGCAATTTACGCCCGATGCCCGCACGCTCTTTACAGGCTATGGCAGTGGCAATGTGGCGCGCTGGCTGCTGGCAGGAGCCACTCAGGGCGCTTTACAACCGGTGCAAACTCAGCAGGTTGGGTTTGCGGTGCAGGCACTGGCCCTGGTGGAAAGCGACCCGGCGTTGCTGGCGATCGCCGGACGCTTTAATCAAATCGTGTTGTGGGATTGGCAACGCAATATGCTCATTCCCCTACCGTATCCCCGAGGCAACAACCTCGACTACATCACAAGTTTGGCAACGGTTGAGCAACGCCCCAACCTGCTGGCCGTAGCCGATAACCAGGGACGCATCAGCCTGTGGAATTTGCAAGCCTGTCTGACAGGGCAAACCTGCCGCCCCATCGATGATTGGGACGAAGGCCACCAGGGCCAACCCGTACAGGCCATTGCCCTTAGCGATGATGGTTGCTACCTGGTCAGCGGTGGAGCCGATGGCCAAACCATGCTGTGGACGCTGGATGAGCAGGGTCGTCGTGTGCAAGAGCGATCGCTCGGGCGATCGCGCCGCCCCATTGATACCGTTGATGCCCGCCGACAGGGCGATCGCCTGCATGTGGTGAGCGGCAGCAACGACCATCGCGTGCGGCTGCATACCCTGACCGATGCCCCACCCTGCCAACCCTAACGGCACCACCAGAATTCACACCGGCTGAAGGACGAAAGAAGAGCAATGACGGGTTCAAGGTTTCGCATCGACTCACCGTTAGATCGGGAGGCCTCCGGCAGCATCACCATGTCGGAGGTGCTGGCGCTCCCGACCGAACAGCGCCGCGTCATGGTGTGGTTGATTCGGCAGGGAACGGTCACGCTGGCGGAGGTTGCCCAACGTTTGACCACTTCCGAGGCCAACGCCCAGGAGGTGCTGAATGCCTTGCTAGAGCAGGGCTACGTGCAGATTATTGCGCCCATGGCAGGGGTTGGCCCCGATACCCCGCTGCGCTATCGGGCTCAAACGATTCAGCGCCAACGGGCCTTCGCTACCGAGCAGTTGGTCACCCCGATTCCAACCCCGCTTGCCGTCATTCTTAGCGGCATGGGCGATGGCACCGCCACCCCTGGCGAAACGGTAGAACTGAGCGTTACCGTCACCAACAAAGGAGACGAGAGCGCCATCATTGATATTTTCTTGGATGATGTGGCGACCTCGCTGTACGCCTGGGTCTCCTCGCCCCAGGAGCGCTTGGCCCTTGGGCCTGACCAGAGTGGAGAGGTCGTCTTTCGCTTTCAAATTCCTGCAACGGCGCTGCCAGGACACCATCCGTACACGGTGGTAGTGGATGCACCCCAGCACTATCCCACTAGCCCACCGCTGCTGTTTGAAGAGAGCTTACAGGTGTTGCCCTCGGCCTATGAGCAAACTCAGACGGGAGATCCCACACTATTTTTGATGCCAGCGACGCGGGCAGGCAGCCCAGCCTCGCTACCACCGGGCGGCACGCTAGAAGTTCAGGTATGGGTGCATAATCGGAGCGATCGCGTCGATCGGTTTCGGTTGCGCTGCACCGACCTGCCGCCAGAGTGGTTAACCGTTACCTATCCTCAGGGGTTTCAGCAGGTTGGCCTAACGTTAGCTGAGCAATATTTAGACCTCAATCCTGGTGAGCAGGGCACGATCTTGGTCCTGGTTCTCGTGCCCCCTGGTACCCTGGCGGGCAGCTACGTTGGTACGCTTCAGCTGCAATCCGAAAATCAACCCCACCTGGCCCTTATGGATTTGCTGTATCTATCCGTACAGCCTGTCTATCAGGTCACGTTCCAATTTCGAACATTAGTGAGCCGGGTGCAAGATCAGCCAGGTATTTTTGTGGTGCAGGCCAGCAACCACGGCAATACCCCACGCCTGCTTCAGTTTCAGGCCATGCCGCTAGATGGGGGCGATCTGTGCACCTATACGCTAGAGCCACCCCAACTCAGCTTGCAGCCTCGCCAAACCCAAACGTTGCGCTTGTTGGTGCAGCCTAATCCACCCCGCAAGCGTCCGTGGCTGGGCGGCGGACGGCTCCTCAACTTTGCGGTAGAAGCGCAGGATGCGGAACATCACCCCCTGCCCGATGTGCCTATGCAGGGGTTCGTGATGTGGGAATCGCGCCCCTGGTGGCAGCTATTGCCGCTGGTTTTGCTGGCGGTGGGGGCTATGGCCACTCTGGTTTGGCTCATCTGGTGGGCGTTGTTTCGCCCGCCGGTTGTGCCCCGTGTGGTGCGGCTTGCCCCGTCTGATACCGAGTACTTTGTGGCAAATGATGATGCGGTGCGGCTGGATTTTCAAGTGAGTGATCCCCATACGGTTCAGTCGTTGGAGGTTGTGGGCCTGTCTACCGATGGCCAAATCATTAGCAATTCTGTGTCTTACGATGTGAGCCAGGGTTTGCCGCCTACGCTGGTGCCCTTTTGCACGCTCAATCGGGCTTTGTTGACGTGCCGCAATGTACTCACCGATGCTCGCCAACCGGGAGAGTATCGCTTTACGCTGACCGCGTTTCCTAAACCAGGACGGGGAAGTATTGCCCCTGCGACGTTGACGGCGGCTCCGGTGGCGATCGCCCCCTTTCCCACACCCGAAATTTTGGTGTTTGCCTCTAGCCAGCCTATCTATGCCGAAGCGCCGCCGCCTGAACCCGCTACGCCCCAGGCTCGTTCACCTCAATCCGCTACCGCTGCTCAAACCAGCCCAAATGCAGCCCCATCCACTTCCTACGGAATTCGCCTCAACTGGGCTATCTCCCATCCTGAGCGGGTGGCTGCATTGCAGCTCGTTGGTCGCGATCCCGAAGGAACCGTGGTGATGCCTGCGGTTGTGCTGAACTTGCGGAATGGCATTCCTCCAGAGCTGGAACCCTTTTGTACGATAGATACGCGCCTCGTTTGTCAGAATGTGCAAACCGGCTTTCGGCAGGCAGGCAGCTATATTTTTGAACTAACCGTGATTCCATTCGATGGGCCACCTCAAACCCCCATTGCCCAAACAACGCCGCCGATTCGAATTGATGCGCGGCCACCCCAAATCTTGCAGTTTTTAGTCAATGGGGAACCGATGCAGCCCAAATACCTTGTTCCGGTCGATCAGGATCAGTTGCCGCCACCTGTGGTGGTGTCGTGGCAGGTCGAGGCAAACCCCGGAACGACCGTAGCCCTGCTCCCTGTTCCTGGCAATGTTGCTCCTCAGGGTAGTCTTCCGCTTCCCCTCAGCCCGCAACCCAGCTCTACGGTGATTACGTTGCAGGTAACCAATCGTGCTGGAACTCAGGTGAACCGCTCATTTACGCTAGAAACCTTTGATCCCACGCCGGGAGATCCGGCAGCGGCCAATGGTGGCGCGGGTGCCGCTGGCGCAGCGGGCAGTGCGGCTCCACCGGCCCCCAGCGAGGTTCCCCTAACGGCTCCTCGGCCCTCGCAGCCAGGTAGCCTTGGCCCCAGTGAACTGCCGCCGCAGTTCTAGTTGGACGACTCAGGTCACGCCAGCTTTGACGCAAGGCTTGTTTGAACCTGAGTTTTGGATAAGCTGAAGTGCCCATTTTTGCGTGCGCAACGCGCACGCAAAAATGGGCTTTTCTGAAGTTTGCGCGCCGCGCAAACTTCAGAAAAGCCCTTAACCGAAACTGACGTTGTTTGAGGGTTATGCAGGTAAAAATGGGTGGGTACGGTGGAGTCGTCTTCTACAACAAACTCCACACATAATGAAATACACCAAATGGGCTTTGGCTGATTCAAAACTGACGTTAACTGGCCGTGCTCGTTGACAGAAGTTAAGTTCCGCAGAGCGATCGCTCTTGGGCAAATCCAAACCTGATATTATCGACCCACACGATAGCCCTTGATGAATGAATCGATAAGGTTTAGACGTTGCTAAATTCTGGATGGATTCGACGGCTGTTGCAGGTTTCTGCAGCGATTGATGCCTTCATTGAACCGATTGGTAAACTGCTGAATTGGCTGGTATTGATAACGCTGGCGGTCGGCTTCTACAACGTTGTTGCCCGCTACATTGGCCGCTTTTTGCAAATGCAGCTATCATCCAATGTTTTTATTGAGCTGCAATGGTACTTGTTTTCGATCACGTTTCTCCTGAGCTTTCCCTATGTGCTCAAGCATGGAGCCAATGTTCGGGTTGATTTTTTAGAAATCAATTGGAGCGATCGCCGAAAAGCCTTGGTTGGCTTTTGGGGAACGGTGCTATTTCTCATTCCATTTTGCCTGTTGGGACTGTGGGTCACGTTTAACCCCGTGTTGCAATCGTGGGGCTTATTGCCCGATGGTAGCTGGGGCCGCTGGGAAATTTCGCCCGATGCCAACGGCTTGCCCAGAGCGCCCATCAAGTCAATGCTGTTGGTGTCGTTTACGCTGCTGTTGTTGCAGGCTGTTTCTCACGCGATTCAGTACTGGGCGGTGTGGGCAGGCTACCGATCCAGGTTGCCCGGTGTTGCTGAAAATTCGGAACTGACGCCCCTAGAGTAGGTAACACCCGTTGAAAACCTATCCCGCGATACCTGAGATTTGATGACTCCGTTGACACAAATCATTCACCAACAAATCATTCACCAACAAACGTCTGTTTATTCAGGATAAGTAATCAGCCATCGTCAAAGATAAAACCCTAAAACCCTGTGCGGACGGCACAGCGGGCTACACAGGGTTTTAGGGTCTGGGTTTTAATGGTGTCGAGGTACTGAGATATGGGTTACGAATGGTTGGCGATCGCAATGTTCGTTGGCTTCTTCATCATTTTGTTGAGCGGCTACCCGGTCGCCTTTTCATTTGCAGGAACCGGATTAGTATTTGGCCTGATTGGCTGGTTTGTTGGAGCCTTTGAACCCGCACGGTTGCTGCTGTTATCCAATCTGTGGTTCGGCACCATGTCGAACTTTACGCTGTTGGCGATTCCCTATTTCGTATTTTTGGGGGCTGTGCTGGAAAAGTCGGGGCTGGCCGAGGAACTGCTGGAAACCGTGGGTGTGTTGCTCGGGCCAGTGCGGGGCGGCATGGCCCTGGCCGTTGTGCTGGTGGGCACGCTGCTGGCCGCTACGACGGGAGTTGTCGCGGCCACGGTCATTTTGATGGGGCTACTGTCGCTGCCCATTATGCTGCGCTATGGATACGACAAAGAACTGGCCTCTGGCATTATTGTTGCATCGGGAACCCTGGCCCAGTTGATTCCGCCCAGCTTGGTGCTGGTGGTGCTGAGTGACCAGATTGGGGTTTCGGTGGGCGATCTGTTTTTGGGGGCGTTGATTCCGGGGCTGTTGCTCGCTGGAGCCTATGCGCTGTATGTATTGGCGATCGCCTTTTTCAAGCCGAGTGTGGCTCCAGCCCTGCCGGTTGAAATGCGCCGTTTGAGCGGAAGAGAGTTGGCCCTTCGTGCTGTTCGGGCGATCGTACCTCCGATTCTGCTCATTTTTTTGGTGCTGGGCAGCATTTTCTTTGGGTTGGCAACCCCCACCGAAGCCGGAGCCGTGGGAGCGGTTGGAGCCTGTGCCTTAGCCGCGCTAAATCGTCGCCTCACCTACAAGCTGCTGCAAGATGCCGCCCACGCCACGGCCCGCGTGACGGGTGTTGTGCTAATTATTTTGATTTGCTCGTCCTTTTTTGGCCTGGTGTTCGATGCGCTGGGAGGCAAAACGCTGATCACCAATCTGTTGGTGAACCTGCCGGGTGGGTACCTGACGTTTATTCTGGTGGCCAACATCACGATTTTTTTGCTGGGGGTCTTTCTCGAATTCATCGAGATCTGCTTTATCGCTTTGCCGCTGCTGGTGCCTGCGGCTCAGGCGTTGGGGCTGGATATGGTGTGGTTTGGCGTGGTGATGGCCCTCAACTTGCAAACGGCGTTTATTTCGCCTCCAGTTGGCTTTTCGCTGTTCTACCTGCAAAGCGTGGCGCCTAAATCGGTCTCCACCAAAGAAATACACCGTAGCGCATTGCCGTTTATGGCGATTCAGGTGGCGGTGCTTATCCTTGTGATTCTCTTTCCACAAACGGTCAGTTGGTTGGTTGAGCGATCGCTTCAGTAATCGCCCAACCCAACAGCGGCTACATTTGAGGATGGGTTACGAAATCTTGGAGTACACAAACTGCTCGAAACTGCCCTGGTTCAGCTTATTCCAGGCATAAACGCGATCGCGGAATTGTCGCCAGTCTTCGTAAATGGCCTTAAAGTCAGCATCTTGTGCGGCAAACTCATCGTAAAGCGCAAACGTTGCCTCATACGCGGCAGACATAATCTCATCGCTATATCGCCGTAGCTCTACCCCGCTGATTACCAGTCGTTGCAGGGCCTCGTTGTTTACATTCTCGTAGCGAGACAGCATTTCCAAATTCGCCTCAAATGCTGCCGTTTGCACAATGTCTTGATAGGCTTGGGGCAACTTGTTCCACTCGTTCAGGTTAATTTGCACTTCTAAGGTGCTACCAGGCTCCCACCAGCCGGGGTAATAGTAATACTGCGCCACCTTATTTAGGCCCAGCTTTTCATCGTCGTAAGGCCCCACCCACTCTGCCGCATCGATCGCCCCAGTTTGCAGGGCTTGAAAGATTTCGCCACCGGGCAGCGTTTGCACCGTCACCCCCAGTTTGCTCATTACCTGTCCACCCAAGCCGGGAATGCGCATTTTGAGACCGCTCAAGTCAGCAATTGTCGCAATCTCTTTGCGAAACCAGCCACCCATTTGGGCTCCAGTATTTCCCGCCGGAAACTGAATCACGTTGAACTTTTTGGCGTAAAACTCCTGAAGCTTTGCTAAGCCACCGCCATCATATAGCCACGCATTTTGCTGCTGCGGGGCAAAGCCAAACGGCAAGCTAGCTCCAAAACCCATCACAGGACTTTTGCCCACGTAGTAGTACGAGGCCGTATGCCCACAGGGGACAGCACCTTGTGAAACGACGTTTAGCACTTCCAGCGGGGGGGCAATTTCTCCGGCAGCGCGGGGCGTAATGGTAAAGCGCCCCCCGCTCATTGCCTTCACCCGTTCTGCAAATGTTATGGCACCGCCCAAAATGGTATCCAGCGAAGCGGGCCAACTGGTCGCCATTTGCCAATCGATTCTAGGAAGGTCCGAATCGCTGGCGGCTCCGGTTGTGGCAACGGTTCCTGCATTGGTGGTGGGGTTTTGGCTGCAGGCCACCAGGCTGGCTGCACTGGCGGCGGCGGCTCCGTAGGTTGTGGTTTTCAGTAATTGCCGACGTTTCATGTCATGTTCCCTTTAAAAGTTTGTGCAAACGAAATAAGGGGCAGAACTGACGCACGTTATTCAGGGTTTTGAGGTTTGAGATGTTGGGTGGGCAATCTCCCGGAATATCACTCAACTGCGCTAGTCCTAAAGGAAATTAGACTTCCTGCATAACCTGTGGCGTGGCAAGGCCACACTATGAGTCATGATTCAACCAGCCATTCGTGCAGGAGGCCTATGAAAGCTGCGGATGATTGTCGGACAAATTGAGGGTCAGTGGGGCAGTTATTAGGAAATCGTAAGCTTCGGGTGGTGGGCGAGGTGGGCGATCGCAGTGGAATTGAAGGGCGAGATTTATTGCGTTGTGGGGTTCGCAATTGGCGGCCAGGAATGTTGCTGTTGGCTGCGTTGTCGGCGTATGGTTTTGGTGCGTCATGGAATTGGGTACGGGGAAAAGTGCCGCAGTCACCCACGGAAAACCTCAAGGCGATCGCTCGTGAGATATAGCTCGATTTCCCAGTCTGGCTGCTCTGCCCGGTGAAACCCAACGGGTGCATGAATCTGGAATGGTGTCGGTAGCGGGTTGTTTAGCGACCCTCAAGAGTTCCTCAACAGCGATTGCTAAGATCGGTTGAAACTAGACGAAAAGGCTATTTTGAAGAGAGGGTGATAAATCATGGTGCTTTATATGTCTTGATGAAAAAGTGAAAAAGATTCCGATTCAATTTGCGGTTCTAGCGCGGGAGTTGGGCAACTTTACACTATGAGGTGTGGGCTGTTGGGATGAATGCTGCGAAGAGACGCTTTTTGTGGAAACCTATTTTTGAGCTTTCAAGGCATTCGTTAGAACGCCAAGGTCTGTCAGTTGGTGTTCGCGAGCGCTCACAATTCATGCAGGCGACCTAATCCCACGAAACCAGCCTTGACTTGCTCTTGTTGATACATGTTCACTCATTTTTACGTTGATATTTCACGCTTCTTCCGTTCCTCATCACCTGAGTCGGCTGTGATCGCCCATAAGCCAGCACAAGCCTTGTTGCACCCAGCTTCACAAACTGCTTAGGAGATGAGTAAGGGTGGAATTTGAACGCCATTCGCGATGGGCTTACTGGCTCAACAAGATTTCTCGCTATCGGTGGCTGCCACTGGTATTGGGACTTGTCGCCACAATAGCGGTGCTGGGCCTGTGGCAACAACTGCTGGTCTACGAGGGGCTCCATCTCCAAATGCTAGTGCGGCAAGAAGCCCAAGCTGTAAAGTCGGAGCTGAGCCAGGAACTGTCATCGCGGATATTGGCACTGGAGCAAATGGCCAGCCGATGGCAAACCAGTGGGGGTACCCCCAAGGTATTGTGGGAGGCGGATGCGGCCAACTATGTGCAGGATTTTTATGGATATCAAGCGATTGAATGGGCCGATCCTGCCTTTCGGGTACAGTGGCTGGTGCCGCTCAAGAGCAATGAAGAAGCCCTTGGGCTTGACCTGGCTCAAGAACCGCGCCGCCAAATTACCCTGGTGCTAGCCCGAGATTTGCGACAAACCATCTTAACTCGCACTGTTTCGCTGGCTCAGGGAGGACAGGGCTTTTTGGCGGTGGTGCCTTTGTTTATCAATGATGGAGCGAGTCCTGACCCGAGCGATGGAACAAAGGCGAACTTGGGCGATCGCTTTGACGGTGCCATCATTGGCGTTTTTCGGTTTCAAGCGCTGTTTGACAGCATCTTAAAAATTTCACCTCGTTACCAGGTGCAAGTGTCTGACCAACATGGCGTCATCTACAGCCAGTTCAGTAGCCAGTTCAACGACGGTTCTCATGCTCGCTTTGCAGAAACTGTTGTGATTCAAACCTATGGAATTGACTGGACAGTGCGAGTGTTTCCCACGGCGGCTCTCATGTCGGAGGGGCGATCGCTGTTGCCAACGGTGGTGTTGTGGGGTGGCACCGCAGGTGCATGGATCTTGGCCCTAATTGTTTACCTGGCGCAGCGTTCGCAACAGTACTTGCGCGCAGCCACCAAAAATAACCAGCGCCTTCAGCAAGAACTGGGCGAACGGCAGCGTATTGAACGAGAGCTGCGAGACAGCGAGGCTTCAATTCGGCATCTCTCGGCTCGGTTAGAGCTGGCTGTGCAGGCAGCGGGCATTGGCATTTGGGATTTGGACACAGTCAGCGATCGCCTGATTTGGGATGACCAGATGTATCGGCTGTACGGCCTCAAACCAGCGGAGTTTGCAGGAGCCTACGATGCCTGGGCCAACGCCATCCATCCCGATGATGCTGACACCATCAATGCCGCATCACAGCACGCCCTGCACAGCAAACCTGACTTTGAAGCTGAGTTTCGCATCCTGCATCCTAATGGCGCGATTCGCTACATCCAGACCTACGCCATCATCCAACGCGATGCCCAAGGCCGCGCCCAGCGCATGATTGGGGTCAACTTCGACATTACCCAGCGCAAACAATCTGAACTTGCATTACACATTTCCCAAGCGCGGTTTGCAGGCATTGTCGAAATTGCCAGTGATGCCATCATTACGGTTGATGCCGATCAGCGCATTACCCTGTTCAATAACGGTGCCGAACGCATCTTTGGCTACGAGGCTGAAGAGGTGTTGGGGCAACCTTTGGCACTGTTATTGCCTCAACAGTTTATTCAAGCTCATCACCAGCATGTTCAGCGGTATGCGGCCAGTGACAGTCGGGCGCGACCCATGGCCCACCGAGGTGCAATTTACGGACGCCGCAAAGATGGCACCGAGTTTCCGGCAGAGGCTTCTATCTCTAAGCTGGAGCTGAATGGTGAAGTCACATTCACCACGTTTCTACGAGATATTACAGCGAGACAACAGGCAGAAGCGGCGATCGCCCGGCTTGCAGCCATCGTTGAATCGTCTGAAGATGCGATCGTCAGCCAATCATTAGACGGGCTGATCGAAAGTTGGAACAATGGAGCAGAAAAAGTCTTTGGCTACACCGCAAAAGAAATGATCGGGCAGCCAATTACACGCCTAATTCCCGAAAGTAAGTTAAACGATGAAGTTCAAATTCTAAAACAGATTTTAGAAGGCAAGTATATTCAGCATTACGAAACGCAGCATCAACGAAAAGATCACTCGTTGGTTGATCTTTCCATCAGCATTTCTCCAATCAAAGACGTCAACGGTACCGTCATCGGCGTTTCCAAAATTGCACGAGACATTAGCGAACGGGTCAAGATCGAAGCAAAACGCCATCAAATTGAAGAAGCATTACGCCGGAGCGAAGCCACCAAACAAGCCATTATTCAGGCCATTCCCGATCTCCTCATTCGCATGCAACCCAATGGAGACTGCGTTGAGTTTTATGCCAACGGTAGCTTTAACCTCATCAACCCGGCTCAAATTTGTGGGCCAGCCAACATTTATGAGGTCATGCCCTATGCCCTTGCCCAGTTACGCGCACACCACATCCAACAGGCTCTCGCCACTCGCCAGGTTCAGGTGTATGAACAAGTCATTGATGCTGAAGGAAAGACACGCTACGAGGAAGTCCGTATCGCGCCGCTATCGCAGACCGATGTGTTGGTTATGGTGCGAGACATTACCGAGCATACGCGCTCCGAAATGGCCCTAAAGCTGAGTGAAGAACGTCTACATTTAGCATTAGAAGCATCCAGGGATGGTTTATGGGATTGGGATCTTGCCACGGGCATTGTTTACCTTAGTGCTTACTATCAAGAGATGTTGGGCTATGCCCCCAACGAACAGATCATGGATGTTGACGTGTGGGAAAGCATGATTCATCCGGAGGATAAGCCATGGGTGTTGGAAGGATTGCAAAACCATCTTCAAGATCATTCCGTGCAATATGCCTTTGACTATCGGGTGCGGTGTAAGTCGGGCGAGTGGAAATGGATTGCTGACTATGGCAAGGTTGTGGCACGAGACGGGCAGGGAAATCCGCTGCGGATGATTGGAACTCGTAAAGACATTAGCGATCGCAAGCAAAAAGAACTAGATTTGCAGCAAGCAACGACAGCCGCCGAGGCCGCAAATCTAGCAAAAAGCATGTTTTTGGCCAACATGAGCCACGAACTGCGCACGCCGCTCAATGTCATTTTGGGCTTTACCCAATTGATGAGCCATGATCTATCCCTGTCGGCCAGCCACAAAGCCGATTTGCAAACCATTCAGCGTAGCGGCGACCATCTGCTGAGCTTGATTAACGATGTGCTGGATTTATCCAAAATTGAAGCAGGGCACGGCATTTTGGAAGAAGCTACATTTGATCTTATTTCGCTGTTGCACACCTTGCGCATCATGATGGCAGAACGCGCAAAAGCCAGAAGCATCCAACTACAATTTCACATTGCGCCAGAGGTGCCCCAATTTATCATTGCTGACGAACAAAAGCTGCGGCAAATTTTGCTGAATCTCTTGAGTAACGCCATTAAATTTACCCATCAAGGTCGGGTGACGTTGCGAATTGGCGTGCGTTCTGATGGTTTGAACCGAAGCGATTCACTTTCTCATTCATCGTCGTCCCTCATTCTATGTTTTGAGCTATGCGATACGGGAATTGGCATTGCTACAGAGGAACTGAACACCATTTTTGATGCGTTTGTTCAAGCAGAGGCAGGCAAAAAAACGGTTAGTGGTACGGGGTTAGGGCTCACGATTAGCCGTAATTTATTGGAGCTGATGCATGGAGAAATTTCAGTGGAAAGTGTGCCTCAGGTGGGGAGTACCTTTCGCTTTTCGATCCCTGTGGGTTCTGCCAGTGGCATTGAGGCTGACCTTGCCCAACTGGAACGGCCTGTGGTTAGCTTGGTTCCGGGGCAACCCCATCGCCGCATTTTAGTGGTGGATGACCAGCGAGAAAATCGGCTCATGCTGGTGCGGTTGCTCACTCAGTTGGGGTTGGATGTTCAGGAAGCGGCAACTGGGTACGAAGCGATTAGCATTTGGCAAGACTGGCACCCCGATTTGACGTGGATGGATATTCGAATGCCCGGTTTGGATGGATACGAAACAACGCGGCAAATTCGGGCTCTGGAGCAGGGTCACGCAAGTATCATCATTGCATTGACGGCTCAAGCGTCGCAGAGCGATCGCACCTTGGCGTTGGCTGCGGGCTGCAACGATTACATGAGTAAACCTTTTCGAGAAGAGACTCTATTCCTCAAATTGAAGGAATACCTGGGGTTGGAGTTTCGCTATGCCGAACCGGACGATGCCGTTGCATGGGGAGATGTTGATGTAACCCGTTCCACTCCATTTGATGCCAATTTGCTGGCTCAGCTGCCTGCAGAGTGGTTGGCAACGGTAGAGCATGCAGCGATTTGTGGCAATGATCGAGCCATTATGGAGCAAGTGTTGCAGTTGCCGCCAGAGTTGACTCCGTTTGGAACCTTGCTCGCAGAGCTAGCCCAGCAATTCCAATTCGAACAAATTATTAACATGCTGCATGCTACACCACCTGCATCCTCATTCACCGATTTCTGTTGATTGAAGCCTTCAATAGGTTTTATGTTTGAGTCTTACACCGTCTTTGTTTTAGGGATTTAACTTCAATATTTTATCTTTCATCGATCTCTCAACCCGAATTCACCCTTCCCATAATTCAACTCGACTGATTCAAGCAATGACCTCTTTTGGCTGCCCTGTTCAATTTCAAGCGATCGCACCCCTATTGCAGACTAAAGAGGGGTTGAAATGACGACTGTCATGTCAGCCACGTCTGAAATTAAGATTCTGGTTGTGGATGATACACCCGATAACCTTCGGCTGTTAGCCAAGATACTGGAAGCGCAAAACTACACAGTCTTTAAGTCCCTCAACGGTAAGATGGCGCTTCAGGCGGCCCATCGCAACCCACCCGATCTCATTTTGCTAGACATTAACATGCCCAACCTGAACGGTTATCAGGTGTGTCAGCAGTTAAAGGCATCAGAAGTGACGGCGAATATTCCAGTCATCTTCATTAGTGCGATGAATCAGGCGAGTGATAAGGTGCGTGCGTTTGAACTGGGCGGGCAAGATTACATCACCAAACCATTTCAAGAGGCCGAAGTTCTGGCTCGGGTCAAAAACCAAATCCTAATTCATCAACAAAAAAGACAGCTTCAGCAAGAAATCGAAACTCGTCAACAAGCGGAAGCAAAAATTTGGCGGTTGAATGCTGATTTGGAACGGCAGGTTCATAAGCGAACCCTCGAACTTCAGCAGTCGTTGAGTTTTGAGGTGGCGCTGAAGTCGATTTCCGATCAAGTTCGCGATTCTCTAGACCAACACAAGATTTTGCAAGCATCCGTCGAGACTTTGGCAAAAGCCTTAGAAGTGGACTGTTGCCATGCGGCTCTGTATCGAGCAACCCACTCAACTCCCATGATGCGCTACCAGTGGGTGCGACCTGGTGCTCAGTTCATGTCAGGGCAAGTCTTGCATCCGTCCGATTTTCCTGGGCTCTACGACCAGCTTCAGCAGCGGATGGCTTTTACGTTTTGCCAGCCTCAACTCGATGCGGCTGTGCATCCGTCTGCAATTTTGGCGTGCCCTATTTTTGATGATCAGGTCGATGAAATTGGTATTTTAGGAGAGCTTTGGCTCTTTCGCGATATTCATTCCAGTTTTGGTGCGATGGAGATGAATTTGGTTCAGCAGGTCGCCAACCAGTGTGCGATCGCGCTACGACAGGCTCGGCTCTACGAAGCTGCCCAAGCCCAAGTGCAAGAGCTACAGCGACTCAACCAACTCAAAGATGACTTTTTGAACACCATCTCTCATGAATTGCGAACCCCGATCGCTAGCATGAAAATGGTGCTGAATTTGCTAACGACACTCATCCAAGAACCACAAGACCTGGCCGAACCTGCCTCAGTTGCTTCAATCCGAGATATCAAAATCGTTCAGTACCTTCAAGTATTAGAAGAAGAGTGCGATCGCGAGCTTGCCCTGGTGGAAGATATCTTGAGCTTGCAGCACATTGAAGCAGGAATCTATACCGTTCAACCCACACCACTTTATCTACAGGATTTTATTCCCCACTTGATTGAGCCCTTTGAGGCACGAGCCCAGAACCAGCAGCAGAAACTGGAAATTTCAATTGCTCCTAATCTGCCAAGCCTGAACTTAGATCCCAAAAGCATCACTCGCATTATGACAGAGCTGCTAACCAATGCATGCAAATATACACCTGCAAATGAAACAATTTCGGTTTCAGTGATGATGTCTCACATGAAGATATCAACTCATCTTGTGGACTGTGTGCAGTTTGTTGTGACAAATACAGGAACAGAAATTAAGGCCAAGGAGCTGACCTGCATTTTTGATAAGTTTTATCGTATCCCGAGTAATGATCCTTGGAAACATGGCGGAACAGGATTGGGATTAGCCCTCGTCAAAAAACTGGTGGAACAAATGAATGGACAAATCTCCGTAGAAAGCACAGCAGCATTGACAATGTTCACCATTCAAATACCTGTTGAATGGTAAATCTAGATCAATGTGAGGACTATAGAAATCTTTGTTCCGAGTCCATGCTGCTTGACCTGTACATCTGGCTTTTAGAAGAGCGATCGCCTCAGAAAACAGATCATGGGGCAAATATGGCATGAGTGCAAACAGCAAAGCCAGATTCAGGCCGCCTTCCCAAGGTTTGTCATCCCCCTTCCCAAGGTTTGTCATCCCAATGTTGAACCATGATTAATGCTTTCGAAAGAAGCCCTTGTGGCAAGTGTGTGGCGAGTTCAATCACCACTTCTCCTTGCCTGAGATCATCCACTTTTGGTATAGGCGTGAGAATTTGGTCAAGGAGTGATTCGGGGCCGCAGGCTGCAAATGCTTTTAGCAACTCAAGGTGCGCTGAGGCATTGTGTGAGGAAATATAAAATTCAACAATTTCGAAACAGGTGGCTTCTGGCAAACGAGGAAGCAGAGGTGCGATCGCTTCTGTTTGTAATTGCTCATCGGGTAGTGCGTGGGCGATCGCCAGTTCTTCAAAAATCAGGTTTTCTGGCAATCGGCCCAGCAAGCTTCTCATCACGTGAACCCTAACCTCGTAGGAAAATTGATGAGTCGGTTGAACAAAATCTGGAAGTCGCCCTACTGGAGCGTGGGAGGCGATCGTTTCTACAAACTCCATCTATAATTTTGCATGCAGGTTGAGTGTTCTACGCCACATGCCAGGAATTGAGGCAAAACCCTTCTGAAAATCCTCTTCAGACCAAGAGGGGATCTCCTTGATCTTCTGCTTAAACATTTCTTGCGTGATCAAGATAAGGGTTGCCTTGCATCGCTCAATGCCATCACACATCTTATCTGCGATATTACATAATGTAGTATGGCCGACTCGAGAATTGTATTACGCTGTGTTTCGTGCGGATACCAAAAACCCCGAACCAGATAAATGGCTCGGGGTTTTCAGATTATTCAGGTTTAATGCCAGGAACCGGACTTGAACCGGTGACACGAGGATTTTCAGAATTCCTGGGTGATAGTGATTTAATTCCCTGGTTTTCCGGAGCTTCTTACATCGAACGGGGTGGTTTTGCTAAGGAACTGCTCAACCGCACCCAGGCGAGTCCAAATGTTGAGTTCTTCCGCCTTAGTTCGAGACTGCACATGGTCGATGCGCTCTTGCAGTCCGTTATAGGTCAGCAACACCCATTCTTTATGGTGCTCTTGTTCTCGCTTCAAATCTTTCAATGGCTGCAACACCCATTCTTTATGGTGGTCTTGTTCTTTTTTCAACTCTTTCAGTTGATAGCTCAGCTCACGATCTCGAGTATCTAACGAGCTTTTCAAGTTGTGCAGCGAAATAAAAGCCCGAGCAAATGCACCCAAAATTGCAAGCAGCGTGGCAACCAAGCCAACAAACTCATAGGTAACAAGCATTTAGGAAACCTTGAAAGTATACATACGCCATGTGCAGCTAAGAGCAACGCTGGCAGATTGGAACGTTAGCAACTCTAGATAATCACCAGCGTTGCAAACTAGCGAAGTTTGAGCGTAGAGATAGCGCGATGCTGACGCAGCAATTTCAATATTTGGGTTGATGATTGAACCGTTGCGCCTTATCCAGCCAGCGCGGTTGCCCACTGTATTGGCTACGTAGTTTATTTGCAGTCCTACCAGATATAAACCCGATGCTCCAAGCACGATTCGGCTGGGGTTCTGTGCATCCCCTGTAATGCCGCCGTAGCCTTGCACTCCATTGGTTGCAGCTAAAACCGTATTAGTATTTGGCTGTACTGTCTCGTTTGTGTTTGAAACGAGTTGAGCACTTGGGCGATCGCCCTCTGGTAATGCCTCAACACTCACATTAAAGGTGTTGTTTGTTGTGCCTTCTGATGTGGGCGGTTCTTCATCCCAATAGCTGATCTCTATTTCCTGTAGACCGTTTAGATAGTCCGTTGGTGTGCGGCGTATGGCGATCTGACGCTCAGGAAAAGGGTAGGCCGGAATCAACTCTATCAAGTCATATTCCGGCTTACAGTAGATGCGCTGAAAGTCGTAAAGGTAGGGTTCTGAACCCGTTGCAGTGTATTGAGCCAAGAGCAACCGCCCAGCGGC
This sequence comes from Leptolyngbya sp. AN02str, assembly GCF_050565595.1. NCBI lineage: Bacteria > Bacillati > Cyanobacteriota > Cyanophyceae > Leptolyngbyales > Leptolyngbyaceae > Leptolyngbya > Leptolyngbya sp. AN02str. The sequence continues at coordinate 24,121 of NZ_JBNXVR010000025.1, read as the reverse complement.
ATCAAAACCGATTTTAGGCTTGTAGTCGAGCCGGAAAAGTCGAGCGGTTGTGGGTGGTGTTAAGCTCCATTGCTCGTTAAACAAGGGGATGGAACCTAAGCTAATCCAACTCATACTCATCACCATCTACAACGAGGGAACAAGGCAGATAGAGCGGGGTCGGGTTTAGCGATCGCTCCATCTCCTCATTCTGCATGAGCTTTTCGTCATACTCACCGCCCAATAGGTATTCCTCCAACTCATCATCGCTGACTGGCTCAGCCACAAGCGAGCCAGAGCGCACAACAAAGTTGTGCTCACACAATGGGTCGGGTGGAGTAATTGCCAAGGTTTCATAGAAACCAGCATCACCGGGCAGGAAGATAGACATTAGCTGCCCATGCTCGCTTGATCGACTTTGAAGTCATACCCGCTAGTCTTGGCGGTTGCATCGTTGAGTGAGCCGTTTAGCACTCGCCCGATTTTATCGGGGTCACAGTAGCGGATACATGAACGGCGGCGATCGTTGCCAGTGCCACCACCAAAATTCACTTCAATCCCACTAAGGCGAACGCGAGGCGGTTTGGGGAAGTTGGCCCCAAACAGAATGCCGCGAGCGCTGTTGTTATCGCTGATTTTGTTCACTCCAAGCTCATCAGCGATATTGTCATAGGCTTTATCAGGTGCGAGAAATCCAAATTTAGATTCCCCAATATCGCCCACTGCGCCGCCGATACGGACGTAGTGTTTGGCACGTTCTCCGGCCATGGTGTTTCCTCCAAAGGGTTAAGGGTTTACAGGGTTAAGCACTCTGGAGGTAGTTAGGCGTAGGGAGCTGCGACGATTTCGAGCTTCCCACTAGTCCCAACTGCTACAGCGATAGGAATTGCAGCCGTAATGGTTGCCACGTTGGTATCTGTGTTCACAACGAACTGAATCCGGTTTTGGGCAGGGGATAGAAGCTGTTCGGCATCTTGCAGCATTTGAGCGAGTTGCAGCAGTCCACCTTCAACGGAATCAGCAGTGATATCGGTTCCAGGGGTTAAAGCAGCCATGGGAAAAACCTCAAGTAGTGTTTGTGTAAAGGCTGCTTACAAGCTTGGCCTACTTTTTGGTGATGGGCGAAAAGTTCCCGGTTTGGCCTATAACCCAACAAGATCGGCAACAAAAACGGGTTTCAGTGAATTTTCGGAGAGAGTTTTACCAGTAGAGCGGTTCTCGATAGAGGCTTTCTGGATCAACGTACCAATGGCCAGCGCACTTGTAAGCCACTAGTTTTTTGCTGGCAATCCAGTTCCTTACTGTCGTTTCAGAGATGTGCTGCTGTTTTGCATACTGCGCAAGCGGTATGCAGTTTTCTAGGTTGCGTTTCTCTCTCCTGGCGATGCGGAAATAAAGCTTAGGACTCATCTTCAAACTTGAATGTGTAGTCGGGTTTTTGGTTGAGCTGTCCACTTGCATAAAACGATGCAAAGACCGCTTTAACCGTTGCTTGCTTGAGCTGAGAGCCTTTGCGCTCACCGTAATCAACCAATGGTGGTTCAAAGCGTCGAGCCGGGTCTATCAACTCGCCAATGGCCTCATGCATCCGCTCGGCCTCAGCTCGATCGCGGCAATTTAGAATCACCTTGGAGTTATCCCTTAAGGTTTCCCGGAAATAGTAGGAACCCTTTTGCCATCGGCCTAGATTGGGCCTGTAGTTAGGGTTTTGGATTCCATAGCGGTAGTGAGGGATGGTGAAGCTCCATTTGGATGAACCCAGCTTGCCATCATCGCTAATCTCTCGAATGGTGATGACGAGCTGTGGACGATCGGCGCCAACACGACCCGCCCACCATTCGGGGAATGCAGCCCCATTACCGCTCTCGCAGATTTCTTTGTGCTGGCTATCTGCGGCATCTTGCAGCCCTGCAAATGCCTTATCTATCAGCTCGATACGTTTGCCTTTGAACTTAAACTTTGAGTCGGCTTTGTCTTCGATCGCGCCCGATATCGCGCCGGAGATGGCGTCGGTCACACCATCGAGCGGGTTTGAGCCTTCCTCTTGCTCGGCTGGCTGTTCCTCTTCTTTTTCGCATGGCTCTGGGGTGAGGTCGATTGAAACTTCTGCAAATAGAGCGTTATGAACCTTTCGCAATAGTTCTAGGAGTTCTTTACAGCAATCGTCTGTGTCTTCGGTTGTGTCGCAGCATTGGTTAGTGGTTTTGCTGGCTGCGCTCGTAGCGGTGAGACTTGCAGGGATGGGATAAGGATAAGCCGAGCTGCGGTTTGAGGGTTGTATGCCTTGGTTTGGCCTGTAAGCTGTGTTGCTGTTTGGGCGAATGCGTGGGCGAGTAGATGGAAGCGGCTGCCCTGGTGTGGATGGTGCAAGCGATGGCGGGGCGATAACGGGTGAGATTTGCGGCGCAAACGATGGAGCTGGTGTGGATGGTGCAAGCGGTGACGGGGCGATAACGGGCGCAGCGCGTAGCGGTGAGTAGGGCTGTGGGTTCAGCGATGGCGATGGCGATGTAGATGGCGCGTAGACAGGCTGATCTGATTCAGCAAAGTTTTTGAATAGCTGAAAGCTGGTGTTTTGCGGGGTCAAGTTTGGGATGACGTTGTTTCCTGTCAGCCTAATGTCTTGCACCTCGCCCAATGCGCTAGTCCTAGCAGTTGCCCAAACGTGATACCCGTCACTTTGGGGAACGATGCGATAGTTAGAGACTGGGCCATAGAGTTGATAGTCAAGGCTCACGCCTTCTGAGAAGTAGGAAGGATCGAAAAACTTGAGAGTGTAGTTGCCACCGGGAACACCGCCAGTCTGATGAAGGATGACGGGCGGAGAGGGTAAGCCAGCGGTGCCACCGCTCGGCTTTGGCTTTGGTGGCTGTGGCCCTCCGACCGGGTTTGCGATCGGGTTTGGGGTAAGGTCTCGATTGGCGCCGGATAGTGGGCGCGTCGCTGGCATTGGACGCGCCGAAGGCTTAGGCGGTGGCTTTGGGTCAACCTTGGGTAAAGGCGTTGTGGGCTGGGCCTTTGGGGTTTGCCTGCGGAACGGCGTTACGTTGTCCGATTTTACAAGCTGCAACGGTCGGGACGGCTGAACGACTTGCAGGTTTGGCTGTCCAGTGCGAGGGGTAAGCGGGGTCGGCTGGCGAGGCCCAGTGCTTACCCTAGGCGCTGACGCTGGTGTTGCAGCCCTGGTAGAACTTGGGCGCGTTGCAGTAGCGCCGCGAGGTCGCGAGCCGCCTATGGGTGATGACCGCCCACCGCCACGGCCACCGCCCACAGCACCCGTAAACGGCATCACGTCAACAGGAGATGGCGTTGCGAAGTCGTATAGCTCTACTGAAACGGGCATAGGGTTTTAACTCCGGTAAGCAGAGGGTAGAGCGGTCGTAGATAGCTCTTGGGCATATGTCCAGATTTTGCCGGGGCCACGCCGCCAGTCTCCGCTGCCCATGGGGATAGAGATGCGCCCTTCAAAGCGCCATCCAATGTTTGGGCCACGGTAGATTTGCAGCGGTAGAGCTTGGGCTACAAAATCGGTCGTTCCCGCTTCCGGTTCATAGGTGAGGGTTCCATTAAGGTCGTTTTCAATGCTTAAAGCCCAAACGCATAACTTTTCAAAAGTGTTGATTGTTGCCGGAACGTCGCCAGTAGAAAAAGCTGTCATGGTATTGGCACCAAATTGAGATGAATCAATCTTAAGATTTCCTCGAAATAATTGGGAAATATCTATTTAGAGTTGGTGCGAATGGTGTTCATATTTTTAGTTGTGCTGCTCATACTTCTTTACTTAGTCTATAAATCCAATAAAAAAGACTACCCGAAACCAGTTTCGAGTAGTTCTAAAGTTGCTGTTTTAGGCAGGCCGTCGCGAGGAAAACTATTGCGCAAGCTGGCAGCAAAGGCGAGGCGAGAATACCCCGGACAGTCGGAAGCTTGGTACTGGAAAAAAGCGGAGAGAGACTTAAAAAGGCATAGAGGATAAAACTTAATATCTATCTCTTTCTAGGTCGAATAGTGCTTTTTCTGCACACCATTGATAAGTCTCGCGTGGGTTCCTTTTCTGCACACCTTTTATGAGACGGTAGGCTGCGCTGTGGTCTCCGTTGAGTAGTTGGATGAGCTGGTAATGTTCTGCTGAAATGCTGGCCCTACGTGGTTTCTTTTTAGGTTTTGTTTCTGAATAGAATCTTTTTTTAATTTCACCTCGATACAGGTGTGGACGCTTTTGTTTATCAATTTCTTGAGCTAGCAAAAATACTAAAACGATGCCAACGACAAAGAAGACAGAGAGCGCAATCAGCATGGGTAGACTAGGGCTAGAAGAGTTTTAGCCCGGAAATACCGGGCTTTTCTAATATTTCCCATACAGGCCCTGTGGGGAACATGCGGACATTTGTTGGAAATTTCCAACACATGTCCGGCACAATCAGACCCAATGGGGCACAACTGGGGACGAATGGGGCACAACTGGGGACAGACAGTATTAATGGACACGTCACCATGCCATTCACACGTAAGGTAACGAAAGATGTTAGAGCCGAGATGAAGCGACTTGCAGCAGAGGGAAAAACTCGGTTTGAAATCGCTAAGTTGCTAAAGGTTTCTATCAGTACGGTTCGAACTTACATTGGCACAGATAACCCAAGAGAGCACTAAAAAACCCAGGCTTGTGACCTGGGGTGGTGTCGGATTTAGGAGCGTTGAAACTTAGGCGGCTACCAGTTCGCGCCCTTTTTTAAGGGCATACACGAACTCAACGGCATCCCCAAAGTGATGACTGAGTTCCATATGTTCGTCAACCAAGAAATCTTCGGGGAGCTGGTAGCTTTCGTAGTTGTGCTGTGCGTAGTGACAAAGTAGGAAGATTTCAACATTGAAGTTGGTATCTCGATAGCAGAGCTTTCGGTCTAGTCCCAATTTTTCGGCCATCTCGACAGCAGCTAGAAAATCGCCTGGGCTGTCGAATTTGGAAAGGTTGACCGCTAACCAAACCTCACCTTTTTGGGGTGGGATAGAGGGCATCTTAATTGAGTGGGTCATGGTAGGGGATTCCTATTTCTTCAGATCTGAACCGACAACGAAACAAATAATCACCATACTTTGTCGGGCGTTTGGTGATTTGTTGCATACTAATGTACTCCGTTAGCTGGGTGTTGTCTCCAACTTGACGACATTTGCTTTGGGCATCTTCTGGGGTGGCTGCCCACACCTCATAATCCCATTCATAGGTTTCGGCTTCGGGGTCTTGCAGCATGGGGCTAATGGGAACACCAGCGCTTTGAGGCTGTGGCGCATGGCCCAGGTTTGGCAACACTACGACGACACCCACAGCCAACAAAATGAGCAACACCGGGAAAGATTTGCGCTCAGAGTTCTGCATTTTTGTCACCCTCCAGAGCTGTGATCAATGCATCTGCATGCTTAACGGCCATCTCAGCAGTTATTTCAGTTAGGCTGCGGCCATGGGCGAGTAAACCAGTCATCGCCATGGCTGCAAAAAGCTCACGCACGGTTAGCCCTGGGACTGATCGAGAGCCAGTGATGCGATCGTCTAGAAAAGTGAGGTCGGTTAAGGGAAAGGCTGATTCTTCTGAACGTTCCATCACCATGCCCCCGTTTCAAAATCGATCGCCACAAATGCACCATCTTGAACCGTAATTAGCGCTGCCTCATCGGGTGCCCAGGCGAAGGGCATGCGAACAATGGGGGCGGTAGGTGTGTATCCCCAGGTGAGGGGAATGGGCTGGTTAAAGTTGCCTTCACCATCCAGGCCACCGCCAGCAGCTAACAATTGCTCCAATTCCGCTCGGCTTATCGGTACGTGATTCTCAATGTCCGAAGTTACGTACGGCTCGGCACCACCACCACCGATCGCCGCTGGTAGAGCTGCTGCCAGGTCGGGCAACGGTGCCGATCGGGGAAAAGCCGAGCGATTCATGGCATCTTCTACCGCTGTAGATATGCCAGCAACAGCGCCTAGTAGAATAAGCGCGCCAAACATATTCATAATGAAAAAGACCTCCGTTTTGAGTAGTGGGGGTTAGTTGCAGGGCTTCGGTCGCCAAACTTGCAGCCCTGCAACTTAAATATTTATTTTTCTTGATCATCGGAACTTGCCCTGGGCTTTTGCTCAGGGCTTTTTATTGGCCCAAAGTAGCTAGGCAATTCATGAACATTGCAATCCAACAACGTACACAAGGCTTGCACCTGTTCGATTGTTAGGCGCGGTTCACGCGTTCCAGCCATCCAGTAGTAAACAGCTCGGTCAGAAACACCAAGCGCGTCGGCTACTTCTTCGGGAGTTACTTTTTTCACCTGCAATAGGCTCATGAACAACGACTGGTTACGTTTCTTGATCATCTTATACTGAACCCTTGTTCATGAACAGGCGTTCAGTTACTATTCGTTATGAACACCCGTTCAGCTACGGTTGCACCGTGATGGGATTGGGCTCTTCTCACGGTGCATACCTCATGATCTGACTTCACTTGGCACATTGCATAGGCAATCTGTTAAGTCACGATGCCCTGACTCAGCCTTTCTCTCTAAAGGAGGTGAATTCCGGTGATTTGAAAACTTTGGTGATGTTCTGGTTTGCTCCATTTACCACAACAGAGCCACATCCACACAGCAAAACGGGGAACCCCTCACCAAAGGGATTCCCCGCCACAAGTAATTCACTCAATCTTATCAGTCATGAAAATCACGAAAGTCTATTACTCTCGGCTTGCCAACCTTGGCAACTACAGCAACGAACGCATCTCTATGCGAGCCGACCTGGATGAAGGCGATTCGCCAGAGGAGGTGATTGAGCATCTTCGTGGGCGGGTTGTGCCTCTCTGTGGGGAAAACGCCCAGGAACTAGACACCAAGCGCTATAGGCTTCAGGACATGGTTTCTGAACTTAAAAGAAAGCTTGAGGATTATCAACAGAAATGGGATCAGGCCGCTGAGTTTTTGCGCGCGCAGGGCATCAAGCCAGATGCACCCAACTTTCCCCAGTTCACTAACCTATTGCCCTCTGCCACCGAAGACTCAAGGGTAATAGATGGCGAGATAGACGAAGAGGACTACGAAGACGAAGACGAGTATTAAACCGCTAGCAAAACGGGGAACCCCTCACCCAAGGAATTCCCCGCCCAAGACTATTCATAAAACACTTGAACTATGCAAAGTCTATCAACAGATATTGATCCGAGGCAAATTATCTCAGCCGTACTCTGGCCACCCAACCCCAAAAAACTCGGCATAGAGCCAACCGTCGTCATTGAGTACGCCGATCGCTCTCAAGAAGTGCTCAGGGGCAAACAGGCAACTGATTTTTGGGAAAGGTCACGACCAACAAGCTAACGAACAAAACGGGGGCGAGATCTAACCAATCTCGCCCCCGTTGTTTTTTGCAAACCTACTTAGACCTACACATGGATACGTTCGATATCAGGAAACACGTTGAATTCAACCAGCAGCGTAAAGCCCAGTGCCCCCACTGTGACCCCGAAGGCAGACGCAGAAAGAGTCTATCAGTTCTAGAGAATGGTGCTTACAAGTGCTTTCGCGGCTGCACTCCACAACAAATTCGCGATGCCCTGGGCGACACCAGCCGTCGCACATTGCCAGCTCCAACAGCAGAGGCCAGGGCGGAGCTGGCAGCTCCGGTTGCCAACGTGCTCGTCAGTCCACAAAAGGTGAAGGCTGCAACCGAAAAACTGTTGACCCAAAGCACCCACGCTCTACGGTGGCTCACCGATCGCGGCATTAGTGCAGCCATGATTGAGCATTATCGGCTTGGCGTTGTGAGAGCCCGTGTGGGTGACACCACCAAAGCCAGCAAGTACACTCATCTCCATGCAATTGCGATTAGCATCCCCAACGTTGACGGCACTGCTTTTTACCAGAAAAAACGCATTGCTCCATGGATGCCCGACGGCGATCGCCCGGATGGGTATCAGGCATGGTCACAGTACGGCATTCCAGCCACCGTCTACACCACCCACAAACCCGACACACCAACCCAAACATGGCTATGTGAAGGCGAATGGGATGCCATTATGTTGGGTTGGGCTGTACGTAATTCTGAGCTGAAAAATGACATACAGGTGAGCTGCTTTACCTGTGGAGCTGGCAACATTCCCCCATCGGAGCAGTTGGAACAACTGCGGGGTGAAGTGGTTGTCTTCTATGACCTGGATGAACCGGGGCGGAAGGGTGCAACCAAAGTGCAAGCCGAATTGAAAAAACGGTGCAAGGTGGCCACCGTTCCCAGCAACGACCAGGCCGCGAATGGGTGGGATGTGTCGAACGCGATCGCGGCTGGCCTGTTCCCACAGTTCACCACTGCCGCAGCTGCGGCAGAGACCTGGGCAGAGCGCAAAAGTGATAATCCGTTGCGATCGCGCTTGGTAAGCAACGATGACATGCTGGCCAAAGCACCGGACTATACAGATTGGCTGGTAGACGACATTTTGACCGCTGACGAGCTGTTTCTATTGGCAGCCAGCCCACGGGCGGGTAAATCGCTATTAGCCCTCACGCTGGCCAAGGCCGTGGCCAGTGGTGGAAGGTTCCTGGGTAGGCCAGCCAGCCAGGGCGCAGTCATCTACATTCGCTGCGAAGACAGCGACACCAAAACCAAAGAACGCGAGATGAAACAGGGCTGGGAACAGGGGATGCCCGTCTATTGGCTCGATAAATTCAAGCTCACAGAGCTGGAGTATTTGGAGGAACTGGTAGAGGAGTTGGGCGCGCGGCTCGTCGTATTCGACACGTTGAGCCGCATTCGCGATAGCTCCATCAGCGAGTCATCAGCCGAAATGAGCCAACTGCTAGAGCCATTGCAAGAAATGTGCAAGCGGCAACGATGCACCGGGCTACTCGTTCACCACACGGGCAAAGTGCAAATCAACACCATCGGTGATGTGGATGTGTTCGACACCATCAGAGGCTCTAGCGCGATTCGCGCAACATGCCGAGGCACGTTGGTTTTGGCCGCAGATGAGCGCAACTATCGCCTATGTGTTGAAAACGGTTGGGGCAAGCTCGATTTGCAAGTTTTGTTGGATGCAAACACGCTTGAATGGCGTTTGCTCGGTAATTGGCTTGGCCCTGATGTTGATTTGAGCCAAAAAGATCGCGTGTTGAATTACCTAAACCAAGTCGGTAGTGCTCAGTTGAATCAGATTGCAGAGGCGACAAATTTGCCGAAACGCTCACTATATGAGGTTTTGAAGCGTTTACAGTGCGATGACCTTGTTGAAAAGCGAGGCGATAGGCAAGCCGCTGTTTACGTGAGAAAGTCAATTCAACAGATTCAACAGTTGAATTCCGTGTTGAATTGCTCAAATCCAGACACCGACAGCGATAGAGGGCCAATTCAACAAAATAATTTTTCCCCGTCTTCTTCTGAAAAAGTGATCATTTCGCCAAAAGGTGATCAAAAAAATGATCACCTTTTACCCCCCACACCTGGGGATTTGTTGAATAAATCGCTAGAACCCAGTGATACCAATGGTTTTCCAATTCAACAGCAATTCAACAGCAATTCAACAAGCAATTCAACACCACCGCTAAGCAATTCAACACCACCGTTTGCAGTCGGTGAAAAGGTGACTCCAAAGGCAGGGCGATTCTCTGGTAAACCCTGCTTTGTTGAATCGGTGGAGTTGGATGGCGAGGAACCCGGATGGGAGGAAACCAGTTGGGTTGTCACAATACGCGCTGAATCGTGGGTGCTCAGCCGTCCTTACCCACCAGAGGATTTGCAGCGTGTTGAGTAGTGGCTAGGCATTCAAGAGCTATTACTCCCAAAAAGTTGTTGATGCTGTGGACCTCATACAGCGAGTTTCGACGCGGTCAAATTTCACCAAGCACTTACAAACGGGACTATTTGAAGATGCAGCGTCGTCTGCAAAAACTCAGCATTCAAGCTCCCTACCTTGAGACCGCTATCGAGATTCGTGATTGGTTCATCCAACACTATGCCGCCGAAACTGCAAGGCGGTCCCTCATGCAAATTAACGCTTGCTGTAACTGGGCCTATGAGAGTGACATGATTCAAACCAATGTTTTCAAAGGGGTGCATCGCCACATTCGCAAAGCTCGCCAAAGTGAGAAAGCGTGGGCAGCGTTCACGGTTGAGGAGCGCGATCGCATCATCCAGGCGTTTGATGTTGAATGCCCCTTCTATGCCCCATGGGTGAAGTTTCTCTTCTGGACAGGTTGCAGACCGGAGGAAGCTGCGGCCCTGCGATGGGAACACGTTGCTAACGATTGCACGGAGCTGCTGATCATTGAGGCTGAGCCCGTCGATACGCGGGAAGTACAGGGAACTAAGAACGGCAGAACAACGCGCTTCCCTTGCAACGCTCGGTTGCAACGGTTGCTCAGGGAGGTAAGGCCAGCGAATTACAACCGGGGCGATCGGGTGTTTACTGGGGTGAAGGGTGGCCCATTTGATTACCACAACTTTCAAACCCGGTTTTGGCGTCCGTTGATTAAGCGCCTGGTGAGCGATGGGAAGGTGGCCTTTTACCTGAGCCAATATCACACGCGCCACACATGGATCACGCTGGCATTGGAGCATCTAGCGGTTGCTGATGTGAGCTACTTGGCAAGGGTGTCTACTAATGTGCTGTATGCCCACTATGCAGGGCGATCGAGACGGATTGTTGTACCGGAGTTCTAACGATGAGCAGTAAAGGTTTAAGTGAATTTAGATCCGTGATTTGGCTCGTCGAGCTTCATTTAAACAATCCCATCATTGATTGGGTGGCGATTGAAAGGTTGCTTAATGACGCGCTTGCTATTACGGAGACGGGAATACACCCCGATAGAGATGTCGATGAAATTCCTGGTTACTGGCCGATGATTGCGGATGTCCTTAACGAAGCTTTCGCAGAAATTGAAGGCTTGGACTGATTCTGGACTAAACCCCCAACTGTCACACTAAAAAACGCTGATCTTTTTGCCATTTTTTAGAACAAATTTAACGGCAAAATCAGTGTTTTAGGGTTGATTAGTTGCTCATACAAAGCAGCTATATCCTTTACTAAACACACAAACACGTATGCCCAACCTAGGGGGGCTCTTGAGAAAGGATGAAGGTTTTGTAAGTCGTCTCAAACTTTTGATCGCTCAATTTGGTAGTGCACGTGCGTTCGCTCGTGAATGCAGCGTGTCAGAGAGTGCAATCCGAAAATGGAAAGACGGAATCTCCGAGCCAACCCGAGACAAGCTGATAGCAATGGCAGATGCTGCCGGGGTATCTGTAGAGTGGCTGGCAACAGGCCAGAGCCATCGGGAAGGCAATTCCATTCAGCAAAAGCCAACAGAAAAATTGCTGTATCAGCTCAATCAGTTATTGGAGATTCCTAATCCCACTCTTGAACAAACTGAGATGATTCATCATCTTAGCAAAGCCCTTCGCGCTCTTCGCTCTGCTGACATTGATTGATTGAGAAATTAGGCACCCTGAATATTCTCCATAGAGAACGTGTGCCCTAAAACGATGCCAGGAACCGGACTTGAACCGGTGACACGAGGATTTTCAGTCCTCTGCTCTACCAACTGAGCTATCCCGGCGTAGAAACTTGCGCTCGCTGCTGCAAATTTCGCGCTTTATTAAGCTAACAGAATGAGCCAGAAATTTGCAAGCCCTTCGGCGCATTTTTTTGGAACGAACTTAAATTGTGGGGCAGGAGCGCTTTTGGCAGAACTTGGCGATCGCAATAGCCGATAGCCTATAAACACAGTAGTCTAGTATTGATAACGGCTTGCGAAAGGGGCATTTGCACACCGCAGTTGGCCGTTGTCCATGTTCCTCTATCTGCTAATCAGCGAGTATGACCGCTCCTACTGATTTCGAGCCTGCAGTTCAAAACACTGGGCTACCCGATCCAGCATCAGCCATTGCGGACGACGACTTGGTTGACGATGTAGAGATGTCGCTCTTCGACCATTTAGAAGAGCTGCGGACGCGTATCTTTTATGCGCTGATTGCAGTTGTGGGTGGTGTCATCCTCTGTTTTGCCTTCGTGAACAAAATTGTGGCTCTTCTAGAGGTGCCAGCGCAGGGGGTTAAGTTTTTGCAGCTTTCCCCAGGAGAATATTTTTTCGTATCGCTCAAGGTTGCTGGTTACAGTGGGCTGCTGGTGGCGAGCCCTTTTGTGCTTTATCAAATTATTCAGTTTGTGCTGCCAGGGTTAACTCGCAAAGAACGGCGGTTGTTGGGGCCAATTGTCTTTGGGTCTAGCATTCTGTTTGTTGGGGGCTTGGTGTTTGCTTACATTGCTTTGATTCCGGCTGCACTCAACTTTTTTATTAGCTATGGGGCAGATGTCGTTGAGCAACTGTGGTCGATCGATAAATATTTTGAGTTTGTACTGCTGCTACTTTTCAGCACGGGGCTAGCGTTTCAGATCCCCGTGATTCAGGTCTTGCTGGGCTTGCTAAGAATCGTTGATTCAAAGCAGATGGCGAAGGGTTGGCGCTATGTGGTTTTGGGTGGCGCTGTGTTGGGCGCTGTGCTCACGCCATCGACCGATCCGGTAACCCAGAGCTTGCTAGCTGGGGCCGTGCTGACTCTGTATTTTGGTGGAATTGGCCTAACGAAGATGATCGGCCGCTAAAAAACGAACCCCATGCCGAGTTTGGCCGGAGGGTGATTATTCCAAAATCCATTCAGATGCGCGATCGCCCAAGTCAATGGGGATGCTAACGGCTTTCCCCAATCGAGGCTTATCGGCTGTTGTGTCGATGTAATGCTGCACTTGCTCAGAGCCACCCAGCGCAGTCAAATATGTCGCGATTTCGTCCAAATGCTGTATATACTCTGCTTCGCTCATGGGGAAAGAGGCTTGTTCCAGGTACTTCCACATGACTTGGAAGAAAATTTTGCCTTGCACCTTGCGGAGCTGTACGTCAAATGAGTAGCCCCACTTACCAAGAATGAGTTGATGTAGGTCTTCCCCGGTCATGTGTAGGCTCCCAATCTTTACGGTTCTTTACGAAAGCAGATTAGTTTCAGTTTCGGAATCTTGAGCAGTGTAATATTGCTTATAGAAAAACTGTAAACGATCACCGCTAGGGACTGGCGATGCCTCATTCGAGGTGGTCTCATTCGAGAAGTCGCTGCGGTCTTTATACAGAACCTAAGTTCACAGCCTGAATCGGTAAATCATGACTCAAGTTTCTGGAAACCCTGACGTGCCTGATTTGGGGCGTCGCCAGTTTATGAACGCCCTGCTGCTGGGTGCCGCTTCGGGCACTGTGCTGGGCGCACTGTACCCCATTGTGAAGTACTTCATTCCACCCTCGAGTGGTGGAGCTGGCGGTGGTGTTACCGCCAAAGACGCTCTTGGCAATGATATTGTTCTGTCAAATTTCTTGTCAGAGCATAATGTGGGCGATCGCACCTTGGCACAAGGTCTCAAGGGCGACCCAACCTATATCGTGGTTGAAAGCTCTGATGCGATCGCTAGCTATGGTATTAATGCTGTCTGTACCCATCTGGGTTGCGTTGTGCCGTGGAATGCAAGCGAAAACAAATTCATTTGTCCCTGTCATGGTTCTCAATACGACAGCACGGGCAAGGTGGTGCGTGGGCCTGCGCCTCTCTCGTTGGCTCTAGTACACACAGGCGTCTCCGACGATGGCAAGATTGCGCTAACTCCGTGGACTGAAACTGACTTCCGGACGGGCGATGAGCCCTGGTGGGCATAGTGGTGGTTGCCACTTGCCACCTACATGCCAAACCCGTTTTGGGTCGGTAATGGTCAAATTTTGCTCATCTCATCAACATTCTTTGTTGTTATCATCCTCGGTTGAGAACACGCATCCCATGAAATTCAAGCTTTTAACAACGCTGCTGCCTCGCAGCATTCAGGTGTTCCTGAAGGGAACGCTGATTACTTTGGTGGCGATCGCCAGCTTCTTTGCGGCTGACTTTGCTTTGCCTCAGTCGGCGGCCGCTTATCCGTTTTGGGCACAGCAGAACTACGAAACGCCTCGGGAGCCAACCGGACGCATCGTTTGCGCCAACTGCCACCTTGCAGCCAAGCCTGTCGAAATTGAAGTTCCCCAGGCTGTTCTGCCCGACACCGTGTTCAAGGCCGTTGTCAAAATCCCCTACGACACCAACGTTCAGCAAGTTGTTGCAACGGGTGAACGGGGACCTTTGAACGTTGGTGCAGTTCTGATGCTGCCCGAAGGATTCAAAATTGCTCCTGAAGACCGCATTCCCGAAGATCTGAAGGAAGAAGTTGGTCCTTCTTACCTCTTCCAGACCTATGCCGAGGATAAGGAAAACGTGATCTTGGTCGGTCCCCTGCCGGGTGATCAGTATCAAGAAATCATCTTCCCTGTACTCTCTCCAGATCCCAGCACGAACAAAGCCGTTAACTTTGGTAAGTATCAATTGCACTTGGGTGGAAACCGGGGTCGTGGCCAAGTTTATCCAACGGGTGAGAAGAGCAACAATGCCATGTACAACGCATCGGTTGCTGGCACCATTACCAATATCTCTAAGTCTGGCGATGGTAGCTATGAAGTGACCATTCAACCGGCGGATGGTGGTTCGGTTGTCGACAAAATTCCAGCTGGGCCAGCGCTAATTGTCTCCGAAGGTGAGGATGTTGCTGCTGGTGCTGCTTTGACTGAGAACCCCAACGTGGGCGGCTTTGGTCAAAAGGATGCTGAGATTGTGCTGCAAAGCCCCAATCGCGTGAAGGGCTTGATTGCCTTTATCGCATCGGTCATGCTGACTCAAGTCCTGTTGGTATTGAAGAAGAAGCAGGTCGAGCGTGTTCAAGCCGCAGAAATGACCTTCTAGGGTTGGTATTGTTAAATTCCATCGAAAGTCAGCAAGGGACAATGTCCCTTGCTTTTTTATGCGGGAATAACCAATTTGCCAGCGAGTCAGAGCGATCGCGCGTCAGGTTTGCCGTTGTAAGGGGCCTCTTGGTGAATCGCGTATTTGCAAAGCGTTGCCATGTCTTGTCTGAATCTGGTACTTTGTGACGATGGAGTCGATGGGCTCTCATGTGATGAGCTCTGCAGAGCTTGCCCTCTCAAGATGGTAGGGAAAAATCAAATCCTCAAATAATCCTGAACAGGCTTCATCCGCAGGTGTTGTGATCTGAGTCGCCTGTGGTTGTAGTCGAGTTTACAGCGATGGGGATCGGACAATGATAGCGTGTGATTGTCCTTATTTATTCCATAAGGCTCCTCACGGTTATGGCTCAAATCATTGATCCGCTTCCTTCCAACAGTGGCGATCGCATCCTGTGCTGCTATGTAAATGCAACTAGTAAGATGCAGGTTGCGCGCATTACTAATATTCCGAACTGGTATTTCGAGCGAGTCGTGTTTCCAGGACAGCGATTAATGTTTGAGGCTTTGCCTCAGGCAATGCTGGA
Source organism: Leptolyngbya sp. AN02str (assembly GCF_050565595.1). NCBI lineage: Bacteria > Bacillati > Cyanobacteriota > Cyanophyceae > Leptolyngbyales > Leptolyngbyaceae > Leptolyngbya > Leptolyngbya sp. AN02str. The sequence goes on along the minus strand of NZ_JBNXVR010000025.1, from coordinate 8,738 downwards.
AATCCACTGTGGTGTGATGGCCAGCGCTATTCTTTCCGATACCATTCCCTGCGCTCAAATTCGAATTGAGGCAGAGTTGGACGCAACGTACCAGGCTTTGGAGGATGGCTTGTCTGCCAATGAACCGTTTCGAGAGTCGTTAGCGGCTATCACCGTCGCAGAATAGGTTCTCTCTGATTTAATTCATGTTTCAAAATACGATTTCTTCGATTTTTACAAGGCTTTTCCATAGACACCTTAACAACGAGTCCTCCAATTGTGGCTTCACTGATGTGGAGCCTTTTTTGTTGAAGAGTCGGAAACAGCTCAGATTTACATTCTTGAAAGCTAAATCTTGGCTAGCCCACGACCCCTCTTTCAAAACCATTTTCACAACCATCAGGATTCTGGACGGTGCATGAGCCCTATTGAAGGTAGAAGATCGCAAATTGGCCGAAGGAGAGCAGCCTGGGTATTTACCGTTGTGATGGCAGCCTCTCTGGCTAAAATTTACAAACTTCAGCTTAGGTGTGAAAATTTTCTTCATATAAAGTCCAGCGCTTCAGCGTTCTGAATGCTTCAGCTACATTGATGATGAACTTTACGACACTAGCTCGCACACTGCATTAATACCATGCTCGACTTTTTGCGCATGCTCATCGGACGCCGTTGGACGCGCTTTACGTGGGGGCTGTACGAGTGGTTTCTAGATCCACGTTTGGTGACGCTGGCTATCTTGGTGACCTTTGGAGTTTTGTTGTTGCTGAGTTCTCGGCGCTACCGCAAGCGTTTGCTAACGCTGCTGATGGTTGTGTTGGGCAGCTACTGGTTTATGCTGTCGCCGTTGTTTGCTACACCCGCAACGGCCGCTCTCGTTCGCTTTATACCCAAAGACTCGGGCACACCTGCTGATGCAGTTGTGGTATTGGCTCGTGGAGATGAAATTGAGGGCGATCGCTATCAGTCTGCTCTAGAGTTGGTAGAGCAAGGGCGGGCTCCTCGCATGTTTGTAACGGGATCTGGCAATTTGGTGTCAACGTTTTTGATGCTGCAAGAGCAGGCTGTCGATCCCACGCTCCTCAGTGGAACAGTGTGTGCTCGTACCACCAAAGATGAGGCTTATTCCACCGCCGCTATCTTGGGTTCGGAAGGGGCTAAGACAATTATTTTGATTACCGATCCACCTCACATGCTGCGATCAATGTTGACGTTTCAAGGAGTGGGCTTTCAGGTAATTCCCCATGTTGAGCCTGCTCCCCCAACGCTTACTACAGCGGAGCGATCGCTGTTGGCAGTGCGTGAGTACTTGGGCTTAGTAAGTTATGGCCTTTTAGGCCGATTTAGGGCACCAGAGAACCCAAACCAGCCAGAAATTCATGTGTTGTCTGATGAGAAAAGACGTAGCTGCCAAGTGACAGCCCAGCGAATTGAGCAATGGTTAGCCTCTAATTAGTTCCATTTCCAGGCTATCTACCTTAGCGTTTAGCTGAACTGAGCATGCGCCTATTTCTGTACTAGCGGTAGGGTCGTTGTCTCGTAAAATGAAGATAGGACTTACGCACTTCATCCGAAAAACTAGGGATTGAATGATGTTTGGGGCGCGAAGCGCCCCAAACATCATTCAACTGTGTAAGTCCTGGAAGAACAACGGTTGAGTTAGATGCGCCTGTATGACCCACGCTACAGATATTGCGACGCTGGCCCGCTGGATGGCTGCAGACTTTAGCAACCAAGAGCAGGCTTTTGCCAATCCGCCTTTGTTTGCCCACATTCGGGTGTGTATGCGGCCTTTGCCAAAAGGGGTGTTGTCGGGGGCGGGGTTTTTAGTTGAGCAGGCTTACGACTATTCCTTGAATGATCCATATCGGATTCGAGTCCTGAATTTGGTGACAGAGAGCGATCGCATTGTGATTGAAAATTACATCATTCACAACGAAACCGAATTTTATGGTGCCTCGCGTGAAGTGGAGCGTTTGACGAAGTTGACTCCCGATCGCCTGGAAAAACTGCCTGGTTGCAGCATGATCGTGGAGTGGACGGGTAAAAGCTTTAAAGGGTCTGTTGAACCTGGGAAGGGATGTATTGTTGAGCGAAAAGGTCAACGAACTTACCTTGACAGTGAATTTGAAATTGATGGTGAGGTTTTTACAAGCTTGGATCGGGGGCGTGACCCTGAAACGGATGAGCGAGTCTGGGGCGCGATCGCAGGGCCGTTTCATTTTGTCCGATGGACCAGTTTCGCCGACGAAGTTCAGATCTAAATGAAAAACGGTTGTGCTTCACCTGTGTGGATATTTGCGGTAAGAGGGTAGCTCCACCGCCTTTCTGCCATGAATATCCACATATCTAGAACATCACCATTCAATACTCAATAAATTTGAGACACAACGGTCACACCATTGCCACAGTAGCACTAGACTCAATTTCTACAATGAGAAGAGATTTACTAGTCTGACCTATGCCTGCTTTGCCACTGTTGACGCTACTGGTTTTTATATTCCTCAGCTTGGGAATGGCGACAGTTCGTTATCTTTTTCCTTTAAGCAAGCCTGAGGAATATAAATCTGAAGAATAACTCATAGGTCAAATGGATTTGTCGCATGACGGTGACGCACTCGACAACATGATCCCTACCTGCCTGAGAACTGGCTGTGTGCGCTGACATGGAATGGATTCTGACGCAATAAGCGGTAAGGAGTGTGGCAAAATGATCCGTACTGTTTGCCAAAGTTGAGGAACCCCATGACAATTCACCCCGAGCTTCAAAATGCTTTTGCACAAGGCACAGCATTAAAGATTATTAGCGGGTTGACCAATTTTCAGCGCGATCGCGTGGCTTCGATTGTAAAAGCGGCAGAATTGGGTGGAGCCACCTTTGTGGATATTGCGGCGAGCCCTGATCTGGTTACGTTGGCAAAGCAGGTGAGCCAGTGTCCCGTGTGTGTGTCTGCGGTAGAGCCCGAGCTGTTTGTGGATTGCGTTGCAGCGGGTGCAGACCTGCTAGAAATTGGTAATTTTGATGCATTCTACGCAGTGGGTCGTCGGTTTGAAGCTGAAGAAGTGCTGGTATTGACTCGTCGCACTCGTGAACTGCTTCCTCACACAACCCTATCAGTCACCGTGCCCCATATTCTGCCCCTTGATCAACAGGTGCGTTTAGCCGAGCAACTTGTACAGGCCGGAGCCGATCTGATTCAAACTGAAGGCGGGACCAGCAGCCAACCTTCCCATGCAGGAACCCTAGGCCTGATTGAAAAAGCTGCCCCAACCCTGGCAGCGGCGTATGAAATTTCGCACGCTGTAACGGTTCCTGTGCTGTGTGCTTCTGGAATTTCAAATGTTACTGCTCCGTTGGCGATCGCTGCGGGTGCTGCGGGCGTTGGGGTTGGTTCTGCGGTGAACCAGCTTAACAGCGAAATTGCAATGGTGGCTGCTGTGCGTGCTATTGCAGAGTCCTTGCAGAAGGCCGCCAAGGTTCGCGCCCACTAATCAACCCCTGATTGATCTACTCCCACTCACTTCGTTCTGTCGTTCTGTACCTTTCTAATGATTCTCTATTTATATAGAGAGTCTTAGAGAGGGGCTGATAGTAGCAGTTCCTTTCCAAGAACAACGCTTATTTTGCCGCCTTCAGCGGTTATCTAAGAAAAGCCTAGTACGGCCCAATTCGTGATTTGGTTTCCTCAAACTTAGGAAAATCTCGCGTGACGTTCCCAGAACATGCTCTATGGGGCCGTGGGGATTCAGGAACAACCATGTTGCTGCCCTGTTCAGATGTCTCCTGAAGATGAAGCAACACCGTGAGATGGCACATGGGAGTGAGCTTGGCTTGTGCCCATGTGCCTTTTAATCTCTAAATTGGCTGTAGTTGGAAGTCAATGGTTTGTTAGCGGTTCGTTCCGGCAAACCAGATAAACCTTCTTGTTGGAGTTCATCTGCAATTTTTATGCGAAGCCTGCTTCAGCTGAACTTTATACTAGCTTCAGACAAAATTCATATTGGTTTGAGTTTTTTCTATAAGCAGCACTTTTTTGTTGAAATATAAAGAAAAACTATCATTTGTGATGAGGCGGTTCGATCAAACCACCGCTGAAGACGCTGAATCTTTATAAATTTGCTCTAGTTTTTTTGTAGAAATCAGTCTTCCCTATGCCTAAGGTTGTGCTCGTCAATCCGCAAATTCCGCCGAATACTGGGAATATTGCCCGAACTTGTGCGGCTACCTGCACAGAACTTCACTTGGTTGGCCCTTTAGGCTTCGAGATTAGCGATCGCTATCTCAAGCGTGCGGGGTTAGATTATTGGTGCTACGTCGATTTGAAATACCATCCAACGATGGAAGACTTTTGCCAATTTCACCAGCAATATGGGGGAAGATGGCTAGGCTTTAGCGCTTCAGGCGTTCATAACTATATTCAGTTTCAGTACGAATCGGATGACTGGCTTTTGTTTGGATGTGAAACAGCCGGTCTACCAGCATCCGTGCTGCACGCCTGTCAGGCAACGCTACAAATCCCCATGGCTCAGCCTGGAGTAAGAAGCCTCAATCTTTCCGTGAGTGTGGCGATCGGCCTATTCGAAGCACGCCGACAACTTGGGCTACTTAGCAACTGAATGGCAGAGGTTCTAGTTCCAAGCCTTTGCCGATCTTGATCACAGGCCGCCCTGCCAAAGTCATGCGGGTATGCCAGCACCAGTTGGGCACCCTACAAACTTTGCTGGATGCAAGGGGACGGAGTGAATCCTGTCGGTCAACGTGCGATCGCTCAGAAACGCGCCTGCAAGGAATATGCCAGTCCTGGGAATTGCAAATGGAGGCGGTGTTTGACAATTCTTTGACAATTTAGTGTTGAACCAAGCCGCCCTCTCCAAGTCAGCAAAAGTAAGCGAAACGGAACATCACTCATTGTTGATGAACGAGCCAAAGACTCTCAAAAGCAGACGTGAGGGCGTTTGAATGCACAGGGCTATTCAGTAGTCTGTACTACGAAACTGACTGCCAGACTATAAGAAATCCATATAGAAAACTGAGCATAAAGCCAGGACAAATGGGCAAGTTGAGAGAGTCCAATCAAACTGGAAAAAATATCAAGGTAGAAAAAGTTAAAACAGACACAGATTTTTTAGGATTCCTGAAAACAGCTGCGATTTGGAGTATTGATTATGCTCTAGTTGCAAACATTTAACTCTGAGATATTCAATACTGATGAATCCTTTTTGAAAAGCTGAAATCCTTTCAGGATAAAGATTTTGGTCTAATGGTTGAGTATCCCCGAACGCAAAGTGTATTGACACTTGATAGGGGTTGGGGATAAAGATTTAACCTAGCTCCTTACAACGAGCCAAACAAAAGCTAGTCGGAAACTGAAAGGTAAATTTTGCTCTTGATGTTTTCTTGGCAGTTGTTCAATCTCAGTTGTGATGTGCTATGTTTGCTAGTCGATTCGTCTTCGTTCAGCGGCCAAGTATTGATTTTCTAGAGGACTGATGTAAGCTTGTTTAAGTCAAATGAACAAGGTAATCTTACCTAGTCACCAAATAGCGGTTGCTGTTTCGGTTCCACTAACGTCAGTGGCTCTGTGACTTAGTTAGTCAAAGTCCTTAACTCAAGGATTTCAATACGCCGCTCACAAGGAGGTTTTCTTTGAGACGCGCATTTCCGCAGAAGGTCAAGTCTGTTATCTGTCATTCGTCGGCATTCGACGACGTATTGGAGGCAGAGCAGCAGAAGCAAGCTTCGTCAGATGTTAACCGTAAAGCTCGCACTTCTGCAGCCATGGTTGGTCTGGCCCTGTCGATGGGTGCCAGCAGTCTGCTTCTTCCACGTCAAGATGACACAGCGCTCGCATCCGAGCCAAGGGCAGTAGACCTAGAGATACTACCAAATGCTCAACCCTCTCCTGCTGAGGCTCAGGCTTTAAGATCCGGGGAGGTGGCTACACCCGTTGTTGAGTACGGTGATTGGCAGTCATCGCCTGTTCGAGGGTTTAACGAAGGTTTAGGCGTATCTGCTGTCGGGCAGCCGAGCTCTTTGGACGCTCCTGTGGCACCAAGTGCTGACACTGTTGCCGAATCAGCAAATGAACGAAGTGCTGCATTGCTCCGATTGCGCCAGCAGCGCGAAAGATTGAGAAATACTTTGGCGGAGTATGGTGGAGAGGAGTCGGTTCAGTCGACAGATGGAAAGGCAGTTGTTCAGCCTTCTCTCAGTGATAAGGCTTCCAATCTAAGCGATGGCCTTGAACTTGCCCCCGAGGTCGACCATGGGTTTGATGATTCTGAGTTGCAGCCCTACCGTGTGCAGCCGGGAGACACGCTGAGTTCTATTTCGCGCGCTCATAGCGTATCTCAGCGTACTTTGATTGCTATCAACCGTTTGGGAGATGCAAACCAACTTTGGGTGAATCAAACTCTGTTGGTTCCTTCGTCTCCTCAGAAGAAGCAATTGTCCTCTGTGCAGCAAGTTGAAGCTCAGCCTCAGTCTCAGTCCTCAGCTTCATTGTCTCTGGCTCATGTGCCATCTGTCGCTGAAAGCTCTGGTAGCTTTGCTCCTGCAGGTGTGCCTAACTATATCGAAAATCGCACAGTTGCTCCTGCTTCTACCTCTACCCATCGGGTGGTTTCTGGAGAAACGGTTGATCAACTTGCTCGCCGCTACAATGTGCCGAGATCATCACTCATTGCAGCAAACCGCTTAAGCAATCCCAATTTAATTCGCGTTGGCCAGGTTCTGAATATTCCAACGTTTGCAGAGTCATTTACTCCTGCCCAGCCTGCCGCTTTGGATGCTTCGCAAGCGAAACCTGAGTGGTTGGCGGCCAATAATTCTCCTGTATCTTTGGATGATGCCTCTGCTGAGCCCGCATCTCCTGAGTCTCTAGTCGTGAGCCTTGCCTCGCCTGTAGTTCCGTCGATTGCAGAGCCGGAGTCGGTTGGTGGCGATCGCGATATGGCCATGTCCGTTACTCCAGAGGCTTCCTCGGATACAGGAGCTTCGAACACGACTCTAGTCGGCAAGGTTGCATCCTCATCGGTGGAGATTGGTAGTTCTGCTTCCTATGCAAACCAGTTTGTTTCTGATCTTTCCACCTTGCAACCGTCTCGCCAGATTGAACGTGCGGAAATCGATTCGGGCTCTCAGCAGCCTGTTTTAGTGGCCGCTGCTTCTACAACGCAGTTTGCGTCCACAATTCCGGACTTTGCTCCCTCGGCGCCAGAATTTAATCCAAATTCTGAGTTCAGAGGAACTGAATCGTTGCGAGTCCCGCAAGTGAATCAAGTTGCTGCATCTCCTCAAACAGTTGACGAACCTGTTGCTGAGGTTGTACAACCCTCTGCTGATGCTGATTCTCAGGTCATCGCAGCAGCACCGATTGGTTCTGAGAACTATGAGCCTTTATTGGAGCCGTTAATCGGGCGCTTTGTTTCGCCTGAGTTGCCTCCTCTGCCGGGTGCCGATGCATTTTTACCGGAAGGCGCTCCTGTTTTCAACGGTTACGCATGGCCTGCTCGGGGTGTTTTGACTTCTGGCTATGGCTGGAGATGGGGCCGCATGCACCGGGGTATTGATATCGGCGCACCCACTGGAACGCCTATCTATGCAGCGGCAGCTGGTGTTGTTGAGTTCGCAGGTTGGAACTCTGGCGGCTATGGCTACATGGTTGATATTCGCCATCCCGACGGTAGCCGTACTCGTTATGCTCATAGCAGCCGTTTGTTTGTACGGGCTGGGCAAGAGGTTGCGCAGGGTGATCACATTGCTGCGGTTGGCAGTACTGGTTATAGCACTGGTCCTCACTTGCACTTCGAAATCCATCTACCGAGTCAGGGTACTGTCAATCCGATTTCGATGTTGCCAAGCCGATAAATGTCTGTTGGCTCTTAGGTAACTGAATGTCTACAAATATGGGGTAGGAGGTCTTAGCTTCTACCCTATTTTTGTGTTCGAATCATACCTTGTTGGCCGTTGTTTTCCGCTTCAACAAAAAGCTGTTAACGCCAGTTTCGGTTCAAGACTTTCTGGTGGTTGTTTAAAACTGGCGCTCGCTACGGCTCGGGAGACTTGAGTTTGAAGATCTCCCGCAAAGTGCCTCAGTCTTGGACAATAGAAAAACCTGTCTATTTTGATGTGGAACCTATGCCGTTTATCTTTCAACGGACGATTCGATTTAGCGACACTGATGCCGCAGGCGTCGTATATTTTGCCAATATATTGTCCATTTGCCACGAAGCTTATGAGGCTTCTTTGGCAGCGGCAGGAGTAAACGTTGGGCAGTTTTTTTGTTATCCCAAGATCGCTGTGCCAATTACTCATGCAACCGTGGACTTTTTGCGGCCTATGTTTTGTGGAGATGAAATCAAAATATATGTGACTCCGAAGGAGCTGAAAGACAGCGAATACGAAGTCGCCTATGAAGTATTCGGTTTAGAAATTGGCGGGCAAGACATTAAAGAGGTTCAGGAGTTTTGCACGGCGCGGGCGTTTACCAAGCATGTGTGTATTGATTCTGCTGCTCGCAGCCGAACGTTTATTCCCAATGAGGTGATGCGGTGGCTGCAGCAATGGGGCAACTCGGCTGCATCTAAGGATGAAGAGTTGCTGATGTAATCGCTGCTGGTTTCAGCCTTTATCTAGGGTTTGCTGAAAAAAGCAGCAAAGGTTTACAGTGCCTAGTTTTCAAGCGAGATCAAGTCTGCTAAAGTGCAAAGAAAAAGTGTAAAACCTCTCAAAAACCTTGCACGAGCTTGCCGATGTACCG
>NZ_JBNXVR010000024.1:0-96952 GCF_050565595.1 Leptolyngbya sp. AN02str | reverse complement strand
CCGCAGTCCGGTCAATTGCTTCGCCAACATCCTGTGTGGGCTGATTGCCTATTGCCACCAGCCGAAGAAGCCTGCTCTGAGATTAGATTGGGCTTTGTCTCCTGCGGCTTAACCATAACTGAGGTTAAATTAACGTCAGTTTCGGTTAAGGGTTTTTCTGAAGTTTGCGCGCCGCGCAAACTTCAGAAAAACCCATTTTTGCGTGCGCAACGCGCACGCAAAAATGGGCACTTCAGCTTATCCAAAACTCAGGTTAAATTAAGGCGAAGGGTGCCATCAATCTAATTGGCACTCTTCGCCTTAGTTCAACCTGTTTCCTCTCAACAGCGTGAGGCGGCCTTGGATTAGATACAATCCCGTTCGCCGGTCCCGTAGGTATTGATGGCACCCAGGATACTGTCAATTGCAACACATCGCTTCGCTTCTCCATCAGCAGGAGAGGAAACAATGAAGGTCAGCGGGAGGTTGATATTGGGATTAACCGTACCATCGGGCATGAACTGTACTTGGTTGACTCCCGGTGGGTTTGAAGTGATACCAACCATACCTGGTTGCAATCCATTACTACCTGAATTACCGAGATCACCTTGGTCTACCTGTACCGTTGGAATTCCATTGGGGCTAATCACAATTTGCATCGTAGAGGGTGTGCGATCGCGGATTGCTTTTTCTTGAGCCGATCGCAACCCTTGCAACACTTCATCTCGTACGGCATTGGCTCGGCGAGAGTTGATGAATGTGACAAAACCAGGTCCGATGATGGCAAACAGCACCACCAACAGCATGATGACCGCAATTACCTCTGTCAACGAAAAGCCATCGGTACTTGAAGAGCGTCTTCTTCCTTGGGAGTATTGATAGAGGAAATAGTTGGTAAACAAGGGCTTCATACAAATCACCTAAGTAAAGCACAATTAATTGCGATCAATGCGGTCTAGTACTCCACGGGTTAAGACACGGGTCTCCAAGGTTGTCAAAAAGCTAGAGTCGAAGCCTGCGCCTTCAAATATAGATGGCCGACCGAACGCATCTCCTCGCAAAAATAGCGTTACATCTTGATAAAAACCAGCCCGATAAGGGCGTACACAGGCATAAAAGCCCATCTCGTTTGGTAGGGTTCCGGTCGCGGGTGGAGAAACACTGTACTGGGTCGGCGGTGTGGTTGCCGAGTCAGGTGGACATAGAGCATTTCGGTTGGCTGGGAAATTGATTCCGGCAGCTTGAGCCCCTTCACCGGAGTCTACAAAATCGACCAACACAGCAGTCGTTCCACCTTGGAGACGGCCCGGATCGGCAGGTTGCCACACACTAAAGGGATCGGCGAGACCCGCTCCACCACCTGGAGCCGCAACCGTTGCATCGGCTGGGTTCCGGTAGCCAGGGGTTCTTACCCAGGTTGCGCCATTTTCAGTAAACTCTGGCAACGCATAGCGCACAATGCGCGATCGCCCTTGCCAAATGTCCGTAGGGTTGTCTGTAGTTACGGAGTAAACGACTAAAGCATAGGAGCTGCCCGTAATGCAGCCCACCGCCCGTCCTCCAATGGTTAATCCAGGAGTCGTGCCGCACGCAGCTCTCAAGCCAGCGGGATAACGTTGATGCTTCCAAAATGCCAGCACCGGAACGGCTGTTGGGCCAGAAACCTCTGCTGGCAAGCGCGCTGCTATACCAGGGCACCCTGCCCCACCGTTGAGGCAATCTCCCGTATAGACATATACAGCTTCCCGTAGCTCGGTTGCCATGTAATCCATGGCGTTTTGCATTTCGCGCTGAGTTTCGTTGCGGGCCGATTCTCGCAAATCGACTTGCAGCAACTCAACAACCAAATACAACAACCCCGAAATCACCAGACCCGCTACGATCGCCGCAATCAAAATCTCGGTTAGCGTGAAACCAGCTTGGCTGCTTTTGCGATCGCGCAGAAATCGTTTCAGTACCCTTTTCCGCAGTGATTGGTTCATAGCTCCCCTAGATTAGTTCCCGCTCGAAGCGCCAATTTGGTTGTTTAAGTCTTCTGCACTAAAGTCGCGATCGCTCCAAGATATCCGTGAATTGATCACAGCTAGGGGACGAGTGAACTGTTGCCCTGCGCCCCCAGTTAACTGAATCGACGCTGGATCAACGGGTCTTGGGATCGCTGCCCAGTTCCCGTTGACTAAGCGTGTCCAAACGCGGACTCCCAACCGAAACGTGGAAGGCCGCCGCCGAGTTGGGTCCGTGACCGTATTGATTTCCTGAGCAGGAATCACCCCCGCATCCCGAAACACCTGCATGTAAAAGTCGGCTTGGCAATCTCCGTCAATATCAATCGCCAACGCATTATTCCTCAAACTAGGTGTATGCGTATTGGGATTGTAGGTATTACAGGATGGCGTTACCGATTTCAGCACGTTGGCTAAAGGGCCAGTGGGCGGAATCACATTGCGAGAAAAATTTGCAGCTGCAACGGTTGCAGGCAGATACCGCTGCTCGTGTAACCCGTTCGCAACCTGAACTCGAATGCGATCGATTTCGCCTTGGGCAATTTGTAAGGCCTGCTCAGCGCGGCGATTTTGGGAACGAGTCCCCGTTGAGACAAACAGAGGCGGCAGAATCAACGTAGCCACAATACCGATGACGGCGATCGCCACCAGCGATTCCAACAAACTTACCCCAGCCTCCGAATGAGTTGGTGAGGTTGTCGAGGCACGGCCTGCCTTAAGCCATGCCTGCAACAGAGGAAAGAGCCGTCGAGAAGAACAGAAGAAAGTCATAGTCGGCAAGTCCTCAAGTATTGGGAGTGGGGCAAGTACGACCACCGTAGCCTTGGGCAGGCGGGTCATTAATGATCGCCTCACACAAATTCACAATATAAGGATCGTTTGCAGGAGGCTCATTGTAGAACTCACTGCGGATCCGACGACGAGTAACAAATCGCTGGGCGATCGGACCAGCCGGAGCATACTGTAGGCCCACATCGTAACCCCAACGCCGTAGCGGTGGTGTGTAGTAGGCTTGCTGCTCACCGCTTTGAGGGTTGGCACCCGCTTCCCACGCATCATGTTCAAATGGGCCGGTTGCCTGTTGGCTAAAGCTGAGTTGCAGCAACGAGCCAGAAATATACAACGGCACGTTGGCAGCAGCATCAGGCTGTCCCGCCTTCCACCGTTCCAAAAATCGAGGGAAGTTGTGCAATCCACCATAGGTTTGGTTGGCGCGCGATGGCACAATCCCACTAATGATGATGGAGTTAACCCGCGTATTGGCTCGTCCCAGGTTGAGGTTTCGAGCCGTTGTCAACGTCGCGTATCCCTGGTTGTAGAGATACAGTGACGACGGGCTGGCGACTAGAGGTCTAGGCGTAGTGAACTGCCGTGGAGTAAAGATCCGAGCCCGAATGGGGTTGCCATTGGGTGAGATCAAAATGGGCGAGTCGCCTAGGTCGAAGGGTTGGGCGCTGCCTTCGGCATAGAGCACACTATCAGCAAGATTGGCCCGTGCCCATCGATCCACAGCGGTACCGGCTATCGAGGCCGGAGCAACTGTGGAAGTTTCCGTATTCATCGCCAAATAAGACGTTACCAGGGCATCGTTTCCAGAGGCCGTTGTGTTGCAACCGTATAGGTTCCAGGTGGGTTGAGGAACAAGATTGCTCCGCAAGTTGGTGTTATACACGGTGAGACCATCTTCAATGCTGCCATCGCAGAAGTTTGCCGAGATGATGTGGACACCATCTGCCAACACCTCCGAAGGCCGCCATCTATCCGTTGTAGGACGGGCAAAGTTGGTATTCAAATTCGCCCGCGCCCGCGTATAGAAGTTGCCCCAGTCATCCTGTAGTGCTGTGGTGAACTCCTCTAATAAGTTGCCACCTGCATTCTCGTGGATGTTGAAGTCGCCCTGAATATAGGCTGGGTTGTCGGTAATGAACGATAGACCACGGCCATTGTCTCCGTTGCGACCGAGGAATCGGCCTTGCCGTAGCCGGAAGCCGTTGGGACGACGGTCGGGGTCGGCATAGTAGTCAACGGGCTTGGGCGAAATCCTGTTCGCTGAGTTGAGTGGTGGGTCAACGGAGGCAAAGGCAGATACCGCTCCCGTTTGCATCGAACAGGCTGCGTTTGTTCGCAAATCCTCTTCGTTGCCACAGTTTGCCCACGTATCGCCGCTAGGCCGCACAATGCTCAGTTCCGACAGGGCGTCTTCTCGGAAGGCGTAGATAATGCCACTCCGGGGTAGCCAATAATCTCCGCCGCCACCTGCAACCAAATTGTTTCGCAGCATGCGGAGGTCAATATCGAGCGATCGCACACTCATGGCTTCGCGCCCGTTGTAGAAGGCAGCATCCTTGAAGGCGAGCCGAGCCATTTGCCCCGTCCCTCCTGATGCCGTGCCGTTGCTATCACGAGAACACAGCGTCTGCAAGCAGATCTTGATTAAGTTCTCCTGATTGCTAATTGGCAAGGCAGTAATTGGTGCCGCTGCGTTCACCGAAGCTCTGGGAGTCACGAAGCTGGCTAAATTTTGCCGAGGAGTCAGCAAAATGGTTCCTGGAGGTACGGTTTGATAGGTGATTCCTGCATTGCTTGCCGAAAGATAGACATCTGCCGCGTCAATATCATCTCGCGATAGGCCATTGGCAAGCGGAGTCGCAGTACTGATCGCCGGTGGGGCTGCAGAGTAGAAGGTTTCCCCATGGTTTGCATAGGGGAAGAGATTATACAACACCGGATAGCGAGGCCGTGCCGAACACAGAGCATACAGCGGATTGTTTGCAGCCCGCCAACGAGGACAGTCAAAAGCTGTACTCACGTTGTTCGACATGATGGCTACTGCATCGCTGGCTGTTTCTCCAGCACCCCGGAAACCATACAGGCGATCGCGTGCCACTTGCTGCTTGGTGATGATCATTTGAGCCAGCACAATCAGCTTGTTCAAATCATCCACCGAAACGTTTGCCCCGTTGATTTGGGGGTTTGGCTGGTCGCGTAGGCGCTGCAACAGCCGTACATAAATCTCTGGCTGGCTAGGACTAAACGTTCCTGAATCGTAGGCACCAATTGGGCTTGAGAAGTAGTCCGTGTCAATGGTGGCAGAGGTCGTGTTCGCTCCGTTGGGAAATGCCCGACGGCGACGGTTTTGAGGTTGCTGCCCTAATTCATTTTCGATATCTGGGAAAAAGATCGCGCCTAGCGAAGTATTGTCGCTGCGCAATGCCCGAATGGCTGTCTGCAGGTTAGTCCGCAGAGTTGCATCAACCCCAGGAATCGAGAAGTTGTTCAGGTAGGTGAGGTTGTAGGCCAGCATGCCCAACATACACGACGAAGTATGAAGGGTTGTGCGATCGGCAGGGCTCAGCTGGGCATAGGTGGTACCGCTGCCCAAAAGCTGTAACACCCGACGCAGCATGGAAAAGTCGCCATACATCGCCATGCTGGGATAGGGATGCACTTGGCTATTTGCTGCCTGTACAGGAGGGAAAGACGGTGCTCCACCTTGAGGATCACCTGCTAAATTAGCGAGGTTTGCCAACGCTCTCCGAATGTTCGATGTAGAGCTGTTGTAATCCCCATTGGTGGCCCAAGGCCCAAAAGCAAACTCCCACCCATTGGTTCCCCGACCTCTAAAGAAGTCGAAAAGTACAGGTCGGGTCGCTGTGCCAAAGTTAGACCCAGCAGTAAACGCAGTAGGGCCAAAGCCATAGGCTAAGTTTTGGAACGTAGCACTACGCTCCAGAGTGCCTGGGGTACCGGGGTGCACGGTCGTTGCTAAGCAAGCCGTTGGCAAATCGATTCCAGTAGCCGAGTGATAGACTGCTGTTGCTTGCACTGCCGCCAAATTATCCAGCAGGGTTCGCCGCTGCCGCATTTGGTTGCATCGTGTGTTGTTATTTGTGTTGAGCGTCACTGCCCCATAGGTTTCTGTGCAGGAGTTCCAAGGACGCAGTGGCTCTCGCAGCAATCCGTCATCATCGGTTGCGGCAATGGGGCCACCCCAACCAGCCGGGTCTCCCATTTCCAGCCGCTGACCCACAATCAGTCTCAAACCTTCAATGCGAGCGCGGCGTTCCCAGTACCCATCCAAACCAACACTGCTGGTGTCTCCACCCGTTGGGGGCGCCAAGTCCACCAGTTGAGCGTTGGCGGCTGGAATAGGCGTACCAATACCCGCAGCAGGCACCACGTTATCGGCATTGTATTGAGGCTTTGGCCCCCAACGGTTGTCTGCTCGATACGAGTCATCCACGTATGGAATATCTTCCTGCTGAGTTCGCAGACGACCTTGGGTAACTAAGACACGAGCCTCCCAGTTAGGATCGCGAGCAGCCTGAGCAGCTGCGTCAGTTGCTGGATTAAACCCGCGAGAAATCGAAATTCCTTGAGTTTGTAGAGCGACCGGATCGAGGGCATAGGTGGTGGGAGTGTTTCCACCGGCAGGAGCGATCGAGTCATTGGTTTGGTTGAACTGAGTATCGCCGTTGGCTCCCGTGATCGGGTTGGCACCCGGAACATGGAACACCGACTGCTCATTTCTAAAGGTATCGGTATTCATGGCACCGCCAATGAACTGACCGATAAAAGGAGGGTTGGGAATCGACGTGACACTAATTTCTGATTCGGTGCCCTCATCGGTATAAAGGCAGGAACCGGGAGAGCTGATGAGATAGCTAACGAAGCTACCGTTGCCACCACCACTGATGAGGTTTCCTTCGGTATGCATGGCCCCGTTCCAGTTGAACAGAGGACCAGGGAAGATTTCTAGGTCGTAGCGGAACCAGGCTCCCCACTTGTTGCCTCGGTCAACTCGGCGGTCTTGCTGAAACTCAATTGTGGTAATCGGGCGGTTTGCTGTATATGGCATTACATATACATCGACCTGAAAGTTCTTTCGCAAAATGGCGGTGTTTGCACCGTCGGGAATCCATCCCTCTTGAGGAGATGCAGCACCACCGCCTGATACGGTACAGGCGGGGTCTGTTTGGTTGGCATTGCTAAGCGGGCCATTCCGGACTTTGAGTTCTCCAGCACGGGCAGCTGTTCGTGCGTTGGATGTGTCAGACAGATTGGCCGTGTCGGTTCGTATTGCTAGGGAATAGACGACTGTTGCATCGTTGGTGCCATCCCCATCAGTATCCGCTTCATAGCGCCAAGCGTTGTCCAAGCCGGTGTCACCTGGGAAGGATGGGCCAACATTCACCCGGGTCTCGCCCGAAAAGGTGTAGGGGTCGGTGTTGGTGGCAACGTTGCCTAAAGGATGAGGAGGCACCTGAAGAATGCCACCGCCATCTAGCCCAACGGGTGTGCCTGTTGCGGTGCGGTTGAGCAACATACCCATCAGGTAGTTTTCGCCTGGGACACCCCCTGGCAGTCGAGGATCTTTGGTTTCGTCAAACAGAAACTCAAGCTTGGCCTTGGCCCGGTCAATGGCTGGAGTTGCTGCGTTGTAGACAACCCGCTGCTGGCGCTCGCTAATGGCCTGAGTGGTGCGGGTGTAGGTGCGGTACGCGATGGAGCCCACCGTGAGAAGTACCACCAACACCAGCAGCACTGTTGTGGGCAAGACAAAGCCTGCCCTTGAGAGCGATCGCTGCCGACCAAGAGCCAACAAAGCACGAAGCAACCCAGACACGAAACGCTTTGTTGCGCGCTGGGCTTTTGCAGGTAAACGATTTAAAGAACGAAGTGTGGCTCTGCTTGATTTTCGGGTTGACATAGCTGCCTTCCTGATTGGGATTTGAGTCCTGGGAGACGAAAACCAAAAAATTGAATTAGCAACCAAACGCATTACTGGAAATGCGCCAGGAATGCAGGTCAGTCTAACTCAGAATGTTGCGGTTTTTACCAGGGTTAGCTGGTTGTGTAAACAAAAGACGAAGCTGCCTTCTGTCTTAACAAGTCCAGCACTAGTCAACAACAGGGATTTTATGGAAACACCAAATCTAATAGCGTTCGAGAAAACGTATGATGCATCCACGCTGCCGACTGACGGCACAAACGTGACATCGCATCTCATATTCAGCAAGGCTCCATAGCTTGAGCTTTCGTCGTACGAAAGATATCAGCTAATGAGATTATGGCAAACAAAAAACAAAAGAGCCGGAAAAGGTTTTAGAACTAATCGTGTAAATTGGCACATTCATTTGACGAGATATCTCCGTATGATTGTGGCCACTATTTACCGTAGCTCTCACCTAGCGACACTTTCGCATAGATATCTTACCCAAGTTCTTTTTAGAATCGATCACGTCTACCTAATCATTTTTTTACAATTTCTAGGCTTAGCCCGGGCTGGCTTCATCAAACCTCTATAATGCTGAACCGTGAACAGTAGGATAGGGGTGAAAAGAACACTCTGGCTGGCAAGGCGATCTGCCTCAGCTATAGAGTGCATACCATAGGGCCAGTGTGTCGTCTTTAGCTATATAGGGGAGCGTCTATATATAGAAATGTAGCGATCGCCCCCTGCCGCAACCCGATCTCTGTTGACAAGCGGCTCTAGATCCCCCTAACTCAACTAAATTCTCCTAAATCAATCGGGGATCACCCTCATTTAAACCTTTGGGCGATCGCCCCCTAGATATAACCTAGATACAACAAAGAGCCAACGTGTAAGCACACATTGACCCTCTCTTGAAATATTTAGAGTTAAAGCACGATGGGGATGATGTCAGCAATGCTTCAAGGAGAAACATTATGGCGATCGCCCACAACACGCAAACCAAAATAAATTGCAGGTATTACCGGACAGTATTACCAAATATAGGTCTCGAACTCTTACAGGTTCGAGACCTAGCTAGTAACAACCATGCAGCGGTTTAGTACTTGTTCAGATTGATTCCAGCTTCTTTTGCCATAGCCGACAGGCCACGCTTTTGAAGGGTTTTGATTGCTTTAGCCGACAGCTTCAACGTAACCCAACGCTTGCCTTCGGGCCACCAAACCCGCTTATCCTGAAGATTTGCCTGCTGCAACTTCTTTGTGCGGCGATGCGAGTGAGAAATCGCAAAAGCGTTGTTTGCTTTCTTACCAGTCAGGTCACAAACGCGGGACATAACAGCTCTTTCAATGGATGGACACGAACTATCATCATAGCCAACTTTTGGCCAAAGTGAGTATTAAATCACTCAAAAATGGGTGAAAGATCACTCAACTCACTAAAATGCATCGAAAAACGGAAGCGATCGCCCCCACTAAACCCACTGTTGGGTGGTTCAGCGAGGGCGATCGCATTGGGGAAATTTGCAGCTTAGCCGTGCCGCGTAAGGCGCGTGAGTACCTGATTCGACCGCTCTACAAATGACTTCATGCCATCTGCATCAAAGCCTTTTTGAGCCATTAGGGCCAAATCGTAAATGTGCTGGCACAGCAGGGTTGATAGCTCACCTGATGGCGATTGTCCAGCCTCGGTCACCACGCTGCCTTGGTTCAGACTGACCAAGTTTTGCACCAGGGGATGGGCCGTGTTGACCACTAAGATGTGCTCCTCAGGGAAGGTTGCCGCCTGCTGCTGTAACAGCGCTGTCATTTCGCTGAGACGACGCAAATTTTCGGGCAATAGCACCATCGCCGGGGGCGCAGACTCCGCATGTTCGGCTTTCAGGGCTTCGGTACGAATCGTGACCTTGGGCTTATTCAACGCGCCCTCAAACAGTTCTTTAATTTGTTCGCTACGAGTTTTGTTCGTTGTGGGATCAACAATCTCGTCGGAACTGCTCTTGTCGAGTAGGGTATCGTCGAGTTCCGCATCCACGCGCGAAAACTTCACATCGGAATACTCACGCTCTAAAAAGCTAATGAAGTGGCTGTCGATAAAGGAATCCATAAACAGCACTTCAATGCCTTGGCTCTTGTGCAGCTCAATATAGGTTGCTTGGCTTGCTTCATCGGTGGCGTAGAACACCCGGTTTTCGTGGCGCTCTTTGTTGCGCTCCAGGTACTCCTTGAGTGTGGTGTAGCCCTGGCCGTCTAGCTCATTGGTTTGGGCGGTGCTGGTATCTTGCCACACGTCGCCTTCTGCCGTTTGCACTTCTACCTTGGGCTGATCGGCTTGCAGCTTGGCGCTGGTGCGGAAGATAAGAATGTCTTCCACCTGCTTTTTGAACTTGTCATCGTTCATGGAACCAAACTTGACGAAGGTTCCCAGGTCTTGCCAGCTGGAAATGTAGGCAGCGCGATCGTCGCGGTATAGCTCTTTCAGGCGATCGCCCACTTTTTTGGCAATGTAGTCTGCAATTTTGCGAACCGTGCGATCGTTCTGCAAAAAGCTGCGCGATACATTCAGCGGAATATCGGTACTGTCGATCACGCCTCGTAGCGGCATCAAAAAGCGAGGGATTACTTCTTCGCAGTTATCGCTCACAAAGACCTGATTGCAGAACAGCTTGATTTGCCCCTTGGTCACATCCACATCGGGCTTGAGCTTGGGGAAATAGAGGATACCGTTGACCACAAAAGGATAATCGGTATTGAGATGCACCCACAGCAATGGTTCATCCTGAAACGGATACAGGTAGCGGTAAAACTCCAAGTAGTCCTCTTTGCTGAGACTACTGGGTGTTTCTTTCCAGGGAGCCTTTTGCCGATTGACCTGTTCTCCATCTAAATGGATGGGCACTGGCATGAAGTCGCAATATTTTGTGATCAGCGACTTGATGCGATAAGCCTCCAAATATTCCAGCTCTTCCTCCATCAGGTGGAGGGTGATAGTGGTGCCGCGAGTGGTACGCTCCGAGTCGCTCAGCTCAAATTGGGTAGAGCCGTCACACGACCAGTGAACTGGCTGCGCGCCATCGCGGTAAGACAGGGTATCGATCTCCACCCGAGATGACACCATAAATGAGGAATAAAAGCCGAGACCAAAGTGACCAATAATTTGCTGATCGGTGCTGTTCTTGTACTTTTCAACGAACTCTTCGGCACTTGAAAAGGCAACTTGGTTGATGTATTTCTTCACCTCATCTGCGGTCATGCCAATGCCGTTGTCGGACACAGAGAGGGTTTTGTTGTCTTTATCGATGGCAATTTCGATTAGCGGTTCACCAATCTCTCCAGAAAATTCGCCCGAAAACGACACCATTCGCAGCTTTTGAATGGCATCAACTGCGTTGGAAATTAGCTCGCGTAGAAAGATCTCATGGTCGGAGTACAACCATTTTTTAATGATGGGGAAAATATTCTCGGTGTGGATTGAGATATTGCCCTGTTCAAGAATCGTTGCCATAGTGCTGCTCGGATTGCTTGCAGTAGTGAGGTTGTATGGATAACTTGACTTCGCTCAGAGAATTTGAGCGATCGCTTTCCATTAAATAAATTTCTACTCCATTCTGAAAGATGCGGATAACCCTACCAAGACCCAGAACCTGGAGTTAGAGCAAACCGTCAGGCGATCGCCGCCGTCGTCTGCCAGATTGGACCTTGTCGTGAACGGGCTGGCAGAACAAAAGCACAACAAGACGTTTGCCATGAATAGCGAGCCTTTACAAGCTGATTTTTACACGCAGACAAAGAACCTAGACAAAGAACGCAAGCAAGAAACGTGATTTGGGGTGTCGTTACTAGAATTGCCTGACAAATCGTTGATTTGTTTCCTAAATTTGACCTAATTCCAGGGTGTTGGAGATAGGCTCGAACCAGCAAAATGCCTTCACCAAAGAATTCTTCTTCCTTTGGGAACATCCCCCTTATGAAGGAGTTCCAACTCGGGACTGATTCAGATGAATAAGCAAAGGTCGTATAAAAATAGAGTGACTTTTAAGACATCTAAAACGAAAGCACCAAAACGTGAAACCTCGGGAATTTATATTGAATGAACGGTGATGATTTAGACTCGCATCTACCGTAATCACCGAACTATGATTCCTTTTGATTTTATTTCCTTAGGTTAAGCGCAACGTTCAGTAAACGTTCAATTTGTTAGAGGAGATGAACCAATGATTCGCGGATTTAAAGCACTCATCAAGCATGTTCGTGTGCTAGTTTTGACCGCATTGTGTGCATTGATGGTGTTCTCCAACATGGCTCCAGCTATGGCTTATGGTAGCGATCGCAGCGCTTTGGATGAGGGAGAAGCTCCTATCAATGACATTTATCGCAAGTCGGAAGAAGCTTTGAGGAAAGAGCCCCGTTCGATGAAAGAGCTGCAAAATGAAGCTCAAAAAGGCATCAACGAAGTCCAGGGTGATGCAGATGTGAATCAAATGCAGAGAGACGATAACTCTAAGCAGGCCACGACTGTAAAAGACCGGGTTGAAGATGCTCTCGATAACATTTTTCAGCGTGACTAATCTTGGGCATGGCTTAGCTTCGTGATATACGAGTGAAACATTATCCGTTCGAAGAGCCGTAAAGCTGTCCATAGACTGCCTGTGACTGGAAATGCGGACTAGATTGGAAACCTAACCTTTGGGATTGCATTCTATGCACCAACTTAGTTCGCGTAAGTTTCTCGGCATGGGCAAACCGCTCTCTGGCAATTGGTAATCGTCAGGTTGGCGATCGCAGTCTTAGGCATCTGTCTTTACAAGTGATCGAATTGAAAACAATCGAACGATCGAACGATCGAACGGGTATGGTTTCTTGTTTGTGTGTGATTGAAGGAGAGGTTCCTGAGTTGTTTGCGGCATCGTCGCAACTCAGGAATTTTATTTTGCAAGTTCACAGCAAAATTGCAACGTTAGAGTTGCCGACTTGCCAAGCTTAATGCCCGAAAATATTGAGCTTGTTGTTCGATACGGGTTGCAAGGCGATCGCACACCAGTGTGCACAGTTCAAAAATGAGTTCATCTTCAACGCTGTAATACGCAGAAGTCCCCTTGGTGCGGCGAGTCAAAATGCCAGCTTGGAGCATGACCTTGAGGTGTTTGGACACATTTGCCTGACTAGTTTCGGTTGCTTCTACCAGTTCTTGAACGCATCTTTCTCCACCCCGTAGCACATTCAAGATCCGGAGCCGAGTGGGTTCGCTGAGGACACTGAAATATTCGGCAACCTGTTGAACCACCTCTAAAGGCACAGACTCAGCTGTGTTCATATTCAATCCTGATACGTTGATCCCGGTGTTGATTGACTGAAGATTGTATCAGTAATCTGATACATGGCAGTAAAGTAATAGATTGTTTCTGCATGCTCAAAACATGCAGCTTAAACTTTATCATCCCATTACACGAATCGGTTTGTAAGGCCGGAGTCGTAAATGATTGATTGGCAAGGCTGAACTTAGTCGTACTGACGTGAATGTGCGATCGCCAACGACCCACGATACTGTTGAAAAAACAAACCGCACCCAGCCGAATTGATGCTGCATCGAGATATAGAAATTAAGCAATAAAAAAGCGACCCCTGAGGGATCGCCTATGTCACTTGTAGTTCAAGCACTCATCGAAACAGACTAGTCCTAACGTGTTTTGAAAGGGTGCGTCAATGCAACGATACATGACTTAAGTAAAGAAACATTTCGGTTGGCAATGATTCCAGAAGAATGCCTTGCTATTCGGCGGTTTTACCTCCTTGGTTGTGATGGAGTTATTGTCGAGCAGATTTATATTTGTTTACACAGTTTGTCGCGATCGATGGCCTTCTTTTATGTCATTTGCTACACCTGATAGGCTTAGGGCAACGGCTGAGGATAGGAAACAATGCAGGTAGCACAACGCATAGTATGGCTGCGGCAATCTACCGAACTGGGTGGCTTATCGGATGATGCGCTAACGGCGATCGCCACTGAGCTGATTGAGACGACCGTTCCAGAAAACCGTCGCCTAGTGCTGGAGGAAACGGTGCCTGATGCGGTCTACATTTTGAAATCGGGGCGGATGGAGACCTACCGCACCAGCCCTAATAGCCTGGCAAATGTGCTGAGCCTATTGCCAGGGGCTGTGCTGTATGTACAGGAGCTGCTGCTAGACCAACCTGCAGAACGCACAACGGTTACCCTGAGTGAATGTGAGGTGTGGAAGCTAGAGCGCGATCGCGTCCTTGCTTTGGCAGATCAATACCCCGACATTGGTCGTGCTTTTTCGCGCCAATTGGCAGAAAAGTTAAATGAGGTAACTGCTCAGCTTGCCTTTGAGCAGGAGCGGCAAACGGCGCTGCGTCCCTATCAAGTGCCTCGTGTGAAACGGGGGATTGTGGGCTCAAGTCGCTATGCCATTCGGCTTCGGCAAGAAATTCGCAAAGCCAGCCAAGACCGCAAACCTGTGCTGATTTTTGGGGAGCCGGGCTTGGGCAAAGACAACGCCGCGATGCTGGTTCACTTTGGCAGCGATCGCCGCAAACAGCCCATGATCAAGCTCAACTGCGATATCTTGCAACCCAATGGCGGAGACTTGTTTGGGCGAGTGGGCGGCAAACCAGGGTTGCTAGAGTGGCTTGGCGAAGGCACCCTCCTACTCAACAACATTCAAGATGTGCCCGAAACACTCAAGCCAAAGCTGGTGCATTTGCTAAAAACGGGAGAGTATTTCCCTGTTGCGCGGGAGGGCGAACCGGACCCAACCCCGCGCCAAAGCCAGGCTCGCATCATTCTTGTATCGGAGCGGGTGATGCCCGCGTTTGAGAAAAAGGAGCTGGTAGGTCACGTAATTAAGGTGCCGCCGCTGCGGGTGCGCAAAGGTGACATTGAAACTCAGGTGAATTACTACATCAACCTGTACTGCACAGGCAAGGAGATGCAGCGGCCCCGCATGACGCCAGAAGCTCTGCGCCGATTGCAAAGCTACGATTTTCCTGGCAACTTGACTGAGTTAGAAAATTTGGTGGGCCGTGCCATCATTCAGGCAAATGGCTCCCCCGATCTCACTGAAGAGGTGTTTTGGTCGACGGGTGCCAAAGCAAAGCGGTTTCGCTTCAATTTGCTCAATGGCTATCCCAAGGTGCGGCAGTTTTTGCGGAGTCCCTGGTGGCCCGATCGCATCAATTATGGCTTTACCCTGGTGGCGTTTGCAGTGGTGGTGGGAGTTTTGCTATTTGGCCCCCAAAGCCGCGATCGCAACATTGCGCTCAACCTGTTTTGGGCTTGGTGGTGGCCCATTGTGTTGGGAATTTATCTATTTTTGGGACGCATTTGGTGTGCCGTGTGTCCATTTATGATTTATGGCGAACTCGCGCAAAACATTTCGCTGAAGCTGTTTCCGCGCAAATTGCGATCGTGGTCGCGGCCTGAAGCAGAGCGCGTGGGGGGATGGTTTTTGTTTGGGCTGTTTACCCTCATTTTGCTGTGGGAAGAACTGTGGAATTTGGAAAACACGGCCTATCTTTCTGGCTGCTTGCTGCTGTTGATTACCGCAGGTGCGGTCATTTTTTCGGTGCTGTTTGAGCGACGATTTTGGTGTCGGTATTTATGCCCTATCGGCGGCATGAATGGCCTGTTTGCCAAGCTGTCAATGATTGAGCTGCGGGCTCAGCAGGGCATTTGCTCAGCAACCTGCACCACCTACCAGTGCTACAAAGGCGGCCCCCAAAAAGGCGAAGGCCAGGAAACGAACGGTTGCCCCATCTACTCTCATCCGGCGCAACTGCAAGACAATCGCGACTGTGTGCTGTGTATGACCTGCCTCAAAGCCTGTCCGCACCGCTCGGTTGAGCTGAATCTGCGGCCTCCTGGCATTGAGCTATGGACAACGCACAAAGCCACAGCCTACGAAGTTTGTCTACTTTTCCTGCTGTTTGGAGCGGTGTTTCTGCATCGTTTGCCTGAGGCGTGGGCCTGGTTTGCGGCTCGGTTTCCTGTGGCTTATGGTCAGCTTCCGACTCCGTTTACCAATGATGGGCTTCACTTGGCAGCTTCTGTGGTTGCCTTGTCAATTCCTGGTGCGATCGCCCTGGTGGCCTATGGAGCCATGCGGGGACTGGTGGGGACATCCAAGCCGCGATCGTTTGTGGAGTTGGCCTATGGGTATTTGCCCTTGGTGCTGGCAGGCAATATCGCTCACTATTTACGCCTAGCCTTAACTGAAATGGGGCGAGTGGTGCCAGTTACACTAGCAACCTTTGGTATGAGCGGTGGCGAAACCCTGGTGGCCGTGGCGCATCCGGCGGTAATTGCATTCTTGCAAGCAACGGCGCTCATTGCGGGCTTTTGGCTGAGTGTGGTGCTCACGCAAAAAATCGCGCGCCAATCGCTGTGGAGCTTGCTGCCGCAGCACATGGCGGCGTTTGGCATTGGGGCCATGATGTGGTGCGTGATCGTAGGTAGCTAGAGTTTGGCCAGCGAAGGTTTTGCACGGTCTCGGAAAATCCACGACAAGTTGCAGTGTGGAATACCAAGATGCCCCAATGCACTGCTGCATACTCAAGCGGATAGGGCTGATGCAGTTGGATGATATTGTCTGAGCCAAGCTGACGAAACATCATCTGCAACCTTTTGCATTTTGGATAACGTGCGTAAGTCCTGGCTAAATTGACGTGACGATGGGGCGCGATCGCCATGATGAAAATTTTGGTTATGAATGCAGGCTCAAGTAGCCAAAAAAGTAGCCTGTATGAGCTGCCAATTGACCGTTTACCTAACGAGCCTCTTCGTCCTTTATGGGAAGCTTCGATTGATTGGTCGAAGCAGGATGGCATGGCCGCACTCACGGTGGAGACCGCTTACGGTGCATTGTTTGAAGAGGTCGTGGCTTCTCAGTCGCGATCGCAGGATATGACCCGCCTGCTGGAAACCCTATGGCAGGGCAAGACGACAGTAGTGCGCGATCGCCACGAGATTGCGGTGGTGGGGCATCGGGTTGTGCATGGTGGTGCAACCTATCGCGAGAGCACTTGGGTAACAGATGAGGTGAAGGAGGCGATCGCCCAACTGTCGGCTTTTGCTCCGGTGCACAATCCGGCGAACCTGGCGGGAATTAAGGCGATCGATGCGGTACTGGAGACGGTTCCTCAAGTGGCGGTGTTTGATACGGCTTTTCATGCCACGTTGCCTGCCGCTGCGACGGTGTACCCCATTCCCTACGAGTGGACGGAAAAAGGCATACGGCGGTATGGGTTTCACGGCATTAGTCATTGCTATTGCGCCCACAAAGCAGCGCAGATATTAGGTCAAGATTTGGCTTCGCTGCGGCTGATGATCTGCCATTTGGGCAATGGAGCGTCGCTGTCTGCAGTGCGCGATGGGCAGTGTGTGGATACCACAATGGGCTTTACGCCGTTGGAAGGATTGATGATGGGAACCCGTTCAGGATCGATCGATCCGGGCATTTCTATTCACCTCATGCGGCAACATGGCATATCGGCAGAGGAGCTAGATCAATTGTTGAATAAGCGGTCGGGGTTGTTGGGCGTATCGGGAATATCGGGGGATATGCGGCAAATTGATGCGGCGATCGCCCAGGGGAATGAGCGGGCTCAGCTGGCGTTGGAGGTTTATATTCACAGTTTGCGGCGGCATATGGGGGCGATGCTGCCGAGTTTGGGTGGAGTGGATGCGGTTGTGTTTACGGCGGGAGTTGGCGAACATTCGGCTAACGTTCGTGCAAAAGCCTGTGAGGCGTTCGAGTTTTTGGGCATGGCGATCGATCCAGATAAAAATGCGCGATCGCCACGGGATACCGATATCGCGACTCAGGATTCTCGGGTGCGGGTGTTGGTCATTCACACGCAGGAAGATTGGGCGATCGCGCAGGAATGTTGGCTCCTAATGCAGCAGGGACAGGCCCAGAAACAGGCGTAGTAAACCGATCACAGGCACGGTACGCAGATCCTGGCACCAACGGCCGTTTCCTTAAGCCTTTTTTCCCGATTGCTCTCGTCACTGGCTAGAATTGCAGAGTAAATTAACGTAAAGCACCTTATGGCTGGAAGTCTGGTTCACAGCATGGCATCCACTCCGGCGCAAGACGTTCTTGCTTTGCGGCGTGTGTTTGAGGCGATCGCCCCAGATAGTTGCCCCCACCGCTACA
Organism: Leptolyngbya sp. AN02str; assembly: GCF_050565595.1. Taxonomy (NCBI): domain Bacteria; kingdom Bacillati; phylum Cyanobacteriota; class Cyanophyceae; order Leptolyngbyales; family Leptolyngbyaceae; genus Leptolyngbya; species Leptolyngbya sp. AN02str. Next base: position 79,080 of record NZ_JBNXVR010000024.1, on the reverse strand, counting down.
ACTTTCATATGCACACCACCTGCTCCGATGGGCGCATGCACCCCGAGCAGCTCGCGGAACAAGCGGTGGGTATTGGCTTAAGCGGGCTGGCGATCACAGACCACCATTCCACTCAGGGGTTTCGTCGCGCTCAGCTGTGGCTCAGTGAATATCGACACAAGCATCGCGCTCAAACGGTGCCGCACCTGTGGGTTGGTATCGAAATTAATGCCAACTTGCTGGGCGAAGAGGTTCACATTCTTGGCTATGCATTCGATCCGGACCATGCCGCCATGCAGCCTTATACTCAACGCCAAACCACAACGGGCGAGCATTACCAGGCCCAAACGGTGATTGCATCCATTCATACAGCCGGTGGCGTGGCGATACTGGCCCACCCGGCGCGCTATCGGCAATCGCCTGCGCTGCTGATTCCGGCTGCCGCCGAGTGCGGCATCAACGGTGTGGAAACCTACTATGCCTACAACAATCCTTCGCCGTGGATGCCAAGCCCTCGCCAAACCCAGGAGGTGTGGCAACTGGGAGAGGCCCATGGGTTGCTGCACACCTGCGGCACCGATACCCACGGCCTGAGCCTGCTGCAACGGCTGTAAAGAGCGTGAATAGAGCTTACTGCGCCCTTTATGCCGCACCTGAAGAGCCCTCAGTAGGTTGGGTTTCGTGACCTCAACCCAACACCTCAACCTATACCTAACTCATTTGCATTGCCCATACTGATGCTATCTACAAACACAAACGCGTAAATCTAGTTCGTTTTATTTGACGCTAACAAAGCGCTCCTGAGCGATCGCCCTCAACCGTTGCACCTCTTCGCGCCGTGAAACCGAGAGCGGCACAGTGGATTTGATGCTGTGGAGCAGGAGTTCCGTGTCGAGCGATCGCCCCTCGTACAGCGCACAGTAGAGAGCGCTAATCACCGCTTGCTCAATTTCCGCTCCGCTAAAGCCGTCGGTGGCGGCAACCAGTGTGGGAAAGTCGAATTGTTGAGGAATTTGGTTGCGCTGTAGCAGGTGGGTTTGTAGGATCACGCCTCGTTCTAGGTGATCGGGAAGGTCAACGAAGAATACTTCGTCGAAGCGACCTTTGCGAAACAGCTCGGGTGGCACCTGAGAGATATCGTTAGCGGTGGCAACCACAAACACATTCTCGGATTTTTCTTGCATCCAGGTGAGAAAGAAACCAAACATGCGCTTGCTGAGTCCGCCGTCGGAGTCGCCGCTGTTGGAGCTAAAGCTTTTCTCGATTTCGTCAATCCACAAAACGGCGGGTGCCATGGATTCTGCAAGGGCAACGGCCTGCCGAAAGTTTTTTTCTGATTCCCCAATGTATTTGTCGTATAGGCGTCCGGCATCTAGCTTGAGCAGGGGCAGCCGCCAACTCTGGGCAATGGTTTTGGCGGCAAGAGATTTACCACAGCCCTGAATCCCCAAAATCAAAATTCCTTTGGGAGGACGCAGGTTATAGGCTTGCGCCTGGGAAGAAAACCCCATACGCGCTTTGTCGAGCCATTGCTTGAGTCCTGCAAAGCCGCTGAGTTTCAATGGCACTTCGCTCGCGGGAAAATAATCTAAAATGCCACTCTCGCGGATAATCTGCGATTTGCGCTTGAGGATGCCGGGCACATCATCGACGGTGAGCTGCGCATCGACAATTGCGGAGTACGCAATGACCTGTCGCGCTTGTTTGAGGGTCATGCCGGCTAGCGCTTGCACGAGGGTATCAATTTCTAGCTCGGATGGCTCGTTTTTGAGGCGGTTGCGGCTGCGAAAGGTGCGAATGACTTCCTGTACCACCTGCCGCAATTCATCTTTGCCGGGTAGTTTTAGGTCGTACACAACGGCATCGTGAGCAATGTCGGGAGGCAGGAGTACAGTGCTACCCGTTAGCACGAGGGCAGACTGGGTTTGGGAAAAGAGTTGCACGACTTCCCGAAATTTGCGGGCAACAGTGGCGTCTTCTAAATGCTGAGCAAAGTCTTTGAGCCAAAAAACGCCTTTGAGATTGGTTTCTTGCAAGTGGTTGAGCAAGGCCAATGGGTCTTCGGTTTTGTCGATAGTTTGTCCTTTTGTGGTGCTTGCAGGGGCTGCTTCGTTGACCCATGGTGCCTGGTTAGACCGCAGCGATCGCACCAATCCCTGAGTAATGCTCCACTCAAACAGCCAGCGCTGCATATCTTGCGTCATCGATTGCAGCAAGGCTTGAACTCGCTCTTCTTCCACGGTTTCCATCACAATCAACGGATGGAAAGACAACACGAGAACTTGCAGCTCACGAATGTGATCAGCCAGAGATGTCGTAGACCAATGCATAAGTTTTGAGAATGAATGGGGGCTTTAGACAAAACTACAGCCGCTTTCATAACATTCCCCAAAAATTACAGACAGGACTTACGCAGTTGAATGATGTTTGGAGCGCTCAGCACTCCAAACATCATTCAATCCCTCGGTTTTTCGGATGACGTGTGTAAGCCCTAACAGATTTGTCCTGTGGATTGACGTGTGTGCAATGCGCATCCAACTCTTATGAGGCGATGGATTGCCGAATCAGCGTGGCAAGCTGTTGGGCACTGTCGGCGATCGCCAATTTGGCAGTCGCCGTTCGCAGTTGGGCCAGTTCTTCTGGGCTGTTTAGCAGGCGCACCACTTCGGCATTGAGTCGCTCGGGGGTGAGGTCGGTCTGTTGGTGCAGGTAGGCGGCTCCAGCATCGGCAAAGACCTGCGCGTTGTAGGTTTGGTGATCTTCTGCCGCAAAGGGATAGGGAATGAGAATGGAAGGAAGCTGGGCGATCGCCAGTTCGGTCAAGGTTCCAGCCCCCGATCGGCTAATGGCCAGAGTTGCCCGCCACAGCAGTGCCGCCATATTGTCAAAAAAAGGCAGCGCCAAGTAGTGGGGATGGGTAAATGACTTGACATCGGGATCGTTGTCGCCAGTCAAATGCACAATCCATGCGCCAGCCTCAATCCAGGTAGGCGCGCACTGCCGCACCAATCGGTTTACGGCCACGGCACCCTGACTGCCCCCCACCACCACAATCACCGGAACATCCTCGGGAATGGGCAAGTTCAACGGCGGCAGGGCTTCAGGATTCGCCAGGAAGGGCGATCTCACTGGAGTTCCCACACAAACCGTTTTAGCCTTTGGCAAATACTTCGCCGCCGCATCAAACCCGAGCGCTACTGTACTGCACCACGGGCTCAACAGCCGAGTTACTTTTCCTGGCAAGGCATTAGATTCGTGCAAGATGGCAGGTAACCCTAGCGATCGCGCCGCAATAATTGCAGGAGCCGCAATGTAGCCCCCGGTGGTAAACACCCCCTGAAACTTTTCCTGTTGCAACAGCCGTCTCACTTGCCAGATAGAGCGGACCAATCGGCTCAAAATTCGCAGCGTTCCCAGACCCAATTTTTGCTGAAAGCCCTCCACTGGGATCGTATGAAGTGGGTATTGACTGGGAACGAGTCGCGTTTCCAACCGATCGGGCACTCCCAACCACTCAATCGCCACATCGCTGAGCGCATCGGCTGTGGCGATCGCCGGAAACAGATGTCCCCCCGTACCGCTAGCTGCAATGAGGAGTTTGGTGTTTGGGGCAATGTCCCGATTCTTTGATTCCGTCACGTTTCACCCTTTCCAGGCTATAGAGACACAACCTTTGGAAACCCGTTGGCACAGCAGCCTGCCGCCACCGTTTCCCAAAAAAGTTGCAACTTTCCTAGAACATTCGCCTCGATCCGTTACCCTAGTAGGGGCTGTGCTCCGTCGTGGTTCACGTTCTTTCAACCTCTTATCCTATGCGTAAAATGCTCCGCCGTATCACCTCAATCTCCCAAAGCCAAGCCAACACACCGACCGTGCGCCGCCGTGCATCGCATCGAATGCTGGCATCTTCGGTATTGGCTGGGCTGATACTGAGCATTGCACCCAGTGTAGTGGCCCAAACTCGCTCCACGCCCACTGCGCCTAGTGTTGCTCCTGCTACCGATGCCCCTGCGGAACTGGTGCGTCTGGTGAATGAACTGGATACCCTGGCCAGCCGCGAAGATAGCCGCAGTCTCATGCGCTTGGTGAGCCGCAATTTCACCCACTCCGATGGGCTAACCTATGACACCCTATCCGAAGCGCTGCAACTCTTTTGGGAGCGCTACGACCAGCTCAACTATCGCACCACCATTACCGCCTGGCAGCAAGAGGGGGACACCTGGACTGCCGAAACGGCGACGCGGGTTACAGGTGTACAAAAAACACGACAGCGCGAATTTCGCCTTAGCTCTACCGTAACCTCGCGCCAAACCTATCAAAACGGGCAACTGCTGAGCCAAGAAATTTTGACCGAAGAAAACCAGGTAACCAGCGGCACCAATGCGCCCAATGTGGCGGTGCAGGCTCCCAGCCAAATTCGCACGGCTGCACCGTATGGGTTTGACGTGATTGTGGATGAGCCTCTGGGCGATCGCCAACTGTTGGGCACTGCGATTGAAGAAGGGGCCGATGTGAATGGCTACCTCAACAACTCCGCAATTATGCTCGATTTGCTCAATGCTGGCGGCTTGTTCAAAACTGGACGCGCCCCAGCTCTACCGAGCGATCGCTGGCTATCGGGCATTATCGTTCGTGAAGACGGAATTACCATGGTGACACGCCGCCTGCGCGCAACCCAATAAGTCCCCCGTTACCGGATGAAGCGTTCACGCACGAAACCGAGTGGAGCGATCGCTCCACTCGGTTTCGTATGGCGTGTGCGGTTTTGTATGGCGATCGCGCTTCTATCTTCCTCTCTCAGTGAAGCCCAAACATCAGGCCAAATACTGGTACACCAGGTCAGCGATCCGTTCTGAGGCATGGCCGTCGCCAAAGGGGTTAATGGCATTGGCCATTGCTCCATAGGCTGCTGGGTCAGCCAGCAGTTGGCTGGCCGCATTTACCACCGTTTCTGGAGCGGTGCCCACCAACTTGGCTGTACCCGCCGTCACCGCTTCAGGACGTTCGGTTGTTTCGCGCAACACCAGCACTGGCTTACCCAGGCTTGGCGCTTCTTCTTGCAAACCACCCGAATCGGTGAGCAACAGGTAACTGCGCTGCATGGCTCCCACCAACTCCGCATAGTCCAACGGCTCTGTTAAAAAGACCCGAGGATGCTGACCCAGGCGATCGCGCAGGGGATCGCGCACTGTTGGGTTGCGGTGCAACGGCAACAGCAGCGCTGTATCGGGAAACTTGTCCAAAATTTGCAAAAAGCTGGTAGCAATGTCTTGTAGTGGCTCGCCCCAGTTTTCGCGACGGTGTACCGTGGCCAACAGTACCCGATACTGGTTCCAGTCCAACCCGGCAATTGGGCAGTCGGGCTGCTTGGCCGCTACCGACAGCAGCGCATCAATCACCGTATTCCCCGTGAGGTGAGTAGCACCCACAACATTGGATGCCTTGAGGTGCGCCATGGCCTGCTCGGTTGGCGCAAAGTTGAGCTGCGCGACTTGAGAGATCAACCGACGGTTTGCCTCTTCGGGATAGGGATTGAAGAGATCATCGGTGCGCAATCCCGCCTCGACGTGCCCAACCGGAATTTGATGGTAGAAGGCGGCGATCGCGGCTGCAAAGGCTGTCGTTGTATCCCCCTGTACCAACACCATTTGCGGCTGTAGCTGCTGGAATAACCCATCCAATCCCTGCAAACTCCGGCAGGTAATATCCGTGAGCGTTTGCTTTGCCTGCATGATGTCCAAGTCATGGTCTGCCGTAATGCCAAACAGATCCATCACCTGCGTCACCATTTCGCGATGCTGCCCAGTCAACACCACCTGCGTTTCAAATCGCGAATCCTGCCGAAATCGCTGAATGACTGGAGCAAGTTTAATGGCCTCGGGACGAGTTCCCAAAATAATGCAAACGCGGAAGGACGACTGAACCATGAATGTTTTGCGTAATCACTCAAAAGGAAAGCGGCTATGCAGCCGCTCATTCATCCTACTGTAGTGCCACACCAGAAACCGCAGCTGTGCCCAAACAGATTGGGCGATCGCCAACTGAGCCCCAACGCGTTCCGCCTCAACCCGTAAACACCTCTGGCATCTAGGAACCCCGGTGGGTTACCCATTGGGGTACTTTGCCGGAAATTTTTCCAGATTTTTGCATAACGCCTCCTCTTACACCCGATAGCTCTTTAGAGGGACACAGGCAAGCAAACCACTCCGGTGACCCCTCCCACGAAACAACCCCCTATTTCTGGAAGTAACAAACCATGGCTATTCTCTCTGGTAACGCCTTCAACAACCTGCTCGACGCCATCAGCTACGGCAACAGCAACGACACCCTCTACGGATATGGCGGCAACGACACCCTCTACGGCTGGAACGGCAACGACAAAATCTACGCTGGCACCGGCAATGACTATGCCTATGGTGAAGCGGGCAACGACTACATCGATGGCTGGTATGGCAACGACTACATCTCAGGTGGTTCTGGCAACGATACCCTGTTGGGCTACTACGGCAACGACACCATCTACGGTGGCAGCGGCACCGACAAAATCTTTGGAGAAGCGGGTAACGATGTGATGCATGGCGGCGGCTATGGCAACAACTCCTACGAGTACGACGAGATGACGGGTGGAGCCGGAGCCGACACGTTTGTGGTGGGCGATGCCTATGGCAACTTCTACAAGGGAGCCGGGTATGCGATTATCAAAGACTTCAACTATGCCGAAGGCGACAAGGTGAAGCTGAACCTGAGCCAGTACGAGGTGAAGGACGTGTCTTACTATGGTGTGGGCAGCAGCGCTTTGGATACGGTGATCTACCACAAGGGCACAACCGATGTGGTGGCGGTCATCCAAGACAAGGCAGGTGCAGCGGTCATTCCCTCCCTCGACTTCGTCTCCGCCTAATGGTTTAGAAGCACCGTGAGTCACTTGAATTGATTGGATAAAGAGGACGGGGTAACCCCGTCCTCTTTCTTGTGGGATGTCAGCTGTGGGGCTTCTGGTGATATAAGCTGCTGAGTTTTAGGCGTAAGTCTTAAGCGTTCTGATGCCTTTAGGAGCGCTGACGTAGAATGAATTCGGCGATCGCCATATCAATCGGCGTCGTCACCTTCAGGTTCGTTTCCTCTCCAGGCACAATCGTGACCGGAAGTTCGCACTGTTCAAACAACATGGCATCATCCGTGACTTCCCAGCCCTGGCGTACCCCCTCGGCATGGCAAACCAGCAGCTTTTGCACATCAAAGCCCTGGGGCGTTTGGGCTGCCCATAGTTGACTGCGATCCGGCGTAGAAGCTACCACATCCGAATGGGGGGCTACCACCTTGATCGTGTCCTTGACGGGAATCGCCGCCACCAGGCCAGGGCAAGTTTGCAGTGCCGCCGTACAGCGATCGAACAGCTCTGGCGTGGCGAGGCACCGCGCGCCATCGTGAATGAGCACCTGTCCGGCTTCGGGTGGCAACCCTTTCAAGCCGTTGTAGACCGACTCTTGCCGGGTTGTTCCACCCGCAATCCAGTGCACGGGCTTTTGCAAATTGAGTCCAGATGCGATCGCCTTGAGATCTGGCCAATCGCTCGGCTGGGCAATGATCCCAATCCACTCAATGGTGGTAGCAGCATCGGCGGCTTTCAGTGTCCAGGCAATGACCGACTGGCCGAGTAATGGCAGCAATAGCTTGTTGCGATCGCTCCCCATTCGCTTACCTGAACCAGCCGCCGGAATCAACAAATGCACAACGTTACCTCGTTCTTGCGCTCAAATGAGATGCGCACCGAGCCGCCTCTCAATGTCCTACCAAACGTCTTATCTGCAATGACCTGTGACGGTCCCCTCCTCCAGCTCAAGGGTATCGCGCACATGCTCTCCATCATGGTAAGCCGCCAGCAGCACCTCACTCGTTTTGCCCCAGGCAATCATCCCTGTGCGGTCAATGCCAATTGCGCCAAAGTCCCGGCGATTGGTCTCCGCCTCGATAAAGGAACGCTCAAAGGCCAAGGGCAGCGACAGGCCATCCGTTACGCGAATCACAATGCGCGGAGCCAAACACTCTTCCAAAATATCTTCGCCAATGCCCGTGCAGCTAATGCCCGCATGGTGGGTGGCGTAGTTTCCGGCAGGAGTGGCGGAATCGCTCACCCGGCCAATTCGCTCAAATCCCTTGCCCCCGGTCGAGGTGCCTGCGGCAATGCGGCCTTCTCCATCCAGAGCCACCACGCCAACGGTGCCACGACCCGCTTCGGTGAGCAATTCTTTTTCGGCTACCACACCCGCCATTTCGCGATGAAAGTTGCCGTGGCGTTCTTGAATCCACTCTTGCAGTCGAATTTCAGTTAACGGATCATGGGGCGGAATCTTGAGTTCGCGCACTAGCTCCGCCGCGCCATAGTCGGACAGGATGCGATCGGGGGAGTCTTGCAGAAACAGGGCGAGGTCGATTGGGTTTTTGATGCGGCCAACATTGATGACCCCGCTGAACTTTTGGTTGGGGCCACTCATCAGCGAGGCACTCATGCGAATTTGCCCATCCGACTGAAGTACTGAACCGGTGCCTGCATTGAACCGGGGATCGTCTTCCAACAGTTGGCAACCGCGCACAACGGCGGTTTCGGCACTGGCCCCAGCCATGAGCAATCCATAGACTTCTTCAATGACGCGGTAGAGCGATCGCCGCACAGCCTCTTCGCCCCCTTTGCCCTTAAGCGAGCTTCCGGCTCCACCATGAATAATCAGCTTTGGCTGAATCTGACCCGGTAGCATAATGTCTGGCTCCTGAAATGTGGAATAAAAGATGGATTCGATGCGCGGTTGCTGCTGACTCGGCCTAGCTTGCAGATAGGCCACCCTGTAACCGCGACAAAAGGCGTGATTCGGTGCGGTTACCCAATCGTGAATGTGGGCTGTGCTGCTGTGTTCTCCAGTAAACACAGCTTCCCATTATCCGATGAAAAGGTAGAGATGAATGAGTGGGCGTGGGTACAAAGCGCACCATGAGCGCCCAAACTCTGGCTTTAGGTATCGGGAGAGCTGGAGCGATCTTGAGCCTGCGATCGCCGTCTTCGACAGCGTTCCGAGCAGTATTTCACTTCGTCCCAACAGTCTGCCCATTTTTTGCGCCAGGTAAACGGGCGATCGCACACTGGGCATTGCTTGGTTGGCAAGTCAGATTTAGAAACATTCCGTGGCATGCGGCGCAAACGATACAGATTAGATCTAGCGGTAGAGACCGCAATCCTCTATTCTGCACTGGCGGATTGGATTTGTGGAGAGGCATGGACGGGGTAAGGCAAATTCGGGTGGTGCTGGTGGAGCCTGCGGGACCGCTGAATGTGGGCTCTGTGGCACGGGTGATGAAAAATATGGGTTTGCAACAGCTGGTGCTGGTGAATCCCCAATGCGATCCGCTAGGGGAGGACGCGCGGCGCATGGCCGTGCATGGACATGATGTGCTGGAAGCAGCCCAAATTGTTCCCTCGCTGGCGATCGCCCTGGCCGATTGCCGTCGGGTGGTGGCGACTACGGGGCGCGATCGCTCCAGCCTGAATCTGCCCCTTGATTCACCTCGAACCGGATTGCCCTGGCTGCTGGCACCGGGCGCTACCACCGGGGCGATTGTCTTTGGTCGCGAGGACAGCGGCCTCACCAACGAAGAGCTAAATTTGGCGCAGCGTTGGGTGCAAATTCCCGTTAGCGATGTCTATCCCTCCATGAATTTGGCCCAGGCGGTTGGCGTGTGCTGCTACGAGCTGCGGTTGGCGTGCATTCCCGTTGCTCCATCCACCTGTGCAACGGTGAGCCCCGTTGACAGTTTGCCAGATTGGAGCCAAGCTGCCGATTTGGCCCCCCGCGAACAGCTTGAAGGCTTCTATTTAGATTTGCAAGATTTGCTGCTGAGTATTGGATACCTATATCCCCACACGGCCAGCCAGCGCATGGAAAAGATTCGCCAACTCTACAACCGGGCTTACCCGACCGAAAATGATGTGGCACTGCTGCGGGGCATGGTGCGGCAAATGCGCTGGGCGGCAAATCAAGCTGAACCTTCGGCCGATCGCCTTCCTGGGGATCGCAACACATAGCAGAGCGATCGCCCTGTCGCATTCCAATAACGCTAGATTTAGTGATCAATCCTTGCAGAATGACATATAACGTTATGAAGCAAATTTCTCTAGATAGACTAGAGTTCTAAGGAATGAACGTTGACCGTGGGTGGATTGAGCTGATTTGGAATACGGACACATCGTGTCGATTCGTGGTATTTGAACAGCATTCGATGAACAGCTTGATGATTCATCCGTTAAATGCGAGGTTGCAGAGCATGGCTCGGCGGGTAGAGAGGTTTGGTGCATTCTTTGTGCAGTGTTGGAGGTGGAGTTAATGTTTGGTTCGGGTAAGCCTTCACGTTCGTCGCGTCGTCGTCGCTCTAGCCGTGCGCGGACGGTTGTGCCGCGCCGCCCAGATGCCACCAGTTCCGCTGAGGCCACTCGCGGTGGCCTGGTTCGCTGGGAGCCGCCCACTGGCAATCCTGATCGCTCCAGCACAGGTCGCCCCAACTTGCCTGCCAATGCCTCTGCTAAGTTGGTGCGTCGTAGCGATCGCACAGTGCGTGACCCCTATGCGCCCAATGCCCGCCTCAATCTGCGCCGAATGGTGAACGATCGCACCAAAGAAGGTAAGTCGCGAGAGGGTGGGTTTCAGGAGCGATCGCGCGAGACAGGTTGGGGAACTCCGCTACGGCGTGAGCCAAGGATGCCCGCTGTTGGCCGGGGGGAATCTCTTCGCCGTCGCCTAAGTTCCGATGCTCCTGGCTCCCTAAGTCGGCCTCGCCCCATTCAAACCATTCCCGTGCAGGCACGACCTGTACGCTCATCGCACCCGCTGGCGCTAGCGTCTGAGTCTACCTCCAACTCGCACTCGCACAAGTCCACCAAGGCCCGCCGTACACGCCGCAAACCCCAGGCTCCTCCCTCACCGCTGTTATACATTACCCGGCTCATTATTTTGGGTGTGGGTGTGGGGGCGATCGCCGGCACGACTCTTTCCATCCTCAATCCCAAAAGCGTGAGCCACTCTGCCGCAGAAGCCTCGGTTGCAGACGCCAGCACCGAACAGTCGTTGATGGGGCAGGGCGGTGGAGCCGACGCCTTAAGCCGTTTGGCCACCGCCAGCATGACCTTGCGCCCTGGCCAACCGCTCTCGGCCATTACGCCCTCGCTCCAATCGCTTGTGGCCCAGGCGACGGGGCTCAATGCGGGTGTCTTTTTAATGGATATCGACGACAACAGCTATGTCGATATCAATGGCTCTGCCGTTTTAGCCGCAGCCAGCACCATCAAAGTCCCCGTTTTGGTGGCCTTTTTGCAAGATGTGGATGCGGGCAAAGTGCGGCTGGATGAAATGCTGACGATGAAGGAAAGCGACCTGGCCGAAGGCTCGGGCGAGTTCCAGTATCTCGCCATGGGTTCGCAGTTTACTGCGCTAGAGGTGGCCACCAAAATGATCACCATTAGCGACAACACCGCCACCAACATGATCATTGATCGGCTGGGTGGCGCAGAGGCGCTTAATCAGCGCTTTCGGGGCTGGGGCTTAATCAACACTGTGATCAAAAATCCCCTGGCGGATTTAGCAGGCACCAACACCACCAGCGCCAAAGATTTGTCGATGCTGCTGGCGTCGGTGAGCCAGGGTGAGCTGCTGTCGCTCAAATCGCGCGATCGCCTACTGGAGATTATGCGCGGCACCGTCACCAACAGCATGATTCCGGCTGGAGTGGGCGAAGAAGCGACGGTTGCCCATAAAACAGGCACCATTAGTGAAATGGTGGGCGATACGGGCGTTGTGGACTTGCCCAATGGCAAGCGCTACGTCATTACTGTGTTGGTGCAGCGGCCTGCTGGCGATGATCGGGGCCAAGAGCTGGTACGGCAAGTCTCGCGTATGGTGTATGGCTTCTTTAGCCAGCCGCAAAGCCTAAACGCACCGGGTTCAGCGTTAACCGCCCCACCCATCGACGCAACTCAGCCCGATAACACTGAGGAAATCCGCTGAACGTCGCGAAGGCTTTGGGCTTCCATCCCAAGGGCCAAAGCCTTCCCAGGAATGGGTGTTAAACCAGCGATTCCAAATCCAGAGCTTGGGCAGCCTCGGCTTCGGCGCGATCGAGCTCATCCAAAATGCCCCATAGATGTTGCAGCATGGGTTCCATGCCAATTTGAGCAACCGCAGACACTTTGAAGATGGGATCGGGGGTGAGTTGGCGAAGCTGTTGAACGATCGCCTCGACTGCATCGGGATCAGAGGTGAGGGCATCGATCTTGTTCAGGCCAATAATTTGGGGGCGATCGCTCAACCCACGCCCATAGGCCGACAGCTCTGCCTGAATCGTTTGAAAAGCGGCAATCGGATCTTCCTGGGTGGCATCAATTAGATGCAGCAGCACCCGAGTTCGCTCAATGTGGCGCAAAAAATCGTGCCCCAGGCCCAACCCCGCATGGGCACCCTCAATCAGTCCAGGAATGTCGGCAAAGACCGTGCCATCTCCTGTGGGTTTGCGAACCACTCCCAGGTTGGGCACCAGCGTGGTAAAGGGATAGTCGGCAATTTTGGGCCGTGCTGCCGACAGCGCTGAAATGAGCGTGGATTTGCCAGCATTGGGCAAGCCGATAATGCCCACCTCAGCCAGTAGCTTCAGCTCCAGGCGCAGCAAACGATTTTCGCCAGGAAGCCCAGGGAGGGCCTTTTCGGGAGCGCGGTTGTGGTTACTGAGGAAGTGACGGTTGCCCAGCCCACCCTTGCCGCCTTTGGCCACCATTAGCGATTGCCCAGCCTCGACCAGATCTCCCAATAGTTCGTTAGTTTCAGCATCGTAAACCATGGTGCCGCAGGGAACTTGAATGTGGCGATCGCTCCCCGAAGCTCCCGTCATATTTTTGGGGCCGCCCCGTTGTCCACTTTCTGCCTTAAAAATGTGAGCGTATTTAAAGTCCAGCAGCGTTTGTAGGTTGGAAGCTGCCACCAGGTAGACAGAACCACCATGGCCCCCATTACCACCCGCTGGGCCACCCGCAGGCACATACTTTTCACGACGAAAGGCTACCATGCCATCGCCACCATCGCCTGCCAATACTTCAACTTCTACCTGGTCAATAAACTGCATGACTGCACACAAAACTTACCTCTTTGATGGTAGGCGATCGCGCAAACGATCGGCGTAGAGAATCCGATCGGGCTTCAGCAAACGTTTGTTTTAAATAGCCGAATCGCCCATTGTTGTGTCGTGCATGCGCAACAATGGGCGATTCTGAGGGTTACTTCAAAAAGATTCTTAACCGAAACTGCCATTAAGCAAGATAAGACTTCGCCCTTTGTGCAAAACCTATCTGCAAAACCTGAAACGTTAAAACTCTAGTTAGGGTAAATTCCGACAGAATTTACCCTAACCAGCAGAATTTAAATAACCCTAGGAACAGGCGCCTAGATTGCTGCCTACACCACCAGATCCCGACTCCGATAACCACCCCAAGGCTGTTGAAGGCGCGTCATATACATACAGCCAGCGGCGACCATCCGATGTGGTTTGGCGCTGTGGTGGATTGCCTGCATACACGCGCGTTCCGCGCACTACTGTGGCGCGGTAGTCGCCATAGGGCGCAGTTCGCACCTGCAATGCATCGGCCAACACTTGATAGCACTGCCCAGGGTTGCTAGTGACAGGCCCCGCATCACAGTTCGTTAGCAGGGTTGCCGAGGGCACCCAGCCTGCAACAGGCTCACGAATTTGGGCTACACCTGGAGCCAGCACACCGCTCAAAACAATGCGGGTGTAAGGCTGAATTTGGCGCAAAGGACGGGTTTGGCGGCTATCCAGCGTAACGTTGAGGACAGAAGCACCGCTGGAACGGCAGGTGTTGACATAGGAGGGCCGCTCCGACACGGGAATATCTCCCGTTTGCTGGGCGACTTCAAAAGATTCTGTTGCAGGGGCGATCGCCGCTTCGGGTGCAAAGTCAGAACTGAGGGCGGGCAGCGCAGGCACCACACCCAGCGCAACAGAAAAGAGGGCACAAAGCTGTTTTTTCATAGGGCTCATTGCTTATCGGTACAACATCAACAACGTTCTGATAGCAGCTCCAGAACTGTCGCGATTGGGCCAACACGTGCCATGTGCCGTGGGCCAAGCTCTAGCCAGGCGGTAACGCATAACAAATTGCCCCAATACAACTTGGGCATCCAATTGGGCATCCAAACTAAGGAGTGATGCTCAAAAATCAGAACGCTCTCGACCGGAATGTAGCACGCGCATCTTTATGAGCAACGTTGATTAAATAATGTTTTCCAGATTTGACGGTGCTTGTTACAGATGGGTTTACACTCACCCAACGGTAGGAAGCTACAGCCGCGACAGATTTTTATGCTTAGGGCTGACTAGTACTCTGCCACGCGGGTTTTGATAGGTTGCGAACCTATCAAAACCGCATAAATCACCATTTTCGGGGTTTTGCAGCCTGTCAAAATACTAGTTTTGTGGGTGGTGTTTGACGGGTAATGAGCAGAATGAACCAACCTGAACTGAGGTTGTCACTGCATTCCCAGAGATTTCTCAATCGAAATCCCGCCTGAATCTCGCCTGAATCCTGCTCGAAGCCACCCCTGTTTGCGGCAGGACTCAAGCACGTGGTGCCCTGTCCTAAATTTTTTGGAGGGTTTGGGGCGTCGCGTCCGAAACACCATCTACCTGTGTGAGCCCCAATACGGAATGGAACGATGAACCGAGCGAAACAGACTGTCGCCATGCTGATTGTGTGTCAGGCTTTGGCTGCTACAAGCATGACCTTGCTCTTTACGGTGGCGGCCCTGGTGGGGCGCGAACTGTCTGCCAATCCGGCTTTGGCGACGCTGCCGCTGGCGCTGCTACAGCTTGCCGTGATGGCGGCAACGATTCCTGCTTCGCTGTTGATGCAGCGAGTGGGGCGATCGCTCGGGTTTGGGGTGGGGACTGTCATTGGGATGGTGGGCGCAGGGTTGGGAGCGATCGCCATTTTTGTCAAAAGCTTTCCGCTATTTTGCTTGGCGACGGTGCTAGTTGGTGTGTTTAACGGATTTTCAGGCTTTTACCGCTTTGCCGCTGCCGATGCTGCCGAAGATTCGTTTCGGGCGCAGGCGATTTCGCTAGTTGTAGCTGGCGGAGTTGTAGCAGCGGTCTTAGGGCCCAATCTGGCCAATGTTTCCAAAGACTGGTTTCCGAATGCGGCGTTTGTCGGCTCCTTTTTGGCGATTGTGGTGCTGCAACTGCTGGCCCTGCCGCTGCTGGCCCTCGTCAAGATTCCTCAACCGTTGCCCAGCGAACAGCAAACCATTGGGCGATCGCTCTCACAAATTTCCCAACAGCCAACCTTTCGCGTGGCGGTATTGGGCAGCATGGTGGGCTATGGGGTGATGGCCTTGCTGATGACGGCAACTCCATTGGCCATGGTGGCGATTGCCCATCCGTTTCACTCTGCTGCTTCGGTCATTCAGTGGCATGTGCTGGGTATGTTTGCCCCATCCTTTTTCACCGGATTTTTGATTGCCCGGTTTGGCGTGCTTACCATTGTGCTGTGCGGCGTATTGCTCAATCTGGCCTGTGTTGGCATTAACTTGGCGGGTACCAGTGTGGAGCATTTTCACATTGCGCTCACGCTGCTGGGGCTTGGTTGGAACTTTATGTTTGTGGGCTCCAGCACGCTGCTCACCGAAACCTACATCCCAACCGAAGAAGCCAAAACCCAGGCAATGCACGACTTTTTGATGATGGGCTTTGTGGCGCTATCAACCTTTTTATCGGGGCAATTGCTGGAGCAATTGGGCTGGGGAGCTGTGAACCTGGCCAGCCTGCCGCTGCTGCTTGCGGTGCTGGTGGCAGTGCTATGGTTAATGCGATCGCGCCTTCGGTCCACCGTGCGATCGCCCCTATCCCGCTCTGCTCGTTGACCTTCCACCTCACCCCGATTCGCTATGCCTCTCGAATTTGCAACCGAAACCCAAGCCCACACCTACGACAAGGTGAAGGACTACCTCAACAAGTCCAACCTGTTTAAGGACACAATGCGCACCGCAGCTGATGAGCCACGCTTTCACCTCACCTATGGCTCGGCCCATGTGGATGTGGAAATTTTGGATTGGGAAGTGCATCCCTGGGAGGAACGGGAACTAACCATCGTGAAGGCATGGAGCTGCGTGACGATAGGCAGCCAGATGTCGGCTGAACTGATGGAGTTTTTGCTAAACGAAAACCATCGCATGCGGTTTGGAGCCTTTCAATTGGGCAAGCAGGGCGAGATCTTTTTTGCTCACAGCGTCTTGGGTGGCGAGAGTATGGACCTGATGGAGCTACAAACCTGCATTTTGTCAGTGGTGACCATTGCCGACACCTACGACGACCTCATTACCCAAAAGTTTGGTGGTCAGCGGGCGTGTGATCGTCCGCTGGACTAAAGGGAATTGAAAGAGTTTATCCAAAACTGATGCTAGTGGATTGCCCGCCCCATGAGTTGGGTACTTTTCTGTTCCAAAATTTGGCTTACTGCCGCTGCCCAGCCTTTGGAATAGGCATAGGGTGCGATCGCCCAGTTTTTGCCCAGCAATCCGGGATGGGGACCGTTTCGACCCGGCACAATAATCGGAACATCCACCGCACCCAGCAATCCCAAATCATTGGGACTGTTGCCTAGGCCAATGGTGGTAACCGCGCCGGAGCTGGAGCCACTTGTGGCATTGGCACGCATATTGGCAGAATAGCGTTCAGTCAAGGCTTTTACGGCTTCTCCTTTGCCCGCTTGTTTCCCAATCAAATGGGAAAAGCGATCGCCCACCACCACACGAAACCCCAACTCTTCCACCGTTGCTTCCAAATGCTCAGGCTCAATATGCCGAGGCGTAATGAACGGTTCGGTAAAGTCGCGTGCCTGGGCGCGCGCCACATCGGCTAAGGGTAGACCTGTCATCTCTTGAATTTCGGCCTCGCTCAGGTCGGCAAACCCGCGTAGCTCGGTTCTTAATGCGTGCGACAACTGCTGCAAGCCCTCGCGGGCTTCGGCGTAGCTGCACCCCAACCGCAGCATGTGGTATTGATCCACCGCTTCCGCGTCGGCCAGTTGAAACCGCTCATCGCTGGCATCTGTAAAAATGCCACTGCCGTTTTCGACAACAAACGGTTCGCTCAGGTCGAGATGCTGGCGCAGCAATTCCACTTCCTGTCGAGTTTTACTGGTTACGGGAATAATGGGGATCTGCTGCTGTTTGAGCACGGTCAGCATCGGCTGTGCCGCTTCAAAACTGTAGTCATCGGCATCTAGCAGCGTGCCGTCTAAGTCGGTAAAAATGATAAACACTTCAATACCTTCTGAGATGGATAGCTAGGATTGTCAACACTTCAGCGCCGCTGAATGACCATCGACATCAACCGCAACATGAACTGCAACCATTTCTCTCTTGCAGTCGTCTTTGGGTTGGACCTGGATTCACCAGAACGATCGCGCCTGCTGGTTGGCAAATGGGTGTTGGCGATCGCTGTGTTGACAATCCCTGACATTGCACCACGATATGGTTCTTCATTTGGTGCGTTTAGACGTTATTGGATAGATTTTTCACCCTTTTGTCTGTAGCGTAGCCAACTATTTTTAACCGTAAATAGAGTCAGCCAGCCAAACAAGCGTGCACCGCGATCGCCCAAATGGGCTGTCCAGTAGACGAACTGGGTTTCGTAGCTGGTTTTGTGCCAGCCGGATACTTTGCCAGTTGATCCAGGTTTGCGATGGGTTCGATTCGGTTGGGTTTGCCTTCGTGCGTTTGATCCATTCAGCAATTTTTTTCAACGCTTTTCCATACTTCACCATGATCCACAACCAGCTCTCTCTCGTAAATCAAGCTAAAGAGGTATTACAACAAAACTGGACAGGCAAAGCCACCAAGCCTGCCCCACGCTTATATCCCCACCAGTGGAGTTGGGATTCGGCCTTTATTGCCATGGGGTATGCGCACTATCACCAAGAGCAAGCCATGCAAGAGCTGCGATCGCTGTTTCGTGGGCAGTGGAGCAACGGGCTGTTGCCCCATATTGTGTTTCGTCCTGGTTTGGTGGGAGCGTACTTTCCGGGTCCCGATTATTGGCAAACAGAGCGATCGCCTCATGCACCCCAAGCCGTCGCCACCTCAGGCATTGTGCAGCCTCCAGTTCATGCCACCGCTGCACTTCATATTTATCGCCACGCGACCGATCCCGCCCAGGCGCGAGCATTTTTGACCGAGCTGTTTCCCAAATTAGTGGCGTGGCACCAGTATCTGTATCGCGACCGCAACCCCGAAGGAAATGGGCTAGTGTATATCCGCCATCCGTGGGAATCGGGACAGGACAATTCGCCCCTGTGGGATGCCGTGATGGAGCGAATCTTGCCTGATCCCAGTGCAATCCCCGCCTATCAACGGGTCGATACTCACGAGGTGAATATCTCCAACCGACCCAGCAATCTGGATTACGATCGCTACGTTTACCTGATGGTAAAGGCGCGGCAGCATGACTACCACGAAACCAACCTGCGAGCCGATTGTCCCTTTATGGTGCAAGATGTGTTGTTCAATACGTTGCTGGTACAGTCCAGCCGCGATTTAGGGGCGATCGCCCAAATTTTGCATCACGACCCTGCACCTTATCTCAGCTGGGCCAACCAAACTGCCAACAGCCTCAACCACAAACTGTGGAACTCCCAACTAGGGCTTTACCAAAACTACGACCTTGTGGCTCAAACCCCCATCGCCGTGAAGGTTGCTGCCGGATTTTTGCCTCTGTATGCTCAAGTTCCTGATGCAACCCAGGCTGCAACGATGCTGGCTGCCATGCACTCCAGCGGATTTCGGTTTAACCAGGGCTGGATGATCCCCACCTGTAGCCGCCACGAAGCTGCGTTTTGCCATGAACGCTACTGGCGCGGCCCGGTGTGGATTAACCTGAACTGGCTACTGTGTCAGGGCTTACGGCACTATGGCTTTGTTCACGAAGCCGCAAATCTCAAAGCGGCATCCATTGAACTGGTGGAGCGGGCAGGCTTTCATGAATACTTTA
Source organism: Leptolyngbya sp. AN02str (assembly GCF_050565595.1). Lineage (NCBI taxonomy): Bacteria > Bacillati > Cyanobacteriota > Cyanophyceae > Leptolyngbyales > Leptolyngbyaceae > Leptolyngbya > Leptolyngbya sp. AN02str. The sequence continues at coordinate 60,006 of NZ_JBNXVR010000024.1, read as the reverse complement.
GCCCGGTGACGGGCGAAGGGCTGGGCTCGGCCAACTTCTCCTGGACAGCGGCTTTGCTGCTTGATTTTCTCATGGAAGAATCGGCGGTTCGTCCACTCCAACGCCGCGCCTAGAGTCATGTCTGTGGGGGGCTGGCTGCGCAGACTTGAGGGTGTGCTTTTGGGACGTGCGAACGGGGCGAAAGCATGACCTTGGGAAGGCTATCTTTGCAGGGATTGGGCCGATTTTGGATGTCCGGTTCTGGATGTATTGTGTGGAATACTTCGAACTTTGACAGCATGGTATGGTTCTAGCGAGCGCTGCCGTTGGCTGTTGCCATGGGCACGCTGACGAGTTCACCTGCTGCTGCAACTACCATGCCCGATTTTCATCTCAACCGTGTCCCGACGTTTACGCTGCTTGAGCACGATGCGATGGATGCCATGGAGAAGCGTCTGTTGCTGGCCTCTGCTCGCATTCCGGTTGGGGTGCTTATTCCAGCGCTGTACACCGATTTGGCCAGTCCAGCCATGGCCAACATCATCAAAGAGTTGGCGCAGATGGAGTTTGTCCAGCAGGTCTACATCAGCCTGGATCGAGCCAATTCTGATGAGTTTCGACAAGCACAACAGATTGTTGCGCCTTTGGGTGAAAAAAATCGGCTGCTGTGGAATGATGCCCCCGGTGTGGAGAGTGTGCTGCGCGAGATTGATGATTTGCTGCCGCTGGGGCCACGGGGCAAAGGACGCGCCGTATGGACGGCGTTGGGATATGCGATCGCCAAGCAGGATGTGGCGGTGCTGGCCTTTCATGATGCCGATATTTTGACGTATGACCGACGCTTTTTGGTGCGGTTGTTGTATACGGTGGTGCAGTTGCGCTACCAGTTTGCCAAGGGGTTTTATGCGCGGTATGGCGATCGCCTGTATGGTCGCGTTGTTCGACTGTTCTACTATCCCTTTGTGCGATCGCTGAAAGAAGTCTTAGGAAATTTAGACTTTTTGGACTACATGGGCGATTTTCGCTATCCCCTATCGGGCGAATTTGCCACCTTTATTAGCAACGCGCAAGAAATGCAGTTCCCGTCTGACTGGGGCATCGAAGTTGGAATTTTATCCGAAATTTATCGTTTGTTTCGGGTGCCGCGGGTGTGCCAGGTTGAGTTGACCCCACGCTACGACCACAAGCACCAGCAGGTTGGTTCCGATAGCCATGTTGGCCTGCAAAAGATGGTGGCCGACATTGCCCGTACTTTTTTTACCCAGCTCTCATCCCAGGGGATTGTCCTGACCAGCGAGTTTGCCCGTACGCTCAAATTTACCTATTTGATTCATGCGCGGCGAGCCGTGGATGTGTATGAGGCGTTTGCTGAAATGCACGATCTGCTTGAACATGATCTGCATCAAGAATTTAGTGCGGTTGAAGCCTTTGCCCGTGCGCTGGATAAGGCGTTTGATGAGTTTAAGCGCTATCCGTTTGGGTCGCCACTCATTCCCGACTGGCAGCGGGTAGAGGTGGGCATTCCTGGAATTATGCAAAAGCTGGTCGATGCGCTGGATAAGCCGTGCTAGCGCTCTGAGGTTTGCGCGTCGCGCAAACCTCAGACAAGCCCATTTTTGCGTGCGCGACGCGCACGCAAAAATGGGCACTTCAGCTTATCCAAAACTCAGGTTCTGACGGGGTGCCCCGCAGCAGATCAAACGCTACAAGGCTTCTAGTAAAAAATAGGTTTCTATATCGCCTTTGCCTTTGACATCAATACAGCCGCGCCGCTCAAACTGGTAGCGTTTGTGCAAGCGTTCGTAGGTGTTAGGGGCGACTTGAATGTAGCCCGGTAGGCACAGCGCCTCCATGCGGCTGGCAATGTTGACGGTGTCGCCCCACAGGTCGTAGCTAAACTTTTTGGTGCCAATGACTCCGGCTCCAACGGGGCCAGTGTTAATGCCAATACGAATTTGCAGGGGGCGATCGCGAAAGGGATATAGGGGCGAGTGGCTCAGCTCGGCGATCGCACGCTGCATGTCCAGCGCCATATTAGCCACAGCTTCAGCGTGGTCGGGTCGGGGTGTGGGCAGCCCACCCACCGCCATGTACGCATCGCCAATGGTCTTGATTTTTTCCAACCCATGGGCTTCTACCAACTGGTCAAAGGTGGAGAAAATTTCGTTCAATAGCTTGACCAAATCTGTAGGAGGCAAATGGGACGCCAATTCGGTAAAGTTGACCAAATCGGCAAACAGCACAGTTACCTCGGCAAAGTTATCGGCAATGGTTTGGGCACCTTGCTTCAGCTGTTCGGCGATCGCCCACGGCAAAATGTTGAGCAACAGCTTTTCCGACTTTTCCTGCTCGTCTTCCAGTCGCTTCAGGTACGCCTGCTCCTGATCTCGCAATCGTTTTTTTTCCAGACAGGCTCCAATGCGCGCCTTCAAGATCGTGGGGTTAAAGGGCTTGAATAGGTAATCTTCTGCCCCAAGCTCAATGCAGCGCACAACGCTGTCAATATCATCCAGCGCGGAAATCATAATGACGGGAATGTGGCGCAAGTCGGGATCTTGCTTAATGTACTCCAGCACCTCATAGCCGTTCATTTCCGGCATCATAATGTCGAGCAGCACTAGGTCAAAGGTGTGCGATCGCATTTTATCGAGAGCATCTTTACCATTGTCAGCCGTTACAATTTGATGCCCCTGGCGCTGCAACCGCCGAGACAATAAATCGCGATTCATCTCGTTGTCATCGACAACTAAAACGGCCCCCTGTTCGTGCATCATGCTGACACCAACTCCATTGGAGAAGATCCAAATCTCAGATGAACCATCCAGGTTGCATCCACTATTAACCATCCACTATTAACAGGGGGTAACCAAACGGATTTTGGCTCACTGCCCATCCCCTAGCAGTGCTTGAATTTTACCCATTAGTCGCAAAAAATCGACGGGTTTGGTGTCATATTCATCGCAGCCTGCCTCTATACATTTTTGCTGATCTCCGGCCATGGCGTGCGCCGTGAGGGCAATCACCGGAATGGATTGGGTATGGGCATCGGCTTTGAGCTGGCGGGTGGCCGACCAGCCATCTAAAACGGGGAGGCTCATATCCATCAAAATCAGGTCAGGTTGCTCGGTCCGGGCCAGGGCAACTCCTTGTGCCCCATCTATGGCTACGACAACTTCGATGCCTCGCCGGATGAGCCGACGCGACAGCATATCGCGGTTCATTTCATTGTCTTCTACCAATAGAATTTTCGGCATCGCGCGCTTGATTGAGCTTGAAAAGAGGATTGAGTTTGAAAAGAGGATGGACGTTGAAGGATGGATTAGTTCGATGAAACGGAACGATCGCCCCTGAGTCGTGGGTTACGCTGGCTGGCCAGCACCAGTTTGTGAATGGTGGTCATCAGCTCAGATTGACTGTAGGCTCCTTTTTGCAAAATGCGCTCAACCCCACCCTGTAGACGAAGCTGTTCATCGGGGGTGATGGATTGGGCCGTAATGATAATGACGGGCAGCGATCGCCACTGGTCATCTTGCTGGAGCGCTTCTACCACCCCAAAGCCATCTAGTTCAGGCATCATCAAATCCAGCAGCATGAGCTCGGGCTGCTGCTGCTGGAGCAACTCCAGCGCAACGCGCCCGTTTTCGGCCTCGATCACCGACCAGCCTTCACGCTCCAGCATGGCGCGCATCATCATGCGAGTAACGGCATCATCCTCTACCAACAGCACCGGGCAGGGAGGGCGATCGCAGCGATAGTTACGCAACACCATCGACAAGCGCGATCGGTCAATGGGTTTAACCAAATAGTCCACTGCACCCAGGGCATAGCCCATCTGCTTGTTGTCCACCATCGTCAGCATAATCACCGGAATATCCAACAATTCCGGGTCTTGCTTAAACAGGGTCAGCGCAGCCCAGCCATCCATCTGGGGCATCATCACATCGAGCGTAATGGCAATCGGATGGAGCGATCGCGCCTTTTGCAACCCCTCCTCGGCGCTCAGTGCTCCTTCCACACGGTAGCCCTCCTTTGACAAGTAGCGTCGCATCAGATCATGCACCGTTGGGTCATCATCCACCACCAGCACCACCGGAGCATCCTCCTCGCCGGGAACTGGTCCACACCGCAATCCCGACGCTTGGCTAGAGGCTTCTTCTGGTGCCAGAGGTACCAGATCGCTCGGCAACGTCATCGTAAAGGTGGTGCCCGTTCCGATCGCACTCGTCACAGCAATGTCGCCATTCATCATGTGGCAAAACCGCTGGGTAATCGCTAGCCCCAGTCCCGTACCGCCATACTTGCGGGTGGTCGAAGCATCGGCCTGGGTAAAGGCTTGAAAGACGCGCTCAATTTGGTCGGCTGACATGCCAATGCCTGTATCCACCACGCGAAACTGGATGAGAGACTCGGGTTGCAATGCCATGGTGGCATCTGGTGTGCGCCGAAACTTGGGTGCAGAATTTTGCACCCGTTCTACAGTCAGGGTGACAGTGCCACGCTCGGTAAACTTGGCCGCATTGCTCAGCAAATTCAGCAGGTTTTGGCGAACTTTGGTCAGGTCGGCGTGCATGCTGCCAATGCTGGCGTCACACTGTACGACAAAAGTGTTGTGGTTTTTGTCCATGGCCGGCTGAATGGTGGACTGTACGCCATAGATCAAGTCCGCCACATCAAAGTCTTCTAGGTACAGGTTCATACGACCTGCCTCGATTTTGGACAGGTCAAGAATATCGTTGATGAGCGCCAACAGGTGCCGTCCCGAAGCATGAATTTTTTGCAGATCGGGCACGAACTCGGGCTGACCCAAGTCTTCTGCTTCTTCTTGCAGCATTTCGCTGTAGCCAATGATGGCATTGAGCGGGGTGCGCAGTTCGTGACTCATGTTGGCCAAAAACTGGCTCTTGGCCCGATTGGCCTTTTCGGCGGTTTCTTTATCGCGCAGCAGTTCATCGGCCCGTTTGCGCTCGGTAATGTCGCGCAAGTATAGGATGATGCCTGATACGGCGGTGTTGTTGAGCAGATTATTCCCCACGGCTTCGAGCACGCACCAGTGGCCATCTCGATGTTGAAACCTCAGCTCGAAGGGGCGTGTCACTCCCGATTGGTGCAACGTTTCGGTAAAGAATTGCTTGGCGGCGGGCAGATCAGCGGGGTGCACCATCGACAGAAACGACGGCATAGAGCGATCGCCCTCTACCGAATGAGCCTGCATCGTCTCGGTGAAATGCGCTGGACTGTAGCCCAGCACAGATTGTAAGGAGGGGCTGCTATAGCGTACAGTGCCGTCACGCGTCAGGATGGCGATAATGTCGGATGCGTTTTCAATGAGGGCACGAAAGTATTCTTCGCGGCGGTGTAGGTCATCTTTGGCTTCATGCAGGCTTTGTTCGCGATCGCGAACCTCTTGGGCCATCCGCAAAAACACACGCGCCAGAGAACCCAGCTCATCGGGGCGTTGGGCTAGGGTTTTGAGCGTTTCGGGGTTAAACCGTTGAGTGCCTAAATCACTGGCGGCGGCGGTTAAGCGATCCACAGATTCAGTTACCCGCTGCGACAGCACCAGCGAGGCCAGCATTCCCATCGCCAAAATTCCGGCAGAGATGGTGGCCACCCGCCGCAGATCGCGAAACGCCGCAGTCCGCAAGCTACTGGTCGATAAGTAAACTAATGTGGCTCCTGTGACTTGGCGATTCTCGTCCAAAATGGGAGCCATCACCTTGAGCAGCTCACCATCTAGCCCGGTCATAATGGTGCCACCACTGATGACTTGCTGAAGCATTTGGCGATCGCGATCGCTCAAACTGGCATTGTTTTCGCTGCTAGAGGTCACGGCTCGCGCCCGGTTTTGCAACGTGCGATCCACAATTCGCACCGCGACCACAGTTCTTCCATCCACCAGTTCATTGGCCAACCGCTGCAAACCAATCTGCTGTTGAAGCCGCCCCAAAATGTTGGCCTCGTGCCCCACTTGCACAATTCGCCGCTTGTCAAGCCCGCTCACCCCCGCGTACTTAAACACACGATCGTCAATTTCGCGTCGTCGCGATTCTTGAATGACGGCCCCTTTCTCTCCTGTTAGCAGCGGCCAAAAGGCACTGGCCTGGGGTTGTTTAGCCGGATCGGGGTCAAACGTAAAGTTTACCGAGCGCAGGTTGCGAATGTAAGCATTGCCGCGCTCATCAGTAATCCAAAATTCGTCGATGGGGGTTGTTTCGGCAACTTGGCGCAGGTGTTCGCTAATTTGCTCTGGGGTGAGGCCTGCTTGCTCGGCGATCGCTACCAAATGGCTCGCCAACATGGCCTGCCCTATCATTTGCTCGCCAATCATATCGTCCACTTCTTCCGGCACGCGATCGGCAAAGCGCGTCATGCGGGCTAAAAACTGGGCCAGTAAAATGCCGTCTTGCTCGGTTTGTGCCAGAATCGACTGCCGCGTTCCCCAGGCTAATACCCCTGTGGTAACGGCCACCGTAGCCGCCAACAGCAACATCACATTGACCAAAATTCGGATGCGAAACTTCATAACACGTTTGGATAAGCCGGAGATACGGGAATGAGATAGGGCAGGTGCTCGTCGAGCGATCGCCTGGAGGTGGGTTCGTGTTGCACAAATTGCACAAATTGTTCGATGCGCCCATTCAGTCGTGAGTGGTCGGTTGGGGTGAGCTCTCGGGTGGCGATCGCCACCACCCTGACCGGACGCAGGCTCTGCCGCCGCACCTGCTCAATGATGTGAAATCCCTCTTTGCTGAGTTGCAGTAAGTCTAGTAGCAGCACCGCTGGAGCCTGACCAGTTGCCTGCTCAGGCCAATCTCCAGAATTCTCAACCTCGATGCAGCGCCAGCCCGCTTGCTGCAACGGCGTGGCCAACCGGTGCCGGGTCACCTCATCGGGATGGTACAGCAGCACCGGTGTATCGGCAGGGTTGGCCAACTGTTCTAGGTGCGCCACCAACCGATGCCCTTGCCCCGGCAACACCAGTTCCATCAGCCCTAAGCCATACCCCGAGGGCGATCGCGCCGAAGACTCTAGCTTCACTGGGGGCATCTTTGTTGCCATCATCACCACGGGAATCGTTTCCAGCGCCCTTTCGGACTTCAGGGTTGACAGCACCGCCCAGCTTTCTAGCGAGGGCATCAGCATGTCCAACACAATCCAGTCGGGGCGTACGTCTCGCGCCAGCCGCAGCCCCTCTTTGCCACCCCAAGCCGTAATCACCCGGTAACCTTGCTGGTTCAGCCGCTCCACCATCCAGTCGCGTACGGCCCGGTCGTCGTCAATCACCAGCACTAGTCCACTCGAACGCGGCTCAGGGTCGCCAGCGGGTTCAGGGGGCAGGCTTTCGGAAGGTGAGGAAGCGGGGTTGGGCAACGTAAGGGGAAGATCCAGCACAAAGGTCGATCCTACCCCTGGCGTACTCTCTACGGTGATGCTGCCGCCCAAAAGCTGAGCGTAGCGATAGCTAATGGCCAGCCCCAGACCCGTGCCGCCATACTTGCGCGTGGTCGAGTCATCCACCTGAGTAAAGGCTTGAAAAATTTGCTCTTGGGCATCGGGGGCCATGCCAATGCCCGTGTCTGCCACGCTGAAGCGAATGCGAGGGGGCTGGAGTTTGCCAGAGTTTGCCGCATCCGTGGGCGATCGCTCCTCCACCGTTTCGTCTACCGTGAAGGTAATGGTGCCCTGCTCGGTAAACTTGGCCGCATTGCTCAACAAATTGGACAAAATTTGCTGTACTTTGCCCAGGTCGGTATGTAGCGGCGGCAACGTTGCCTGGTAGTGAACTTGGAGCGTATTGCCCTTGGCGATCGCACTGGGCTTTACCGACTGCACCACCGCCTCTACCAGATCCGCCACCGCAAACTGCGTGGCCGTTAGCTCTACCCGCCCCGCCTCAAGTTTGGAAATATCCAGAATATCGTTGATCAAACCCAGCAAATGTTGGCCCGATTGGTGAATTTTGTCGAGATCAGGGACCAAGAACTCACACCCCTCTGCCGACACATCCTCCTTCAAAATTTCGCTATAGCCCATGATGGCGTTGAGCGGCGTGCGTAGCTCATGGCTCATATTCGCCAAAAAGATACTTTTGGCCCGGTTTGCGGCTTCGGCAGCGGCTTTTTCGGCCTCTAGCTGACGCAGATAGGCTTGCTCTTGATCGCGCAGCCACTTGCGTTCCAGGCAGGCGGCCACTCTGGCCCGCAGCAGCACTGGGTTCAGCGGCTTGACCAGATAATCCTCGGCACCCAGCTCAATGCAGCGCACCACACCCTCCAGGTCATCGGCTGAGGAAATGACCAGAATCGGCAACTGGGGGAGGTCGGCGTCGGCTCGGATGGCTTCGAGAACCTGATAGCCATTCATTTTGGGCATGATGATGTCCAGCAGCAACAAGTCAAAGGATTGCGCCTTGAGCAGAGCCAGCGCTTCTGGCCCCGACTGTGCCACCGTGACCGAGCCCACAATTTGCCGAATTTGGCGCGAGGCATAGAGCCCCATCGTTGGGTCATCATCCACCACCATGACCGCACCCCAGCCCGGTTCCATTTAAAGCGCCTCCCCGGATTTTTGGCGGTGATGGCGAATGCAGGTCACCACCAGCTCATGCACTTCTCGCAGCAGTTGGTCGCAGTCGTAGGCGTCTTTTTGCAAAATCTGTTCAACGTAGCCGTTGAGGTGCAGCAGGTCGGCGGGGGTGAGATCGAGTGCTGTGACGACCACAATGGGGAGCGATCGCCACTGGGGGTTTTGCCGCAGCAGGGAAATGAACTGAAAGCCGTCCACTTCTGGCATCATCAAATCCAGCAGAATCACATTGGGCTGCTGCTGGGCCACGCGCTCCAGCCCGACTCGACCATTTTCGGCTTCAGCCACGGTCCAACCTTCGCGCTCTAGCATGCGCCGAAACATAATGCGAATGGTGGGATCATCTTCCACCAATAGAACCCGACCAGGGGGAGTATTGCTGTCGGCAGCTGGCTGGTAGTGGCGCAGCACCGCCGTTAGCCGGTGGTAATCGACGGGCTTGGTCAAGTAATCGGATGCACCGAGTGCAAAGCCCTTGTTTTTGGCATCCACAATGGTCATCACCACAACCGGAATATCCGCCAATTCGGGATCGGTCTTAAAGGCTGATAGCACTGACCACCCATCCAGGTTGGGCATCAACACGTCTAGCGTAATCGCATCGGGACGGAGCGATCGCGCCAACTGAAGTCCTTCTTCGCCATCGGCAGCCGTTGTCACTTGAAATCCTTCGCGGGTGAGATAGCGCTGCATTAGCTCTCGCACCGCTGGGTCGTCGTCAATCACCAACACCATGCTGCCCTGGGCGATCGCGCGCAGTTCATCCCGCCATTGCCCATCCGTTCGCTGAGTGCGGGTTGCAGACCCCAATTCCAGCATTGGTTGCTGCATCTCTACATCCACCGGTAGGCAGATGGTAAACGTCGATCCCTGACCCAGTTCACTGGCCACCGTAATGTCGCCTCCCATCATTTGGCAAAAGCGACGGCTAATGGCCAGCCCCAAACCCGTGCCACCATACTTGCGCGTGGTTGAAGCATCGGCCTGGGTAAAGGCTTGAAACACCTTGTGCAACTGTTCATCCGACATGCCAATGCCCGTATCGATGACCTTAAACAGAACAAAGGCAGAATCAGACACCGTAGACGCAGATGGAACCCCAGTTTGTGCCCCGCCCACTGTTTGCCGATGCACCGTCAGGGTGACAGTGCCGCGTTCGGTAAATTTGGCAGCATTGCTCAGCAAATTCAGCAGCGATTGCCGCACCTTGGTGAGATCGGCATGCATCGTGCCAATGGCTGGATCGCACTCCACCCGGAAGGTGTTGCCGTTTTTATCCATGGCGGGCTGAATGGTGGACTGCACCTCGGCAATGAGCTGAGAGACCTTGAAGGTCTCCAGGTACACTTCCATCTTTCCAGCTTCAATTTTGGAAATGTCGAGGATGTCGTTGATCAGGGCGAGCAAATGCTTTCCGGCACCGCGAATTTTTTCCAGATCGGGCACGATGTCGCCATAGCCCAGATCGTCTGCGTCTTCTTGTAGCATTTCGCTGTAGCCAATGATGGCATTGAGCGGGGTACGCAGTTCGTGGCTCATGTTGGCCAAAAATTGGCTTTTGGCATGGTTCGCATCTTCGGCGGCTTCTTTACTCTTGCGCAGCGTTTCCTCGGCCTGCTTGCGATCGCTAATATCCCGCTGTACCGAAATCCAATGGGTGACTTCACCCAGATCATTCGCTAGGGGAATCATTTCAAAATCGAGCCAAAACTCTGAGCCATCTTTGCGATAGCTCACCATCTCGGCCTTGAGCGATTGCTGCCGCAGCAACGCCGACTGAATCCGCAAAATTTCTGTTTTGCTTGTATTGTGTCCCAGCAAAAAGTTGGGAGATTGGCCCACAGCCTCTTCCGAGGTGTAACCCGTCATGCGGCTAAAGGCTGCATTCACATAAACAATGCTGAGCTGATCCGGGTCTTGAGGCTTCACCTCGGTCACCATAACGGCATCGCTGGTATTCACCACCACCGACTCCAGCAATCGCAGGCGCTCTTGCTGATGACGGCGATCGCTCATATCCACAATCACCCCATCCAGGCATACCACCTGCCCATCGGCCCCTACAATCCCCTGGCCCTTGTCGTACACCCACCGCAAACTGCCATCGGCATGGCAAATGCGATATTCCAGCTCATAGGGTCGCTCTTCGGCCAGGGATTGCTCCACCTCACGGGCAACCGCCACCCGGTCTTCTGGGACAATCAGGGCCGCAAACGCCAACGTCGAGTTGCCAATAAAGTCCTGAGCCTCATAGCCCGTAATGGACTGAATTGCATCGCTAATGAACTCCATCGTCCAGGATTCGTCCATCGCACAGCGATACACCGCTCCCGAAATATTGGTCAAGAGCGATCGAAACCTTTCTTCGCGCTCTCGCAAGGCCGCATCGGCTTGCAAGCGTTGGGTAATATCCTGCGCTACACACACCAAACCGCCATCCGCTAGCCCGGTGAGAGACACCTCGGTAACCATGGGGCTGCCACCTTTTCGTTGGCCGATCGCTTCGCCCCGCCAGCGCCCCACCTGGGCAAACTCCGGCATCACCTCCTGCTGAAAGCGGCTGAGTTCGGCATCGGTGTATAGAGTTTGCCAAGTTTTGCCAATTAGCTCATCGGGGCTGTACCCATACATATAGGCATGAGCGCTGTTCATATATACAAATTCGCCCTGAGCATTCAAGAGCGCAATTCCCGTTTCTGAGGCTTCGATCGCTGCAAGCTGGCGTTGCAGCATTTGCTCCGCCGCTTTGCGCTCGGTAATGTCCATGGTGATGCCCGACATTTGCAGCGGCTCGCCTTGCTCATTGCGAATCACATTGCCCTGGCTGGTCACCCAGCGTAAGCTGCCATCTGGCCATAGGATGCGAAACTCTGCATGGTAGGAATCCCCCTCATACAGCGCCCGATTTTGTGCGGCCATCACCGTACTGCGATCGTCGGGATGCACTCGCTGCAAGAATTCCTCATACGACCCTTGAAACACTCCAGGCTCCATGCCAAAGAGGATTTCGGCTTCCTTTGACCAATGCTCTTCGCCCGTGGTGATATTCCAGTCCCAGGCTCCCATCTGTGCAGCTGTTAATGCCAGACGTTGCAGTTCTTCGCTTTGGCGAAATGATGCTTCTGCTTGCTTGGTTTTAATAAACTGGCCAATTTGGGTGCCAAATGCTTGCATGACCTCTTGCAAGTCCACATCGGCATGGTGGCTGGTTAGGCCAAAGAAGCACATCACACCGACCACGGTTTCTTTATCCCAAACGGGGAAGCCCCACACTGCTTGGAGTCCCATTTGCTGCATGAGTTGGCTGCGCAGTCCCACAAGTTCGTTGGCCCCCATGTCCCAGCGGCAGGGGGCTTTGGTTTGCCAAATGTGGCCGGGTAATCCCTTGCCAGGAAGTAGGGGTTGTCGCCATTCGGGTGTGTAGAGCAGGTCGGCTTCCCATTCGGACGTGTGCCACAGCCCTTCCAATTCCAAATGCTCTTTCAGGTCATCAAAAACCCACAGTTCACCGATTTGCCAGTTCATACCCTGGCAGATGGCTTGCAAAATGGCGGGGGTGGCTTGGGGCAGGGTGGTAAAGTCGGCGATCGCTCGGGTGATTGCATACTGAGTTTGCTGGCGTTGTTCAATGCGCCTTTGGGTTCGCGTGTTGTGCCGAAACACCACAATGCCGTAGCTAATGAGTGCCAACACCAACAGCCCAAAAGCTTGCAGCATGTAAGTTTTGTGCGCGATGTTTTGCAAGCGTCGGCGCAATAGTGCATCCAACTCTTGCGAGGCTTGATGCCACAGGGTGCTGCTGGACTGCATAGCGGCGATCGCCGCTTGTTCGTAGGCTCCCAGGTCGTAGGCCGTGGGCTGAATTTGAACGGTTTTGGACTGTTGAATTGCCTGGTTCAACACCGACAAAAAGATCGCGTTGGTATTCTCAGCCTGCCGCAGGGGTTCCTCTAGGTTGACCTTGAGCGTTGGAGAGGTTGTGTGCGATAGGGCCACCCCAATTCCGACCTTGGTGGCTTCCAAGTTGGCCTGGAGCAGCCCCATCCGGCTCAACAAACGGCCCTTTTCATCGGATGACATGGCCTGACGCAGTACCAGTGTCTCGCCCAACTGCCGCACCTGCGCCAGTAAATCATGGTGCTCTGGTAGCTTGAGCAAGACCGAATCCATGAGGTAATAGCTGTCTAAATTGGGATCTAGGATCAGGTGAGAGCGATCGCCCACCAAGGCCACCAGCGATCGCACGTGATCGATAAGTTGGGTGTAGCGCGGCTGCACTTCGTCCAATACATTGGGATCGAATGCATCGGGCTGGGGCGCACGGATAATGTCTTGATTGAGCAATTGCCAGAGTTGATCGATCTTGGCCACCGCAGCGTGAGTCTCCAGGCGATCGCCATAGCGGCGATCCATATCTTGCAACGCGGCCATATCCACCGCCACATGGGCATGGGCCTGCAATACTTCCGCTTGGGTGGCAGTGCGATCGCCCCACCGCTGAGTCATAAGCTTCGCCTGTGGCACATCTTGCAACAACTGCTCAAGCGGCACCAGGTAGGTATTGCCATCGATCTCGGCTTTGGCTACGGATCGCTGCCCATTAATTTCGGTCATGAGCTGGTAAACCACCACCGCAAACGACAATACAAATACCAGCAGCAGCGCAATCAAGTTGAATTGCTCTGTGGTTCGTTTGGGGGCTCCAGCTCTCATAGTGCTTTCAATACTCTTAAATAAAACGAGACTTAAACTGAGATGAGCATGCGTTGACGATCGCACCCATCAACAAGCAGCCTGTTTTGCTCTGAAGGGTGTCTAACCCTAACATCCATATCCTTGGCCCTTGCGCAGTCGCCGTCGTCCGGCCGTTGGGTTCTCTTGCCTTCCGCTGGGCTTGCCCGGTTATGCAAAAGCAATTGCAGCATTGTTACCGCTTTAGCCTACTTGCAGTTTCCCAACACGGCTGGCGTGGGTTTAGCTCTAAGACACGCTTTGCGCGATTCAACCCTTGATGCACCACATACCTCATGCTCATTTGCACAGCTAGGGGCTGCTCTCGTTAAATACGAGTGGCCTATCCAGTTGGTTGCTAGAGTAATCTGAGGCTGATTACAGAATGCCCAAATTCTCCGTATTCTCGACTAAAACATGACTTTTTCTTGACCAAATTTTATGTCTGTCGAGAGTTTGGGATGGGAGATCCGCTGGAAATTGCGGAGATCGCTTGTGTTCGTCAAAACGCTGGTTCAGTAGACCTCCTGCACGAATCGCTGTTTGAAGCCTGCATCGTTGTGTGATGGCTCTGCACCACGATACAGCCAAGAAGTGTATTCAATTTGGGGTGTGCCTAAAATCCAAATCCTGTGGATGGCGACGTTGATGGAGGCCGCGATCGCAGAGCTACAAGCAGAAACCCGTTGTCCTTCCAACGGTAGCGTGGTAACGATAACCCCTGGGCGGTAATCCTTAAACGGTCATCTTTGGACGATTGCCTGTACCGTGCCCAACCCATAATGAGTGCATGAATTGGAGAGTTGTGAATGTGGACATTTCCCGCGACAGACCCCTGGATATGGGGAACGCGTACGTACTTGATGGGCGTACTCAACGTCACTCCCGATAGCTTTAGTGATGGCGGGCGGTTCGATTCACTGGCAGCGGCGATCGCCCAGGCGCATCAACTGGTGGCGGGTGGTGCAGATGTGCTGGATATTGGCGGACAATCTACCCGGCCCAATGCCGAAGATGTGTCCTTAGAGGATGAGCTGAGACGGGTGACTCCGGTCATTCAAGCCATTCGTACGGGCTGGGAAAGCTACCCACCGCTCACGGTTCCCATCTCTGTCGATACGACCAAGGCAGCGGTGGCAGAAGCGGCGATCGCTGCCGGAGCCAACATCATCAACGATATTTCGGGGGCCACTTTTGATAAGGCCATGCTATCCACCGTGGCTCAGCTCAACGCGCCCATTGTGCTCATGCATCTGCGCGGCACCCCAAAAACGATGCAGCAGCTGACTCAATATACCGATTTGGTCGGCGACATCATCACCAGTCTGCACGAACGAGTCGAGGCGGCGATCGCCGCTGGCATTCCGGCCCACTACATTGCGATAGATCCCGGCATTGGCTTTGCCAAAACCGCCACCCAAAACTTGGAGCTGTTGCGATGCTTGCCCCAGTTCAAAACCTTGGGCTGCCCTTTGCTGGTGGGCGTATCGCGCAAAAGCTTTATCGGCCACATCCTCAACCAGCCCGATCCACAGCAGCGCGTATGGGGAACAGCCGCCGCATGCTACGGGGCGATCGCCGGAGGAGCCGACATCCTTCGAGTTCACGATTTGCCTGAAATGTGGGATGTGGCCCGCGTAGCCGATGCGATCGTGCGACAGACTAGCCATCAAGACTAGACCCTGTGCCTGAACAACTCCCCACAACATCAGTGGTTGCACAGATCAGCCATACAACCACTCATGCAGCAGATTTACTGGGTTTATGCGTCAAGTTCGCTAGAGCAATGGGCTAGAGCAGATTAGTTCGACATTTTGCGATCGCCACCGCCCTGACGCCCGCCCGTCCCGGTATTGCCATTGCCCCCTAGGGGAATCGTCGAACCGGTATTAGGATTGGCCGACCCATTACCAATATTTGGCCCTTCAGGAGGCTGATCGATATCCATCAAGTTGGTAATTGCTTCGTTGAGCTGCCCCGGATCCATAAACACAATCTTGGAGTTGGGGCTGTCGCCCAGCTTGTAGTTGGCATCGACATAGCGCTGTGCCACCAAATATTGCAAAATCTCGCGGCTGTTGGTTTGCGACTTTAGCGCTTCGGCGATCAGCCGCATCGACTGTACCGCCCCCTCGGCTTCTTCAATCGAGGCGCGCTTCTTCCCTTCGGCTTCCGAAATGGCCGCTTTTTTCTTACTTTCGGCGGCGCGCTCCAGTTCCATGGCATCCATGACTGTCTTGGCGGGAGTAATGTTTTGCACTTCTACTCGGGTGACCTTGACCCCCCAGCTTGCCGTTGCATCATCCAACTGATGTAGCAGCGATTGGTTGATTTCGTTGCGTGAGGAGAAGGTTTGCGCAAGCTGCATGCGGCCAATTTCCGAGCGCAGCGTTGTTGTAACCAGGTTTTTCAGCGCTTCTTCTACATCTTCTACCGCGTAGTAGGTGCGCTCTAGCTGCAAAATGCGCCAGTACAGTACCGCATCCACCCCGACCGATACGTTATCGCGAGTAATGGCTTCCTGCGGTTCGGTATCAATGACCCGTTCCCGGACAGATTCCTCCAGCACAATCGTGTCTAGAAACGGCACGATGTAGTTGAGGCCGGGGCCAAGCTTTTTGTGAAAGCGACCCAAGCGCTCAACCAATGCCTCGTTTCCCTGGTTAATAATTTTGACAGAACCAACCAGATAGCCCACCGAAAGTAGGGCCAAAACAAACACAATTTCCATCGGGCCAAACCCTTTTCAGCGAATGCCACTGCCAGTGTGGGATTTCACTTCTAATCTATCTCTTCTCGAAGAGTTCTTACGAAAATTCCCGGTTTGACCGATGGCGATCGCTACAGCGCTTGCAAGGCCACGACGAGATGAGCCAGCGTGCGCTCATTCTCTTCGGGTTTGCCAACGGTAATGCGCAGCCCACCGCTAATTTTACGAACCAGGGTTCCCTGCTGTTTTAGCGATTGAAAGACGGCATCCAAAGCCGCTTCGGGCGATCGCCCCGAGGCTGCTACAGCATCGGAAGTCAGCCGCACAAACACCAGATTGGAATCGCTAGGCCATACCCGCAACTGGTGAACTGTCGTGAGCTGTTGGTATAAGCGATCGCGCTCTTGCAAAATGGTGGGAATTACCGTCATCAAGGTTTCGGCTTGGCTAACCGTGAGTAGTGCTGCCGTTTGCGACATGCTGGGCAGGTTGTAAGGCAGGCGAATTTTCTCAAGGGTGGCAGTGAGTTCGGGATGGGCGATCGCATATCCCACCCGGTGCGACGCCAACCGAAACGCCTTGGAGAAGGTACGTAAAACCACCCAATTTGGATGGAGCGGCAACTCCGACAGCAGCGAGGTTTGGCTAAACTCGAAGTAGGCTTCGTCAATAACCACCAGCACCGTATCGGGAATCTGGCGCAGCCATTCAATCTCAGCCTCGGTAAGGGCATTGCCCGTTGGGGAGTTGGGATGCACCACAAACACCACTCGCACCGGAACAGAGGATGAATGGGCGATCGCCTGGTTTGCAGCCGCTAGGTCAATTTGAAACTGCTCGTCGCGGCCTACTGTTACAACGGGTATGCCCAACGTTTTGGCAGTAATGCCGTACATGGAAAATGTGGGCTCTGCTACCAAAATCGAGCCTTCGCCCCCCAGGCACGTGGCAATCAACAACGAGCGAATCAGCTCGTCGGAGCCACTGCTCACCGAAATGTGCTCTGGCTGTACCCAGTCCACCTGGGCTGAATCGTTGGCATAGTGGGCGATCGCCGCTTTCAGGGCTGCATGCCCTCCATCCGGATACCGGTTAGCCTCTAGCTCATGTTGGTAAGCCCAAGCCAGCTTTTGTTTCAGTTCATCAGGCAAATCATAGGGACTTTCGTTCGTATCTAGCCGATCAATCTGGCCTGTGTGCTCGGGTGTGGCAGCATGCCCTTCGGCACCACCAGGGTGCGGCGTATAGGCAACCAACTGCGACAAATCGGCACGAATGAACGAAAGCATAGTCCTAATCCAATTGAGTGGTTCAATCTATTGACCTTGACTCTTATTACGATACGTCGCTTCACTAGCCATCATCCAAAAAAATCCAGATGATTTTTAGTCCTGTACGGACTCGCCCACTCCAGACATGGAGATCAGTATATTCATCGGCTCAATTCCGGCTTTGGCGCTTCAAAAATTGGTCTCTCCGGGCCAGTTGAGCTGTGATTCATTCCTCGTCACAACACAATTGTTCGCATCTGCAAACCCGTGGTTTTTCCTATGGCTCACGCTCTTTCAAAACTTATGCCGGTTGCCCTGTTGATCCTGCTGGCTGGCTGTTCTCCACCCTGGCTAGCGCCATCTCCTAACGAGACTCCAGCCTCCCCTAGCCCATCGGCAGCACCCAATGCACCCCCTCAAGTCCCCACAACCGACGAGCGGGTATTCATTCCGGGCGATCGCTTTGGGCTGGTCACAGGCAGCACCACTCGTCAAGAGTTGGCGACCTTATATGGAGAAGCCAACCTCGAAGATATGGACGTTTCGGTTGGCGAAGGCTTTACGGAGCCTGGAACGCGCGTCAACTTGGGCGACCGTGCCTCATTCTCGATTGTGTGGATGAACGAAAGCCGCACTGCACCGAAGGAAGTTCGAGACATTGGCGCAGATTGGAAAACTCCTGAAAGCATCGGTATGGGCACCTCGTTTAGCGAGTTGCAAAACAAGTTGGGTTCGTTTGAGCTATATGGCTTTGCCTGGGACTATGGCGGCACGATCATGCTGGAAGATACCCAACTCGATGCCTATGAGGGCTTGTTGCTGTTGCGGGTGCACCCCACACAGCAGGCGATCGCAAGTTCCGAAGCCGATTACAAAGCGGTTCTGGGCGATCGCCTGTATCCCTCGACCGATCCCCATTTTTCTGCGCTTAACCCCGTGGTTGACGATGTGGTGATGTATTTCGAAAAGTTAGAAGACGCTGCAACAAACCCAGCCGACGACACAGAGTAGATTTTTGGGGTTCAGTTCGGGTTCCCAATAATCAAACCCCAGAAAAACCCATTTTTGCGTGCGCAATGCGCACGCAAAAATGGGCGCTTCAGCTTATCCATAACTCACGTTCATCAAGGTTTCAGGACTGTCGCAGTTGAATAATTTTGCAGCACTTAGCGCTGCAAAATTATTCAACGCTCTCGTTTTTCGGATGACGTTGCTCATTCCAACGCATGTGGGTTGGAATGAGCAACGTGACATGGAGATAGAGCGATCGCCCAGCGCACGAAAAAAGAGGCAAGAGAATTCCCCTTACCTCCAACGTGGAGCGTATCAGCCAGAAACTGACCTATGGAAACAGCACAAACATCCGCTTGATGAGGATTCAAGCCGCCTATCGAGGAACGTTGAACCCTCGCCAAACACCAACCAAAACTCCCTGAATTTGTACATCTGATGCCGAAGCTTCAATGGGAGCATAGTTGGAGTTTGCAGGCTTGAGGGTAACTTTGCTGCCGCGACGATGAAAATACTTGAGTGTATTGCCTGTGCCGTCTACCCGAGCGGCAACGATGGTGCCATTCTTTAAGCGATCGGGCTCTCGTACCGGACGCATGATGACATAATCTCCATCGGCAATCATGGCTTCGATCATGCTATCGCCATTGACCCGCAACGCATAATCTTGAGGGCGCAGCTGCATTCCAGAAATATCTAAAAAATCAGGAGCATCGGTGACAGGCTCCGTAACGTTACCAGCAAACACTTCGCCTAAGATGGGTAAGCCTTTTTCGGGAGTTTGGAGCAACCGAATTGTGCGCGCCTTGCCCTCAGTCCATTCGATGTAGCCTTTTTCGCGCAAGTGGTTCAGTCGGCTTTGAATAGGAGCAGGAGACTTGAGGGTCATTGCCTTCATCATTTGCCGAATGGAGGGCGAGTGCTGATTTTCACGTATGTAGTCAACCAACCAGTCGTAAAGCTGCTGTTGGACTGCTGTTAAGGGTTCCATAAGAGTACAGTTTTGTATAATTGAGGATACGGCTCCACTTAAGAACATTTGTACCAGATAGTTAGTACGAATGTCTAGGGGGTTTCCAATAAATTTTCAATAAGCTATTTCGATGGGCAGATGGTTTGCTAGAGGACAAACGGGCGATCGCTTCCATCTTCTCCAGATATGCTCAAGTGAACCATCAATGAACGCGCAACAAAAAGCGCACAGGCCACGACCTGTGCGCTTTTGAATTATTTGCCGATAAATGTCATGGTTGCCGACAAAAGGGTAACTGAGCCGTTAGCGCGACTTAGAGAAACCGAGGCCGCGAGTGGGTGAGGCATTGGTCAGGCAGGCTTCGAGCTGCGATCGCAGCGTATCGTGATCCAAGTTTTGCCCAATTAGCACCAACTGGTTCTTGCGGGGGCCTTTCCACTCGCTGTCATCCAACGAAAACCGCTTGCCGCTGAGATGGAAGATATGGCGGCGTGGGCTTTCCTCAAACCACAAAATGCCCTTAGCCCGGAACACACTGGCTGGCAGCTTATTATCCAGAAAATCCTGAAATGCTTTGATGGCAAAGGGGCGATCGCTCTGGAACGACAGCGATGTAAAGCCATCTACTGCCAGGTGATTGGAGTGGTGATGGTGATCGTGGTCGTGATCATGAACACAATGGCCGTGATCATGGTCGCAGGCGGCATGGTCGTGATGCGCGTGGTCATGGTGTGCATGGTGGTCGTGGTCATGATGGTCATGCGCGTGATGGTCATGCGCGTGATCATGGTCATGATCCGCAGACTTGCTCTCCGGCTTGAAGTATTGATCCGACTCGAACAGACCCACGCTCAAAATTAGCGGCAAAGGTACCTGAGAGTTTGTTGTGCGTAGGATGCGAGCGCCCTCTTTCACCTCGCGAATTTTCACTTCCAGTAAATCTAGGTCGGCTTCATCCACCAAGTCCGACTTGTTCAGCAAGATGATGTCGCCATAGGCAATTTGGCTATGGGCAGCTTCACTATTAAACAGATCCAGGCTGTAATTGGCTGCATCGACCAACGTCACAATGGAGTCGAGACGGGTCATGTCGCGCAGTTCGGTGCCCAAAAAGGTGAGCGCCACTGGCAACGGATCGGCCAGGCCCGTGGTTTCAACCACCAGATAATCCACTTTTTCGGGCCGTTCCAAAATGCGGTAAACCGCTTCGATCAAGTCGTTGTTGATGGTGCAGCAGATACAGCCGTTGCTAAGTTCCACCATGCTGTCATCGCCACCTTCCACATTGACGATCAGCTCGTTGTCGATGCCAATTTCGCCAAATTCGTTGACCAATACCGCTGTTTTCAGTCCTTCCTGGTTGCTCAAAATGTGGTTGAGGAGGGTCGTTTTGCCGCTACCCAGAAAGCCAGTAATGATTGTGACTGGAAGTCCTACTTTGGCGTCTTCCATGGTTCCAGGTTGGAGAGTTGATGCTGATGACATGGCGCTATGGTTACGATGTATCGGAAGATAGTCTAGGTGCATGTGAAGACGGCATCAGACCGTTTCTCAATCGCGCACCTTGCTCCTATTATTGCGTATTGACCTGGGTTGTTGACGCAACCTTCAGGTTTGCTACAGACCCAGACTGCGGCAGTACTGTTTCGCAATCGTCGGCAAAAACGATGCAGGTGCGATCGCCCACCTCTTCTTTCGTTCCCATTTCAAATTCCTAACGTTTTGTTACTTATGTCTCTCAGGCTCTACAACACCCTTACCCGTCGCAAAGAACTGTTTGAACCGTTGGATCCGGGGAACGTCAAAATGTACTGCTGCGGCGTGACGGTGTATGACTACTCCCATGTGGGCCATGCGCGCAACTACATTGCCTGGGATGTGGTGCGGCGCTATTTGCAGTGGCGCGGCTACCACGTCACCTATGTGCAAAACTTCACCGATATTGACGACAAAATCATTAAGCGATCGCACGAAGCTAACCTGCCGTGGAACGCCATCACCGAAAAATTCATCGCTGCCTACCTCGAAGATATGGAGCGGCTGAATATATTGCGGGCCGATCAGTACCCCAAAGCAACTGAAGTGGTGCCGCAAATTGTGGCATTCATTCAAGAGCTGATCGATCAGGGGTACGCCTATCCTGCCGAGGGCGATGTGTACTACGCTGTGGAGCGTTTTCCCAGCTATGGCAAGCTGTCGGGCCGCAAACTCGATCAAATGGAGGCCGGAGCCAGTGGCCGAGTGGATGACGAAGCCGCCAAAAAGCGCCACCCCATGGATTTTGCCCTGTGGAAAGCCGCCAAGCCTGGAGAACCCGAGTGGGATTCGCCTTGGGGCAAGGGTCGTCCCGGCTGGCATATTGAGTGCTCGGTGATGGTGCGCGAAGCTTTGGGCACCACCATCGACATCCACACGGGCGGACAGGACTTGATCTTTCCCCATCACGAAAATGAGATCGCCCAATCTGAAGCGGCGCAGCATCAGCCCTTGGCAAACTATTGGCTGCACAATGGCTTTGTGAATATCGACGGCGAAAAGATGTCGAAGTCGCTGAAGAATTTCACCACGATTCGCACCTTTTTAGATTCTGGGATTGAACCTATGGTGCTGCGGCTGTTTGTGCTGCAAGCTCAGTACCGCAAGCCGATTGACTTTACCGACGATGCGATCGCCTCGGCTAAAAGTTCCTGGAATACTTTGCGCGAGGGCTTGGCGTTTGGTTACAAGTTTGGCTCATCGTTGGGCTGGGGCGATGGGGCTGATCTCGCATTTGGTGATCCGGCCAATATGCGCATTGATTTAGAGCAGGAGTCCGTCAAGCAATTTATTGCAGCGATGGATGACGACATCAACACACCGGGCGCACTGCCACCGCTGTTTGAACTTGCCAAAGAGCTACAAAAAGAAGGAAATCGACTGGTCCACGATGGCAAAACCTTGGCGGATGTCGAAACGGTGCGGCAGCAGTGGCAAACGTTGGTAGTGCTATCGGCGGTTCTTGGCTTGCAGGTTTCCTCTGCGGATTTGGTGGAGGATGCCGCCTCGGATGGAGCTGCAAACGGGCTGAGCGATGCCGATGTAGAAGCATTAATTCAGCAGCGGATTGATGCGCGAAAAGCCAAAAATTGGGCCGAGGGCGATCGCATTCGAGATGAACTCAAGTCTCACGGAATTGTGTTGATCGATAAACCAGGTGGCGTTACAGAATGGCACCGAGGCTAAAGCTTGGCTGAGCCATACCCGCTCGTCCTAGGCTAGGTTTCGTGCATATCAAGGACAGGACTTACGCATTTATGTGTGGGTGGGCCACCCACACATAAACACACCAGATTTAGTGGACTTGCGTAAATCCATACATAGGGAATCAGAATTTAATCCTAAGTTATGTATTTTGAGTCACATTGGCTCGGTCTTGTCATAGGCTTAGGAATGAAAAAAGTTAGTGGGCAAAAAGCTGAATTCCAAAGAGTGATGCACAGTCCCCTAACGCTATCTTGTTCAATGAACCATCGCTTTGAACATGCGGCTTGCATTTCTAAGCCCTACTTGGAAACAATGTTTGGATTTGCGCAGTTCAAGTTTTACACTTAACCGCAGAATCGACCCGACGAAATTAACTTTTCACCGCTAACGTTCATTCCTCCACAAGGACAATCCATCGTGAATCAATTTCCTCGCAATCCTAAACTTCGCCCCTCCAGAAGACGATTTTTGCAATACTCGTTTGCTGCGCTGTCGGGTGTTGCTTTGGCAAACTGTCAGCGGCAAACGGGTGGTGCGGGCACGGGGTCCCAGGCGGGCACGGGCGCTTCGCCTGCGGCCAGTGGCGATCCTCTCTACATCTACACGTGGGCCGACTACGCGAGCGAAGACGTGTTTAAACGCTTTACCGAGCGTACAGGTATTGAAGTTGTGGCCGATGTGTACGATGCCAACGAAGTGATGCTGGCCAAAATGCAAGCTGGCGGCGGCAACCAGTACAGCATCTTGTATCCGTCGGATTACATGGTGCAGCAAATGATTGAGCTAGACATGCTCACCGAAGTTGATAAGTCGCAACTGCAAGGCTTAGAAAACTTGAATGAGCGTTGGCAAAACCCGGCTTACGATAGCAACAACACTCACAGCATTCCAGCGAGCTGGGGCACCACTGGCTACATCTACAATTCCGAGTTGGTCGATCCAGGCCCGACTGATTGGAATTTTATTTGGGAAAACCAATCTGCGCTGTCTCGTAAAATTACGCTGCTAGATGACGTGCGCGAAACAATGGGTGCCACGCTTAAATCTCTCGGCTATTCATACAATTCCACCAATCCCCAAGAAATTGAGGAAGCTGCCAACAAGCTTAAGGAAATTAAACCAGCAGTGCGATCGTTTGAGTCGTTTGGCTGGGAAGATCGCCTGATTAGCGGTGACCTGTCGCTGTGTATGACCTACTCCATTGTGGGGAATGCGCTCCCGGTGGATAATCCCGAGTTGGTCTACATCATTCCTGAAAGTGGCAGCTCGGTATGGACGGACACCATGGTTATCCCCAAAACAGCTCCAAATCCTGAGGCCGCCTATGCGTGGATCAATTTTATGATGGAGCCAGAGAATGCAGCGTTTGCGGTGGAGCAACTAAAGTTTGCAACCCCTAACAAGTCTGCGTTTGATCAGCTACCAGCCGAGCTGAAGGAGAATACCAAACTTTTCCCCAGCGAAGAGGTGCTGGCAAAGTGTGAGGGGATTGCTCCAGTGGGAGATGCTCTACAAATGTATGAGGATTATTGGACTGAGATTCGCAGTGCCTAATCTCCAATTCAAAATCATTTGGCGATAGATGGGTGTATTTGGAGTGCGATCGCGCCTTCCTCCCCAACGAAGCAAGCAGCCACCATGAAACCTAAAACCCCAAAAGTCTGTACAGCGAGCGGCACGGACTTTTGGGGTCTGGGTTTCATGGTGTCGAGGTTTGACACTGCGCTGTCGCCATTTCGATGAAGGCAGCACGCCTACGACCAAAACTCTTCTAAGTTCAGGCTGTTAATTTCTTCTTGGATATCTCGAAAGTATCCAGACTGGCTAATTTGAGCAACCTCACAAACGCGCTTTTGCTGATCAATCTCGATCTTCAAATCGGTAATTTGCTGTTTTAAAACCGCTTCGCGGGCTGCTACCTGAATGACCATGTCCTGAAAAACGCGGGCCAACCGACCCAGTTCATCCGATCGCTCGGCAATGGCAGTTAAACAGGTTGGTTGAAATTGGCCTTCTTCAATTGCTGCCGCTGCTGCGGTTACTTTTTCAACCTGCTGTAGATATTGGTGCAACTGCTCATTGTTGTGGCGCAGTTCTGCTTCTGCTTGGTTGCGTTCGGCGATCGCCTGGCCAATTTGCTGCACCATGCCTTCAAATGCCAGCACGACATCGCCCAACTCATCATGCTGGCGTTTGCTAGTGGACTCAAACTGTGGCGATAGATTTCCTTCCCGAAAAGCATGGCCCGCGCGGGTTAAATCCCGACGCAAGCGCAGAATTGGAGTAATTAAATTTGCGCCCAACATCAGCATCATCATGAACGTGACAAACGCGGCAATGATGAGCACTAACCCAAGAATGCGCAATGTGTAAAACAGCATTGCAGGCCGTAGCGCCATGCCCTGATGCCGCAGCACTAGCCAATAGTTGCCCGTTGTCAGCGGCAGTGCCCACGATACATCGTAGCGATCGCCCTGCGGAGCCCGCAAAAAGACTTCGGCTTGCTGGCTCGCCTCGGTAAACGACATGGTTGGAGGTTCACCAAACGTACCAATCGAAGCACCTGCTTCGTCGTACATTGCCCCTCCCAAAATGATGTCGTGCATCATGGCATCTTGAGAGAGTTGGCTGGCATGCTGCAAAAACGCTTTGCCAGTGACGCTGCCGTAGGTGGCCAACAGCCAAGTAACCTTGCCTGTAGACACATCTCGCTGTTGCGTGAGCAAATCTTGCCGATACCGTCCCATTGAAGGAACCATCAACACTGTTGCAATGGTCAGGATGAAGATAAAAATCCAAAACACAATCTTTAGAGACAACCGAGAGCGGCTGAGCCGCACCAGGTCTTTCAAGCGGTTGTTGGGCTTCAACATTGGACCAGTTCCCTAATTCAGTTGGTGGTTCAATTCAGCAAATTCCGGCTGTCGTCTGTATTCGAGATTTGGCTCTATCAGAAGCTGGCATCAGCCGCTGATAACTACCGCTGATAACGATTGACTACCAGCCGTCGATAGCATCGTTGCCAACGATCCATTCTTCCAACACGCGGTCTGAGGATGCTGCATTGAACAGGTGCAAGCCAAAATCTTGAGATAACGCTTGACACACCTGAATGCCCCGAACACTATTTCCTTTGGCATCTAGCGGTGGTGAAAAGGTTCCAATGCCAAGCTTTTCGGGGGCGATCGCCGTAATGCCGCCACCCACACCACTTTTGGCAGGCAGCCCCACGCGGTAAATCCACTCGCCCGAGTAATCATACATGCCGCACGTTAGCATCACGCTAATCACATCTTGCACATAGCGTTGGTCGATCGCTCGTTTGCCAGTAACCGGATTCACACCGCCATTGGCCAGCGTTGCCGCCATCATGGCCAGATCCCGCGCTGTGACCAAGATAGAGCACTGCTGAAAGTACAAATCCAGCATTTCTTCAATGCGATCGCTCACCATGCCAAAGTTCAGCATCAGGTAGGCGATTGCTCGATTGCGGTTTCCAGTTGCCTTTTCCGACAAAAATACCGGCATGTGTACCGTGTGCTCGCGTCCGGTATAGCGTTGAAACATATCCAACACACGCTTAAGCCGCTCGGTGCCGTTTGCCCCTTTGATCAAATCAGCCGTGGCGATCGCACCCGCATTCACCATGGGGTTGTAAGGACGATTCGTTTCTTCATCCAGCACAATGGCATTAAAGGCTTCTCCAGTTGGTTCAACACTCACTTTGCTGTTTACATACTCGCGGCCGTGATCCTCCAGCGCCAGCCCAAATACAAACGCTTTGGAAATGGATTGAATGGTGAAGAGTTTATCGCAATCTCCCACTTCAAACACGCGGCCATCGGTCGTTGCCACACAAATACCAAACCAGTGGGGATCCGCCAACGCCAATTCTGGAATGTAATCAGCAACCTCGCCTCCCATTTCAGAACGATATCGTTCATGCAGCTCATTTAGATAAGTGCGAAATGGAGATGCGATCGTTTGAATAGAATTGGCCAGCGATGACAAATTATTAGTTTCTGTCATGGCAACTATAGTTCTCCCAGAAGACGTTGAGCAACGGCGCGATACTCTTGGCTGAGCGGGTGATCGGGAAATTTCAAACAAAAAACGCCTTCACTAGCCAATCGCACAATGTCGGACGATAGAGAAAACATGCCAGCAACAGGAACGCCATAGGTCGTTTCTACGTTTTCGCGCAATGCGTCAAAACTCAAATCTGGCAATATTTTGTTAACCACAAACATGACATCGCGAACGTTGAGCTGACGAGCGACATCAAGCGCAACTGCTGTTCCCTGATAATCTTGCTTATCGGGTCGCAAAATGAGTAACAACACATGGCAAATTGCGATTGTCAAAAAAGTCTCTTTTGATAGCCCTGGATGGGTATCAATCAGTAAATAATCCAGATCTAATCGCTTCACTAATTGACGAAATCCATCATTCAACAGCTTAACGTCGTAGCCATCTTTCAAGATTCGTGCGATGTCATCAGCCCTTACGCTGGAGGGCACTAAATAAAGCTGCCCGTTGGATAAATTGAGGATGTTGCTAACGTCATATACAGCATCTTCAATCAAACATTCTCCCCATAAATAGCTGTTGAGCGTTTTGCTAATATCCATGGGCTCAAGCCCCAAAATGTTATGAATTCCAGGAGATGGAACATCGGTATCGACAACCCCGACTCGATACCCTTGAAGGGCGATCGCCGCTGCTAAATTTGCAGTTAAGTTTGATTTTCCTGTTCCGCCTCGATAGGAGTGAATTGAAATGACTTTTGGCATGGGGCATCACCAGATAGAAAACAGGTGTGAGTTGTATTGCCTTCTTTTTGCACGAATGCCACCGCTCTGATGTATTGAAGGCTTTATCCAAAACTGATAAACCAACCGAAGAATGGCAACGACCGTATCTAAAACAGCCAAAAATACACGGTCGTATTCATTCTGTAGAAGCAGAATAAAGACCAAAGCTGAATGTTGGCTGAGAAATTGCTGATAGTTTCTGAATAGGTGTGAATTTGGATAATTGTGAGTTTGATAATTGGCTTATCGCAAATTTTTGTAACGCGAAACCTTGCCCTGTTACGCCCTTGGCTATTTGAAAAGCCCAATCCTCTGAACGCATAGGCGATGAGAATTGGGCTGAAAAGTGATTAGTATTGAGATGATGACTAGAACTGGCTAGAGCGATCGCCGTTCAATCGTATCGGTTAAGCGCGTGACTGCATCTGTCAACGCTTGGTTGGACTCTACAATGGGATCGGGCGGCGTTTCCACCTCTTCAACCCGACGCAAGCGATTAAACGCTTTGATGAATAGAAACAAAATGAAGGCAATGATCAAAAAGTTGATCGTTGCGGAGATGAGTGGACCTACGGCTAACCCACCCACGCGAATATCATCAAAGCTCAAGTCTGCTGGAATGAAGGACTCAGTAATTAAAGCAACGAGAGCATCAACAATTCGACCAAAAGCAGCACCAATAATGACCCCAACCGCCAAATCGACGACGCTTCCTTTTAGGGCAAATTCTCTAAACTCACCGAAAAAGCCTCGAGTAGAACGAACTCCGCGGGCCATAGTTTCATCCTCACAATCAGATAATTGAATGAGTAGGGCTAATGTAAATCGTGTGATATCCAGCAATTGCTGAGAGTGGCTTGTTTGGGGAGACGTCCCAAATCAGCAGCGTAAACGCCACAGTTTGTGGTGTTCCAGCATATCGTAAAGGATCATAAAGAAATTTTCAGCTTTGACAAATATCTTGATGGGATTTACGCAGGCCGTCCAAAACATAGGGATTTTGCCCTGAGAACAGCTCTGTCATCTACATCGGTTCTAAACCTACCAATAAAAAAATAGGCCCACATCGCCGAAGCGATCGCAGACCTAATAGAACATCACAAATGAAGTGTTGAAATCTTGGTTACCAGCTTGAGATCACCCAACTTGAGGCAATCTGGACTCAAGCTTAGCGATTGGGCTGAGGAGTCATCCGCAGGTAGGGCTTAATTTCCGTCACACCTTTGGGAAACTTCTGCTTCGCTTCTTCGGTAGAGATAGAAGGAACGACCACGACATCTTCACCATCTTTCCAATCTACGGGAGTGGCAACGCCATAGTTGTCGGTCAGTTGCAACGAATCAATTACCCGCAGAATTTCGTAAAAGTTACGGCCGGTGCTCGGTGGATAGGTGATGGTTAGACGCAGCTTCTTCTGCGGATCGATGATGAAAACACTACGAACGGTGAGCTTGGCATTAGCATTGGGATGAATCATGCCATACAAGTCAGAAACTTTCTTGTCGGCATCAGCCAAGATGGGATAGTCTACCGTGGTGTTTTGGGTTTCGTTAATGTCGCAAATCCAACCAGCATGGGAATCGGCATCATCCACGCTTAGGGCGATCACTTTTACGCCACGCTTTTCGAACTCAGGGCGCAGTTTCGACACGCTACCGAGCTCGGTGGTGCAAACCGGAGTGTAGTCGGCAGGGTGAGAGAAAAGAACAACCCAGCTATCTCCGGCCCAATCGTAGAAGTTAATTTCGCCTTCGGAAGATTGTTGCGTAAAGTTGGGTACGGTATCACCAAGTTGAAGTGTCATAGAGAAAATCCTAGTCTAAGAAATTACGTTTCTTGGCTGTTTCTTCGTATTGTCTCACATAGGCCACTATTCCGAGCGGAGAGGCGAGGTTTGTTTACCCAAATTTAATTTTTGTAGGATTACACACTTCATTCAAAAAATCATTCAACTGCGTAAGTCCTGTTTTCTTTGGATGCGATCGCAGATTCAGGTTTGCTTGGGCCAATGCTGGCTGATCAATTTTTACCAGGCCACCATGCAAAGGTGGTTAAACAGTCTAATTATCCATCCATGTGCCAAGCGCTATGGGTGAGTTTGCAGAAACAGCCGGGTGTCTCAACGTTTAAGCGTATGTGCTGGTTGCGCTTTTAGTTGCGCTTTTAGTTGCACTTTTAAGAGATATACCGGACTTGATTTAAGATTGGGCAATGGTTTGGGGAAGGTTTTCTCCAAACTGCTTTATACCCTTTCGGTAGACAGGGAGGAGCGGCGATGTTTGCCAAGGGCGATCGCCAACGAGCCACCCACCACCAGCACCGCACCCAATACTCCAAGCCCCGTCAATCGTTCGGGCTCAATCCACTGAGGAAAGAACGGCAGAGCCCCATAGACCGAACTCATGGTAAACAATGGCGTGAGAGACAACACCGCACTCACCCGCGAGGCATCCCAATGGGCTAGTGCTTCGGCAAAAGCCCCATAGGCCACCAGCGTATTTAACGCGCTGAAGATGAGCATGGTCCACTCAATGCCGCTCATGCGAAGCAACTGCCCCGGATTTGCTACGGGCGTAAACAAAATAGCGCTGCCACCATAAATCATCAGCATGATTTGGGCTGAGGTGAGATGAAGGAGTAGCTGCTTTTGGGCGAGAGCATACACGGCCCAGGCGATCGCCGCCAGCACCACCATTCCTGTTCCTACCAAATACGTTTGCGAAGCGCCCAAAAGCTGCTTGAGCTGATCGTTAAAAAAGAGGGATAGCCCCGCGATGAGCACCGCTAATCCCGCCCACTGTAACTGCGTGTAGCGCTCCTTAAAAATCCATAGGGCTCCTATACCCATGCATACCGGAGCTAGTTGGATGATCACCTGTGAGTTGGTCGGCGATGTGAAGTCCAACCCTATGGAAAAAAGCCAGTAGTTGGCTGCCAAAAATAGAGTGGCGATCGCCACCAAACCAATGCCACCGCGCCGAACTTGTACCCAGGTGGGCAATTGCCGCCGATAGCCCAAGTACAGCCCTAATAAGCAAAACGCAACCAAAAACCGAAACCAAATCACCGTGTAAATGCCCGTAGCCTGGAAGCTAATTTTGAGGGCGATCGGCAAAACGCCCCATAGCAGTGCGGTGGCGATCGCCAGCGTAAACCCTAGCTGCCACCGTCCAGAACTTTGATGTAGCTCCATAACGCAATTAATACTCCAAGCCTTGTCGATGTCGCTTACCTATCGGCCATTTGAGGTCGTGGGATAGGTGTGGCGCTGACCCAGCCAACGATGGTTAAACTTGATGCGAACCAATCTTTGGCGTGCGTCTCAAAGGTTTAGCCTACGGGGTGAGTACGCGATCGCACTTCCTCCAACAGATTGAATCCTTTTGAATCCTTGAGGGAAAAATCCACGTTTCTGCCACAGGCTCTGGCTGTGCTGCACAGTGCCCGTCCTTCGCAGATTCACCCGGTCGAGTTCAACAAAATGCAACATTTTTTGCCACTTTTGCGGCAAGGTTGGTCTAATGAGGAGAAGCGCGATCGAACGGGTCTAGGCTTGAGCTTCAACCCGTTTCGCCAACCTGTTTTGCCAATGCATGTCGCAACCACTTTCGGGAACGAGCCTGAGCGATCGCCAATTTGCTAGACCCATGCTGTGGGCAACCTACGCACTGCGAGGGTTCCGCTCCTAGCTCTGGTTTGATTAGCATATCTATGCCTTCTACCCTTCATCTCCAGTGGCAATGGATACTTTTTTTGAACTCTTTTTTGGTGGGCTGCGTTGGCTCATCCATGGCATACAACCCCTGCTTGTGCCTATCTGCTTTGTGGCAGCGTGGGGCATTGTTGGCATCACCGCATGGAACCTGTGGGCCTCTATTCGTGATGGAGTGCAAAGGGCTCAGCAAATGCATCGCGTGCCCTGTTCCGAATGTCGCTTTTTCACAGGCGACTATCATTTAAAGTGTACGGTTCATCCCGACATGGCTTTGTCTGAAGAGGCGATCGATTGTCCCGATTATGAACCGTTGGGGAGTTTGGTCAGATTGTCCCGCACTCCTTAGTTCTACCCTCTTCGTTGTGATCACAATCCATGAAAGTGGTTTTGATTGGGCTCATTCGCAGCTATCGTGTGCTGATTTCGCCCCTGTTTCCTCCTGTGTGTCGATTTCAGCCAACCTGCTCGCAATACGCCATCGAGGCGATCGCCCGTTTTGGCAGCATAAAAGGAACCTGGCTCGCCATGCGTCGTATTGCGCGGTGTCATCCTCTGCATCCCGGTGGATACGACCCAGTCCCCGAAAAACTGCATGTTCACCCCTGCACCAACCCAACCGATCCCGATCATCCTTCCGATGAGCCCTAATTCACCATGCCATTGGTAATGCTCGGAAGAATCATAGTCTTGCACCCATCTTCAACAGCCCACGATTGCTTCAGCCTAATAAGGCTTGCATGGTTGCTCTGAAAGCACCAACCAAAAACAAGCCCCTGATTTCATCTACCCGCAGGGCAGACAAATCAAGAGCCAGATTTTTCTTCCAAAAAGTCGATTTTAGACGCTCAGTTTATCTCCCCAGTTCATCTCCATTGTGGAGAGCCCTTTCGAATGCTAGCTAACGTCAGTTCGGGTTAAGGGCTTTTTCCAACGGTCACGCAACGCGTGACCGTTGGAAAAAGCCCAGTTTTGTGTGCCTTGCGCACAAAACTGGGCTTTCTAGCTTGTCCAGAATTCACGTTAGTTACTATCTTCAGCGACAAACTTGGTAGGACGTGGATTGTCGCGATCGTCCTCATCTTCTGGGTCACCCACCATGTTGGGGCTGATGAGGGTAATGTCAAACTCGTCGGGTGGAACCGTTTGAATGGCATCCCGCTTGAGCAGATAGTAAACGGCCCAAACCTGAGGCCCAAACACAACCTTGTCTTGATCTTGCAGATCGTGAGCCTGAAGTTTGCGCCCATTAATCAGCAATCCATTGGCGCTGGGCTTCCCTTTTAGGTTGCCATCTACGATGCGGTAGTAATAGCTGCCATCTTCATTGGGCAACTGCACCAAGGTGGCATGTCGACGAGACACAAACTGAGACACCAGACGAATATCGCACTTGGGGTCTCTACCAATCGAATAGACAGGACTGTCGAGGGTGTACTCTCGACGTCCTTTGTTGTCTTCAACAATGAGTAGGTGGTGGTGACGAGATTCCGTCATTCGGCAATCAACCGCGCGTTACAAATGTGAATGAGGACTTCGACAAACTGATGCACTCGCGTAAGCAGAGTTTCATCAAACTTAGTGCATGGCCTGAATAACCTAACGAATTCTAGCTGATCTTGTCGAATGATTCGCAAAAAACTCTAGAACGATAGCATCAGTCGCACGATGGATTTTCTCTAATTGATCGCACGCTGTGGGTGTATCAACTGGAAAGCATCCTCGTTTACTATTCCCCACTTAGCCGGATTTTGCGCAGCAGCAGCGAATTTGTTACGACACTCACTGAACTCATGGCCATGAGGCCCCCTGCGACCGATGGGTTGAGGATGATTCCAAGGCTGGGCAGTAGCAGCCCTGCGGCAATCGGAATGCCCAAGATGTTGTAGGACATGGCCCAAAGCAGGTTTTGGCGAATTTTGTTGAAGGTGGCACGACTGAGCTGAATCGCGTTGACTACATCGTTGAGGCGATCGCCCATCAGCACAATATCGGAGGCTTCCATGGCGGCATCGGTGCCGGAGTGTAGGGCCAAGCTGACATCAGCTTGAGCCAGGGCGGGGGCATCGTTGATCCCATCACCGACCATGGCAACTCGATAGCCCTGATTTTGCAGTTGGGCAATGGCCTCAACTTTACCAGCCGGACTCATACCTGCCTGGAATCGGTCTGCGGCAAGCCCTAAGGTATTGGCTATGGCGGTGACGGTTTCGGGGCGATCGCCCGACAGTAAACGCACCTGTAGCCCCATCGCTTCCAAGGCTTGCACAGTTGCGATGGCATCAGAGCGCAGCACATCCATCGCGGCTAATATGCCCACTAATTGGGAGTTTGCCGCCATAAACACAACTGTTTTTCCGTGAGCGGCGATCGTATTTGCCTGGTTTTGCGCATCGGCTGACATTGCGACCTGCTGCTGCTCCATCCAATCTGCCGTTCCCAGCGCGATCGGTTGACCGTCAACCTCGGCCGAAACGCCAAAGCCAGCTTCGGTATGAAACTGCTGGGTAGACAGCAGGGGAAGCGATCGCTGTTGGGCCGCTTCTTGAATGGCGACAGCTAGGGGATGCTGGGTGCCACTCTCAACACTGGCGGCCAGTTGCAATAGGGTGTCTGTTGTAAACGCTGGCTGCAAGGGAACCACATCTGTAATGGTGGGATGCCCCGCCGTGAGGGTGCCTGTTTTATCGAAAACAACGGTGTGAAGCTGGTGCACGGTTTCCAAAACATCGCCACCCCGAATGAGGAGGCCATGCTCGGCTCCTAGGCTAGAGCCCACCAGCAGCGCAGTCGGGGTGGCTAAGCCCAGCGCACAAGGACACGCAATCACCAAAGTGGCGATCGCCAGCTTGAGCGACAGCACAAAGGGGTGCGGCAACGCAGGGGAAATGTCCGACATGGGCAGTGCAGAGGTCATGGCCTCCATGCCAGGTTGCACGATGCCAGGTTGCATCATGCCATGGGCGTGACCCATTGCCAAAATGCCGTGGCTGGCGATCGCATCGTGCCACAGGGGAATGCCCACAAAGTACCAAAACAAAAAGGTGAAGCTGGCGATCGCCATGACTCCATACGTAAAGTAGCCTGCCACCACATCGGCCAAGCGCTGAATCGGGGCTTTGCGAGTTTGCGCCGTTTCGACTAAGGAGATGATGTGAGCCAGCGTGGTATCGGCTCCGGTGCGCGTGGCCTTGAGGGCGATTGCCCCTGTTTGGTTTAGTGTTCCTGCTGACACGCGATCGCCCGGTTGCTTGAGTACCGGAGCCGACTCGCCTGTGAGCATTGCCTCGTCTACAGTGGTTTGACCGTCCACCACTTCGCCATCAACCGGAATTTTTTCGCCCGGCAGCACGCGCAACCACTCGCCCACGCGCACCCGGCTGACCGGAATTTCCACCCCAGCCTGTTCTGCCGAGGGAACCGCAATCAGCCTGGCCAGGGTGGGCTGTAGCGCAACCAACGATTGCAGTGACGATACGGCCTTGCTCCGCGCCTGCTGCTCTAAGGTGCGCCCCAGCAAAATAAAGCTCATCAGCATGACGGGCTCATCAAAAAAGCACTCCCATCCCAGGCTGGGCAGCGCAAGCGCCACCACACTGGTTAGATACGCGGTGAGCGTGCCCAAGCTCACCAGTGTATTCATGTTGGGCATGCCACGGAGTAGGCCACGCCATCCGTCCACAAGGATGTTGCGGCCAGGAAACAGCAGGGTGAGAGTCGCCAGCACGCCGTGTACCCAAATGTTGCTCAGCCCTGGCAAGTTCACCCCAAAGTAGCTGAGGTGGCCGATCGCCGAAAAAATGAGGAGCGTAAGGGCGATCGCCAACTGTTTGCGTCGTTCTTTTGCTTCTTGCTGCTGTCGCTCAGCGAGGTCAATTCGCCGCGTTTCGGTATCAGCTTCTTGCCCCGCAACCCATCGTAGTTGAGAGGGAAACCCAACCTCGGTCAACGCCTCGGCCAAGGTTTGAGGGTTGGCGATCGCAGCATCGTACTCCACCAAAGCCGCTTCCGTTACCAGGTTGACCGTTGCAGTGGCAACCCCCGGTTGTTTCAAGAGTTGGCTTTCAACAGCCCTCACACATCCGGCACACTTCATGCCACCAACATCAAAGGTTGCGGTTGTGGATAGGGCAGCAGACTCATCAGTCGGCTGGGCATTAGAAGCAGAATCAAGAGCTTGGGAACTGAGCTGCATAGGCGGCGCACAAGGATGTCATCTTTCATTGTGACAAGTCTATCGCCCGATTTCGCGTTCTTCGGCTCGTTTCTGCAAAAAGCGGGATGTTCCGGGTAGGCGACCCGCCCAATAAAGGTAGACCAGATAGGCGCTGGCTCCTACTTGTACGGGCAGCAGCACCAGCAAACTTTTGAGCACAAAGTGTGAGTCCAGGCTAGAAAATGAGCCAGCATACACCGCACTCACCAGCGCGATCGCCACAACTACATAAGCACGCTTCACTTTCATGGCTCTCCCACACAACTGGTTTCCAGTTTAGACGGGCGATCGCACAAAAAAACCATCGGTTTCGATGAACCGATGGCGCATTCTAACGTTCTTCATTTCAATTTCGGCAATTTGTTCGCTTCATGAATTAGCCATCGAATCAGAAGGCTAAACCATCGAATCGCTCACAGCTTCGTCGGCCATCCCATTCGACGACAAACCCACAATATCTTCGTAGGCAGCGGCGATCGCACAGGTTGTTAGGGGTGCTGTTACCAACATTCCTATGCCTACCAATAGGGCACCAACCATGTTAATGAGGAACAAAACGATCAAAAAGCCAAAAAAGCCAAACCAGCGCTTACTAATGAGTTTGCGACTGGTTTCCATAGCCTCCCAAAAATCAAATCGGCGATCGACCACAAATGGAATTGCAAACAGATATGAAACCGCCAAGTAAAGACCTGGAATGATCAGCAATGCAAATCCAATTCCGATCAAAATTCCAGTCAACAAATTGACCAAGAATAGGGGGAGAAAATTATTAAACCCTCGAAAGAAGTCACTAAAGCTAGAAGCTCGTTGCTTAATCGTCTTAAACGCAACAAGATAAAGACCGCCATAAATGGGGCCGGTGATGACGATACTGGCTAGGCTGCTAAGGCCACGCAAGCGTTCGGGTAGCAGGTTAAGCGCTGCAAAAAATACAAACAGTAATAGCGTAATTCCAATGTAAATTCCAAGATTTTGCTTGAGAATTTCCCATCCCCGACGGAGATACTTACCAATATCAACGGTGTAACCGCTCGCAATTAAATCTTCAATATTTCTGGAGCCGGAGTACATTGCTTCACTCCTAAATGTTACAAATGCTACTTGGGTGCCTGCATTTTACTTCAGCTTTTCCTGACTGGATAAAAAAGTAATGATCTCTCAACTTTCTTGATGATTAGCATTGATGTGCTTTGGGGAGGAGCCTGAATGTTAGAGGTTCGCTGGCTCTTGGTTTCGCAACAAGGCTCGATCTGCATCTAGATGTCTATGGACTTACGCAAGTCCACTAAATCTGGTGTGTTTATGCTGTGGGTTGGGTGCGTCGCACCCAACCCACAGCACCAATGCGTAAGTCCTGTGTCTAATGGATGTTGGATGTTGTTGGGCGACCAATTCGCTTTAGAATCGAGATTCTGGCGATCGCTCTAGCCTGCACATATTCACGCGAAAGGATTGAGGTTGTTAAACGATGGATGTAATTCCTGCTATTGACTTGCTGGGTGGGCGCTGTGTGCGCCTGTACCAGGGGGACTATGATCAATCCCAGGTTTTTGATGAAAATCCAGTGGCGGTAGCGCAGCAGTTTGTCGAGCAGGGGGCAACACGGCTGCACTTGGTTGATTTGGATGGCGCAAAGGCTGGGCGACCTGTCAATCAGGCAGTGATTGAGGCAATTGTGCAAACGGTCGGAGTTCCCGTAGAACTGGGCGGCGGATTGCGCGATCGCCAAAGTGTCGCCGACGTGCTGAGTTTAGGTATCCGCTGGGCGATTTTAGGGACAGTCGCGGTGGAAAATCCGGAGTTGGTGGCAGAGTTGTGTCAGGAGTTTCCGGGGCAAATCATTGTGGGCATTGACGCGCGTAATGGCAAAGTAGCGACGCGGGGCTGGTTGGAAACCTCGGAGGTAGAGGCGATCGCCTTGGCTCAGCAAATGGAGCAATTGGGCGTAGCGGCAATTATTTACACCGATATTCAGCGAGACGGAACCTTGCAAGGCCCAAACCAGCAAGCGCTGCGAGAATTAGCCGAGGCGATTTCGGTTCCGGTTATTGCTTCCGGTGGCGTGAGCTCGACTCGCGATTTGCTCAACCTGCTGGTGTTAGAACCTACAGGGGTGACTGGGGCAATTGTAGGAAAAGCCCTATACACAGGCGACTTATCGCTCAAGGAAGCAATTCGCGCCGTTGGACAGGGACGCTGGCAAGATATTCCTCCTGACTTTGGTTCGTCTACCTTGGCTTGATCAACACCCGTTCTGCTTTTGATGCACGGATGGGGAATGACAGGCTTTGTGAATTACCTGGGCGATTGCGCTAGGGCAAGAACGAAAAGGGGAGAATGATGCGATCGCATCATTCTCCCCTTTTGTTGACTAAATGTTCGTTGACTTGATGCGGTGTTCAGCTACTAAGCGCTGATCGTTGTTGCAGGCTTAAAATTCATATCGCGTGCAGCAACCATGCCATCCACCAAGCGATCCATCTCTTCACGAGTGTGCAGGGCATTCACCGTAATCCGCAAACGAGGCTTAGCGATGAACCAAATGGGCGATACCCACAGGCCGTAATCGTGCATTAGGATACGAGCAAACAACTTAGGATTCATCTCAGCGGGCAGCACCACGGGCACCACGTTGGTTTCCCCAATGGGCATGAAGTCGCTTTCGGCCAAGCGATCGCGCAAGTATCGAGTATTCGCCTGCAAACGCTCCACCAATTCAGGATGAGCCTGCACTTGACGCAGCGACTCCAGCGCCGCTGCCGTCAACGGGGGAGCCAGCGAACAAGTTCCAATCGACGTGGGTGACACATTCAACAAAGGCTTGAGTTCCGCAACAGGGCTGCTAATGGCTGCACCGACCGAGGCCCCAAACTTGGAGAAGGTAGACATGATTAGCGGAATCACACCCCGATCAAGCGCGTACTGAGGAGTAATCCCAAAATGCTCATAAATGCCACGTCCCGTCGCTCCCAACGCACCTGTGGCGTGGGCTTCGTCCATCACCAGCACGCTGTCGGGGTATTTGGACAAAATATCAATCATCTCAGGCAGAGGTGCAATGTCCCCATCCATGGAAAACACCGCATCGGACACCACCATGATGCGATCCTCAGGCTTGGCATAGCGCTTTAGCTTGCGTGCCATATCTTCCATGTCGCAGTGGCGATAGGCCCGCACCCGCACCCGAGGGCTGTAGCCAAACATTTTGCCAGAGCGAGTACCCGCATGGGCAAGCGCCGACACAATACAGCCATGGTTCAACACATCCGTCAGAATCAACGTTTCGCGATTATGTTGAAATCCAGGAACTGGAATCGCCAAATGGCAGAAGGCATCCATTAATGCCTGCATTGCCATCCACGCGTTCAAAAAGAGCTGAGTATGGGGAAGATGCTTAAACTTCGACACCTCTTCCTCAAGCTGGCGGTGCAGATCAATCCGGCCACTCAGCACTGAAGTAGAGCTGTTCGATGTCCCGAATTGAATAATCGAGTCGATCGCCGCCTGTTTTACCGCAGGATTTTGCACTAGACCAAGAACATCATTTGTGCAAAAGGTTAGCAGTTGATGACGCTTCCCTGTTTCTGCCTCTTCCACTTCAACGCGGTTTCCATCTTTGCTATGACAGATGTACTCGTCGGGGTCGAGCCCGCTCTCATACCAGCGCTGAACGTATTCTTTAACGACTTGCACAGTAAACTCCCCTCACCATAAGTTATCAACTACCTTTCCACCTCTGGCTAATCGACAATCATCCCAGGAAATGCCGTTCTAGCCCGACAATCTGCCCGATTCGGCTTTGGCACATGCCTAAAATAAGGCCATTTGCCACCTGTGCAGATCGTCAATCAGATTTTAAGAAGAGGCATCATAAGTTCAATTGTGACATTGAATGAATTGCTTCAAGATTACAGGCTGTGGTGCAAGAGCGTCTGCCTAAATGTGCCAGAGAATGACCCGGATCATCTAGTGGTGCTGTTCCACTTCTGCCTGGGGTGTGAAATTGTCCACCAAGCTTCATTGCGTGCTCTTCAATTGTCCACTGCATATCCAAGAGACGGGCCAGATACAGGAGTGGTCAATTCATCGTTCTGCACTAGATGACTCTTGGATTGAGATGATTGTTGCATAAATTGTTCGTATTGGCGGACAACTAAACGCTGTAGCGCGATGATGGCTGGATTAATTTCTACATAGCGACGCGATGAATTTTGCGCGTAATTCCGTTGCTCACTTTCCATCATCTCTACGTCCTGCATGAGGAATTTCATGAAGAACCGTTCGCGCACAAATCGCATGAGTGGTTCACGAATTGGATTGATGAGCCAGTTGGGCAGCGGCAATCGCAAAAACAACATGGAGAAGGAGCGAGTTTCTGCAGGGCCAACGGGTAAACGCATCAGGTACAGAGACGAGACACCTTCCATCGCGCTGTGGTAATGAGGATATTGGTAGTGAATATCCACAATACGAGTCGTGACGCCACCATCGTTGCTAAGACCGAGTACTTTAGTAATCCACCCTTTGTAGTACACGCGATAGCGCGCCCGTACATGATCGGCTGAGTCTTCAAGTTTGAGTAGCTCGGGGTCGTACCATCCCTGTAGGTTCTCATGCAAGAAGCCGTGGAAGACATCCATGGTGTTTTCGTTGCAGATGGAAAAGTGCGCCTGGAAGTGCCCGGTGATGGGAATGATGAAGCAGCTGGGGTCGTCGTATTCTGGCACGCTGGGCAGAGGACGACTATCGGCTAAGGCTGGGTCACCTGGAAACACCCACACGATGCCGTAGCGCTCTTGGGTGGGGTAGGTGCGGGCAGTGGCTGCGGGCAGTTTTTGGCCAGCGGGCAAATAGGGAATGCTGGCGCATTTACCATCGGTTGAGAACTCCCACCCGTGGTAGGGGCACACGAGGCAGCTATCTTTGACTTTGCCCTTGTGGAGTTCAACTCCTTTGTGGGGACAGGCATTTGCCATGGCGTGAACATGGCCTTGCTTATCGCGGTAGAGGGCGATCGCCTGCTGCCATACCACAACGGGAATGACCTGTTCGGGTTTGAGATCGTTGGCCCAGGAGACGGGATACCAGTGGTTGGGGTTGATGCCAACCTCACGCACCCGGTTTTGCACCGTTTGTCCTTTTAAATCTGTTGACAGTTCCATAGTGTGCTGTTTGCCTAGTAACGTTTCGCAAATGGCTGGTTGGCTATCACCAACTTGCCGAGCTATCGCGCTTAATGCGCAATGGGTGTTGGAATTGATTTGAATATCCTTGCTGAGCAAGGGGTTTCCAAAACATACGGGTCGGAATTGACCTGGTGCTCGCTACAGCAATAGAAGATGATGTGGGGCGATCGCAATTTGTTGACCCATCCTGCTTTTGTTCTTGAATGAGGAAAACATCATAGGAATGCAAAGTTTTGTTGCTTTGTCTCTATTGTGTTGACCATACCGCAAGCAGTGGTGTGTTGTGGCATACGAGAGTTTATAAAATGCCGGAAATCTAACGATTGGGTTTCTCCTTAGCAGGAAAGCCCAAACTCATGAGCGATGGTGGTGAGCATACCTTTACTTCAACAAATCCTCAAAGTGCTTTTCCCAATTTGCCTGATTGCGGCGGGCTACCTGCACCACGGGCGACAGCGAAATGGCGATCGCCACCAGACCGTTGACCAACGACAGCGGAAACCTGAGAGGTCGAGCAATATCAAGAAATAGCACGACGCGATATCCATCTGTGTCGTTCCATACCTCGTGCTCAAAGGTGTCGTCAAAAATCAGGCTTTTGCCTTCTTCCCAATGGGCGTATTGGTCATCAACCCGAATGCGGCATTTTTCTTTGGGTTCTGGCACCTTAAGGCCCAAGTGGTAGCGAATCAGGCCCTTGTGTTTGCCGCGATGGGCAGGAATATGCTTCCCCGGTGCCAAAATCGAAAAAAACGCAACCTTGAGACCAGGAATTTGCTTGAGCAGTTTGACCGTTTCGGGACAGCGATCGCAGTTCTTTTGCGCTTTAAACCCAAATGCCCAGAAGAAATAGGTCTTCCACAGGTTGTCGCCAGCAATACGCTGCTGCCGTGGCGAAATGTCGTGAAAGTTGGGCAATGCATCCACGTTTTCCATCACGTCATCCAACTCTTCGCGAATGACCTTCCAGTTGGCTTCCAGCGTTTTTGCCCAAGGAAACTGCTCGGTAGAGAAAAACACCGAATCGCCCACCAGGGAATATTCCGGTACCATGCTCTCTAGCTTTTTGGCGACCGACAATAGCAAAGCCTTCATGCCCACCCTCATTCAAACTCACCACAGACATTCCAGCGTAGCGGCAAAGGCCGCGAATTGGGTAATGCCGAGGTGACAGATGCCACTCTGGCCCAGAGAATTCCGGAAAAGCTAAAGTATTGAAGGCTTAAATCCACCAGTTTGTTCATTTCATCCAAGATCTAACGTGTGGGCACTGCCCACCCTACTTTATTTCTCTCCTTTACCCCTAACTCCTAGCCCCTCCCTTACTCCCTATTCCCCACTCCCTTCTCCCTCCCTATGTTCCTCTACCTCTCTAAGCTTCTTCCCCTCTTCATTTACCCGCTGGGATTAGCCTGTGTGCTGCTGGTGTTGGCCATGCTTAGCTTGTGGTGGAAGCGACCGGGGTGGACTGCGGGATGTATTGCGCTGGCGCTGGCGCTGTTGCTGTTGGGTGGCAATGGCTGGGTCGCAACTCGGCTCACGCGATCGTTGGAATGGCAGAATTTGCCCCCAGAGAACTTGCCAACGGCAGAGGCGATTGTGGTG
This sequence comes from Leptolyngbya sp. AN02str, assembly GCF_050565595.1. Taxonomy (NCBI): domain Bacteria; kingdom Bacillati; phylum Cyanobacteriota; class Cyanophyceae; order Leptolyngbyales; family Leptolyngbyaceae; genus Leptolyngbya; species Leptolyngbya sp. AN02str. The sequence continues at coordinate 17,966 of NZ_JBNXVR010000024.1, read as the reverse complement.
CTGGGTGGAGCAACCAAGCCCAAAATTCCGCCGCGCCCATGGGTGGATGTGATGGAGTCGGGCGATCGCATTTTGCATGGGGCGCGCCTGTATCAACAGGGCAAAGCGCCGCTGGTAATTATGAGTGGCGGACGCATTTACTGGAAGGGGGGTGGCCCACCAGAGTCGTCGGATATGGCGGAGTTGGCCATGGCCTTGGGCGTTCCGCGATCGGTCATTCTGGAAGACACAACGTCTCTCAACACCTATGAGAATGCGGTGAATGTAAAAGCAATCTTGGAGCAACAGGGAATTAACCGGGTGCTGTTGGTGACTTCGGCGATGCATATGCCGCGATCGCTCAAGATTTTTCAAAAGCAAGGAATCGAGGCAATTCCAGCTCCAACCGATTTTTTGGTCGCCCAGCAGGACTTAGAAGAAGTCGGCAATTCGCTAGAGGCTGTGCTGCTGAACCTGCTGCCCGATGCCGATCGCATGCAGCAAACCTCGCGCGCGCTAAAAGAGTATATCGGCTTAGTAATTTATCGTCTCCGGGGATGGTTGTAACATGGGCATCAAAGGCTGTTATTGATGCGATCGCGTACGACAGGTTTCCCCGGCCTGCTGGTTAGGCAGGCAAACTGTCAGGCCGATTCGCATCTCGCCTTATTGCTCTTCTAGCCTTGCAACCCCATGCGCGACTGGCTGTTTCATCGGTACATTGTTCCGCTACCACCTCCCGAAGCCGAGGAGGTGTTTGGCACCTATCAAATTTCCTACGAGTTTCATCGCGAGGTTGACCATCGCGAAGCTTTAGACGACTATTGCCGCTGGTACGAACGCATTGCCGAACAGCATCGGCAAGAGCTACAGGCCATGCAGCAAGACATCAATATTTTGGGCTGGTTTTATCGCTAATCACGCCTACACCTCGTACCCAAAGCAAAGGGAACCTGTACCGTGTACAGATTCCCTTTGCTAAAAACCACAACTCGGCGATCGCATCTCCTTCCCCTCGCATGATTACGGGAACTTGGAAGAGGGCGATCGCCCCTTCAAGACGCTGCGATTCGTGCGATTAGTACAGATCTGATTCAACCTGGCTGAGTGGCACAAAGCACTCTTGTGGCAGCAAGATGGGTTTGCCCGCAAAAATGAGCTTACCTCGATGGGTAAAGCGATCGATTGCAACGCCAATGGGCCGCTGCACCAAGTCGGGATGCACTTCGTAGTAGGTGCGATAAATGTTGCGTGCCGCTTGCAGCAAGGCTGGATCTAGCAGAGCGGAAAAATCGATCTGCTCAGGGCGAGCGTTGACACGGGTATCGACCTGGGGTTTGTAAGCAGTTTGCTGTGACGTATACACCGTCTACTCCAAATGTGCGTGCTAGGGGAAACAGCGGGAACTCGCTGGGCGATGTTTTGCCGTTGTGCCCTACAGGATAGCGAAAAACAGCAGAACTGAACGCATTAATTACCGGATGTTGCGGAACAAGCTGGCGATCGCCAGTTCTGCATGGGTCGGGTTAGGCTGCAAGCGCTTTGAGCAACGCGTCGCCCATGGCCTTGCAACCCACAGCCGTGCATCCTTCCGACCAAATATCGCCCGTGCGGTAGCCCTGATCCAGCACTTTGAGAACCGCCTGTTCGATGCGATCGCTGGCTTCGGGTTCATTTAAGCCATAGCGCAACATCATGGCCGCACTGAGCACCTGAGCCAGGGGATTGGCCTTGTCCTGTCCGGCAATATCGGGAGCAGACCCGTGAACAGGTTCAAAGACGCCAGGGCCAGATGCGCCCAAACTGGCCGATGGCAACATGCCAATGCTGCCAGTCAGCATCGCCGCCGCATCCGACAAAATATCGCCAAATAGGTTACCTGTCACAATTGTGTCGAACTGCTTGGGATTGCGCACCAGCTGCATCGCCGCGTTGTCCACATACATGTGGGTTAACTCCACATCAGGATAGTCTGCCGAGAGCTGAATCATGCGATCGCGCCACAGTTGCGATACCTCCAGCACATTGGCCTTATCCACCGAGCACAGCCGCTTGTTGCGCTTTTGGGCTGTTTCAAATGCGACGCGGCCAATTCGGTCAATTTCTGACTCGGAGTAGACCATGGTGTTCACGCCGCGCTTCTCGCCTGACTCTGTTGCAAAAATGCCCTTGGGCTGGCCAAAGTAAATGCCACCCGTTAGCTCGCGCACCACCATAATATCCACCCCGTCTACCACCTCACGCTTGAGGCTGGAGGCATCAATCAACTGGGGCAAAATTTGGGCAGGCCGCAGGTTCGCAAACAGCTCCAGTCCAGCCCGCAATCCCAGCAAGCCCCGCTCCGGGCGAATGTCGTTGGGCAGGCTATCCCACTTGTAGCCGCCGATCGCCGCGAGCAATACGGCATCGCTAGCCTTGCACGTTGCCAAGGTTTCGTCTGGTAGGGGGCCGCCCGTTGCATCGATCGCCGCACCACCAATGAGCGCCTCGGTTAGCTCAAACGTTAGGCCGAACTGCTGCCCAACAGCCTCTAAAACGTTCACGGCCACCGCCATAATTTCGGGGCCAATGCCATCGCCGGGCAACAATGTGATGCGGTACTGCTTTGTCATGGGTGATTTGGGATCAAACGGATGAGTTTCAAACTGAGGGCCAGCCAAAAAGTGTCGCTCAAAGGCGATCGCGGCACCCTACAGCGATCAAGCATTGTATAACGTGCCGGGGGCATCAGCCGCATTCCCGTGTGGAAGAGTCACAACTCTAGTCCGCTTATACGCCCATGCCCTGCAAAAACTGTACGCGAGGAATTAACGGATCTTGAACAATGCCCACACCATCAAAGCCCCAGCGCTTGAGTAACTGCCCCACCTGGTTGCTGGTCACAGACTCTACCGCAAACCGATCGGCCACATCGGCTCCGTGGGTGTTGAGGTAGCTCAGCGCTTCGGCATGGTCGTGAAACAACAGCACAAATCCGGGAGGTGGTGCCTCTTGGGGAGAGGGTGGGCGATCGCCCACTCTTGGGCGCGCCACCAAATATTGGCCATCTTGCCGAGTCCGCAGTAGGTAGTAAATTTGCGACAGCATAGACATCTCACGCAACGATCAAAACATGGTTGGCCGTTAGCCCAGGCAGGTTATTGATTTGGGCAAAGCCTCCACCGCCATCTTCTTGTTGGGCAAAGCCAGCTGCGGTGCCGTTGGGGTTGTAGTATAAACGTCCCTTGCTGGGCACATACACAATAGGAGCCGCACGGAGTTGGGCAGAATCCTCATCTGGGGCGATCGCAAACTTGCCCAAGGGTAGCATTCCGTTGGGCATTGCCGCCAATGCGGTAAAAGTTGCCTTGCTCAGTCGAATTTGGTCACGGGCAAGCCCCACACCCCCTACATCAAAAAACACAATGGTGTCGACTTCCAGTTGCGATCGATCAAATGGCTTACCCAGTTTAAACAAATAGCTGTCCGAGCCAGGACCGCCATTGAGCAAATCCTCCCCTCGTCCACCCCACAGCAAATCATGCCCCGTGCCACCAATCAGGCGATCGTCATCGCTTCTATCTTCATCCTCGGTGGCTGGGTCAAGCGTTCCGCCAATCAACATATCGTTGCCCACCCCGCCAAACAAGCCATCTCTGCCCAGTGCTCCCACCACCAGATCATGTCCGCCCTCTCCATATAGCGAATCGCGATCTTCTTCGCCGCGTAGGGTATCGTTGCCCAGCCCACCGTACAGAGTGTCGTTGTCCTCGCCACCAATTAGCAGGTCATGGCCAGAACCCCCGTACAGAATGTTGTCTCCATCGCCGCCAAATAGCGCATCATTGCCGTCTTCTCCATACAGCTCGTCATTCGCAAAACCACCGTAGAGAGAGTCGTCGCCTGACCCGCCGTAGAGATAGTCCGAACTAGGGCCACCGTAAATAGTGTCGTTGCCACTGCCGCCCAGCAACAAATCAAAGTCGTCATAAAAATCTTCGTTGACGACTCCGCCAATAATCAGGTCATCGCCAGGGCCACCATCAATATAGTCACCACTCAGGCCACCCCAGAAGGTATCATTCCCGGCCAAACCAAACATCATGTTGGCCAAATCGTTGCCAGTTAAACTATCGTTTCCAATCGTTCCAGTTAAAACGGTCACGCATCGCTCCCCATGAGGTGGTTAAACAGGAGGGTGAAAAGGCTTGGCCATCGTGCGAAGAGGGCGGATAGGCTAGGACGTGCTGTCAAGCTGGCTGGAGGAGTTAAATTTCTCCTACGCTTGGTACAGGAAAAACCAACTTTATGCAACAGACCCTAACAGACCCTAGATATCGCGGCGCGATCGGCCAACCTTCCTGGGCAATTGCAAGAGATTTGTTCTAGAAGATTAAGCGATGAAAAATAAATGGTCGAAAAGCTCGAATTCTAGTGAAGATAGATAGAGAGATTGTATCTCCTCCGTTTTTTCAGCGAAATCATGATTGAGTGCTTAGAAACGGATATTTACTCTTGATCCGGTTGACGGTTTATGACGTTGAAATATGCCTACTTCCCAGGCTGTGTTGCTCAGGGAGCCTGCCGCGAGTTGCATCAATCCACGCAGGCATTGACGCAGGCGTTGGGCATTGAGCTGCTGGAATTGAAGAAAGCGTCGTGCTGCGGTTCGGGCACGTTTAAGGAAGAGTCGCAGTTATTGGAAGATACGGTCAATGCGCGCAACATTGCATTGGCGGAGTCGTTGAAACTGCCGTTGCTCACCCATTGCAGTACGTGCCAGGGCGTGATTGGCCATGTGGATGAGCGGCTCAAGGCGGCTCAGCAAACGGATCCGGCCTATCTTGAGCAGGTGAATGGATTGCTAAAGCAGGAGGGTTGCTCGCCCTACCAGGGGTCGAGCCGGGTGACCCATTTGCTATGGGCGCTGGTGGGCGACTTTGGGCTGGAAAATTTGGCTGCTCAGGTGACGAAAAAGCTGAGCGGGCTCAAGTGTGCCTCATTCTACGGCTGCTATTTGCTGCGGGTGCAGGATCAACTGCCGTTTGATGACCCGTATAACCCTCAGTCGATGGAGAATGTGTTTCGAGCAGTGGGTGCCACTCCGGTGATGTATCGGGGGCGGACGCAGTGCTGTGGCTGGCCGCTGTCGAGCTATGCAACGGAATCGTCATTTCGTATGGCGGGTGGGCATATTCAGGAGGCGATCGCATCTGGAGCTGATTGCATCGTAACTCCGTGTCCGCTGTGTCATCTCAATTTGGATTCACGCCAGCCAGAGGTGGAACAAGTAATTGGGCGATCGCTGGGGCTGCCAGTACTGCATTTGCCCCAGTTGGTAGCGCTAGCGCTGGGAATATCGCCAAAAGAGTTAGGGCTCGATCGGCATGTGGTATCGACCCGCCCAGTCCTGGAGAAGTTGGGTTTACTTGCCGGAACTCGTTAGCGTGAGTTTTGGATCAGCTAGAAAGTCCATTTTGGGTATGCGCGATGCGCATACCCAAAATGGACTTTTCTAAGATTCGCGCTGACGTTATCGTGTCCCTTCCTCTAGTCCCTAACCCCTAATTCCTAGCCCCTTCCTTCACTCCCCACTCTCTTTCTCCCTCTATCCCCTGTGCGATCGCCTGAATGGTCGAAATTGGCACTTGGGCGAAGTACTGTTGGCGAAATTGGGCCTCACGAACGGATTGGAAAAATTGCTCGATGGCGTGGGTGGCGGTGTCGCTGGGGGATGTCGGTTGGCCGGTGATGGCGATCGCGTCTTCAGTTTGTACGATAGTGAAGCCAAGGTGTTGCAGGCTGTCGAGCCCCCTTTGTAGGGAGTGATCGCCAATTCCAAGCAGGGTTTGGAGCTGCGCTTGAGTTGCCGTTTTGTGGGTGCGGCTCAGGTGTTTGGCCATGCCAACGAGTTGAGTCCACAGGTCTACGGGGGATGGCGTTTTGGGAGGCAAGTAGGCGATCGCCAAAGGCTTATGTTCCTGTTGGGCGCGGCGTAGCCAGCGTTGGAGCTCGTTCCAACTGCTGGGGCACTGGGTCAACACGAGCGCGTCCTGTTCATGAGCAGGACGGTGGGTGCGCCAGTCCAAAATCCAATCCACGCTGGCGCTGGTGGCAACTTGGGGGGTTGTGGGCCGAACGGCGAGTAAACGAATTTCGTAGTGCGGAAATTTGCCCCTAGCTTCGTTGCGGTAGCTGTTAAAGTCCAGTTCGGCGATCGCATCACAGTATCCCGTGGGCAACTCATCGCGATAGTGGCCCCACCATACCCCTGGGAATGTGGCTCCGGTTTCGTCTTCAATTTGAAATTCGGTTTTGATATAGCGAACCTTGGCGTTGCTGGCATCGCGCAGGTTGGCATTCCAGCCGCGGGTAAACCGACAGTTTTGAATCAGCAGTTTGGGGGTGGGGTTGCCCATGCCGCAGGGTTCCAGCAGCTTTAATTCGTGAAACAGGGCTTCGCCCAAGTCTGCAACGGTAACGGTGAGGTCGGCTTGGAGGATAGGGCCAACGGATTGACCCAGCGTGACTTGCTGTTCACGCAGTTGGCGGTTCAGGGCTTCGGTAAACAGCGGCAAGTTATCCATGGGCAAGCTCAGCCCTGCGGCAAAGGGATGGCCACCAAACCGATGCAGCAAGTGGGACTGAGCCTGCACCAGTTGATACAGGTCAATGTTGTTGAGCGATCGCGCCGAGCCACGGGCCATTGGGGGTTCGGCCTCATCAATAGCCAGCAAAATGGTGGGGCGGCCATACTCTTGTGCCACCTGCCCAGCCACCAAGCCCAGCACCCCAGGTTCCCACTGCTCATCGGCCAGCACAATCACGCTCGTGGTTGCCAGGTCAACTGAGGACAGCCGAGCGGTCACCTGCTCAAACAAATCGCGCTGGAGGGCCTTGCGGCGGGTGTTGGCTAGTTCGGTTTCTAGGGCTAATTCGTTACAGCGCTCAATGTCGCGACTGGTCAACAATTCCACGCCAAAATGGGCATCGCCATGGATGCGGCTAATTGCGTTGATGCGGGGGCCAACGCCAAAGGAAATATCGGTGGGGCGATCGCCACTTCTACGGCATAGCTCCAGCAAACGGGCCACTCCAGGCCGAGGCGGCGGTTGCTCGGTCAGGTTTTTCTGAAGCGCTTCGATGCCCCGCTGAGCCAGGTAGCGGCAGTCGCCCTTCAGTTCAACCAAGTCGGCAATGAGGCCGATCGCCACCAGATCCAACAGGGTTTCCAACGGTTGCGCCGGAATGTCGGGCAAAGCGGCATACAGCGCTTCTACCAGCTTGTAGGCGACAGCCACACCAGACAGGCTTGCTAGAGGGTGTTCTGCCGGAAGCGATCGCGGGTTGATGAGGGCGGTAACCGGGGGGCGATCGCGCAGCAAAGTATGGTGATCGGTCACGATCACATCAATGCCAACCTCCTGAGCAAACCGCAGCTCATCTACATTGGTGCTGCCCGTATCGCAGGTCACAATCAGGCGATATCCCTGCTGCTGTAAAGCTGCGATGCCTGCTCGGTTGAGCCCGTGGGATTCCGTGAGCCGATTGGGAATCACATAGGTTAAGCGCTGATACGGCGGAAAAAATTGACCCAACCCGTCCCATAGCACGGCTGTCGCGGTAATGCCGTCGGCATCGAAGTCACCCCAAATGGCGATCGCTTCCTGCTGGTGATAGGCCTGAACAAGACGGGCGATCGCCCGCTCCATTTCTTCCCCAAAGGCAAATGGGCTCGTTGACTCGTACTTGGCAGGCTCTACAAATTGTGCTAAAGCCGCTACCTCGCGAATTCCCCTCTGCCACAACAGCGTTGCCGCCCAGTGCCCATCTGACTTGGGGGTATAGTGACGAACCTCCACCACAAATGCTTCGGGAATATCGCGCCCTATCACTAGCCGAGGCAGAACTTGCCATTGTACCGACTCAGACACCCATGCACCTCATCGCGATCGCCCAATCAACATTGCTCAATCAACAGCGACAGACCTATGCTTGCAACCCCTACCACAGACAGAATTCAAAATTGCAACCTCAAGATTGCAAAACATGAGTCAGCCACAAGCACCGTTCAACCCATGCTCAGACCTACCACAACTCAGTAGACCCTGCATGAACCGTTGCGCGGCGGAGTCGCATAATGATCCATGCTTCAAACAGACATTCTGTGCAAGAGGTCGAGTGCGTCGCTAAAGATGACCGATAATACACTCGTGCTTAATGTCTTTGAAATTTTAGCGAACCCTGCCCCATCTAATCACCCAATGGCTCCGACAATTCAGAATCTACGGCCATGGTTATTTGGGGAATGCGCGCGGTGGCGTGGATGGGATGACGCGTCACCGCCAGTTCTTGATGACCATTGTGCGAATTACTATTTCCCAAGGGTTCTAGCTCAGGCAGCGATCGCTTCACAGGTAGTCGCACCGTAAAAGTTGTACCCTTTCCTTCCTGGCTTTCAAACGTGATTGAACCACCATGCTCGGCCACACATTGACGCACAATCGCCAAACCCAGCCCCGTACCACGAATGGCATTCACATTGCTGGCTCGGTGGAATAGCTCAAACAAACGTGGCTGATCCTCAGTCGGAATGCCAATTCCCTCATCCTGAATTTCAAACGTGACCAAACGCTCATCACAGGCCAACGTAAACTTGACTGTGCTGCCCGAGGGCGAGTACTTAAACGCGTTGGATAGCAAGTTAGTCAAAATTGAGCGCAGCAGCTTGGGGTCAAAGTAAGCTTCGCTGCAATTGCCAGTATGGGTAAAGGCCAATCGGTGCGTATGCCCAATGCCCATCCGCACTTCTTCCACCACATCCTTACAGAATGGCTTTAGCTCCAGCAGGGTCGGGCTGAAATCGAGCTTGCAAGCTTCGGCCTTGCCAATCATCAACACATCTTCAATGAGTTGATTCATGTTTTCTACGGCAATGCGGCTCCGTTGAAAATAATGTTGGCGCTTCTCTTCAGTTGCAAGGTGGCCATATCGATCGAGCAATTCCAATGAAGTGCGAATCACCGTTAGTGGGGTGCGAAGCTCGTGCGACACCATGGAAATAAAGCGCGACTTTAGCTCGTTCAGCTCACGCTCTTCTTCTAGAGCTAAGCGCATTTCGTCTTCGGCGCGTTTGCCCTCGCGAATGATTTGTTCTCGAATGCGAATGTTTTCGACCATGCCCAAAAACACCTTGGACAGGGTGTTCATTTCATCAGGAAAACGAGTGCCGCCAAATGAGGAAGATTGCTCCAGACGGTAATCGCCCACGGCAATTTGTTCGGCAAAGCGGGTGAGTTCTCGCAGGTGGCGGGTCAAAATGCCCGACAAAATATAAATCAGCCCAAAAAAGATAATGTAGGTAAGGATACAGGCCAGCAATACACGCCCCCGAATGGCGTTTTGCAGCTGCCGCACATAGCCAGCATCAATATCCAATCCCAGAACCGCCACAACTTGACCGTTGCGATCTTTTAATGGGGCAAAGGCCGAAATCCACGTGCCCCATTTATCGGAGTAAATGGACGATTCAAACAGGCCGCCATTCGTCAGCACGCGCCGAGCGGCAATGCCTGCATTATCAGGTTCCAAAAAACGGGCGGCTTTTGACGGGTTGTAAACTGACCACAAATCCACAAGATAGATAATCTCTAGCTCACCGGGTTCTGCGGCAGGTGCCCCAATCCGGCGATTGGTGTCTGATGTGCCAATTGCGTAGGAATAAATCCAGGCACGGGGTTCAATATTGTGGACAGTCTCGAACCAGGCCAGGATGCGAAGATAGCGCGGATCATCTGAGAAGCCATCGGCATTCGGTTGCCCCTCGGCATAGAGGGCCATGAGCTCGTCTACGTTGACTCCGGCGATCGCCCCCATCAGCGTAGCGCGCATGTCAGACTTAAGGCGGGCTAACACCTTGTCTGTCGTGAATTCGTAAAACCAGTAGAAAACACCAGCAAACACCAAGCTAAAGACAACGCTAAATCCCACCAGAAGTTTGACACGTAAACTCACTGGCTTGCTCCAGCGCTTAGATAACACTGGCAAGAACCGACGCTTATTCGAAAACCACTTATTCAATATCACCTTAAGGGTGCATCAGTAGATGAGTCAGGATAAGTAGATGCGTTGATTAGACACCCTGTAATAGCAATGCTGGCAACTGGCACGGATACATCAACAGCGATACGCGAATCTTAGCTCAGGATCGATAATCAGTATCTTGTTACCTAAGTTGCCCTAACAACACAAAAACGTACCAGGGTTAAGACCCCTTATTCTTCTTATACGCTTTTGGCTTGGCTTGATCCGCACAAACCTAGCATAGCGCTAAGCACCGAACTGTAGGTGTGGTTCTCTTCATTGGCACTGAAATTTCGGCTTGTTCACACAGGCTAAATGTTCTGGTGGGTTCATTTTGCACTAATTTCACAACATCCAGGTTTTTGGAGGTGATGGATAACCTGCTATAGACCTTCTGCGTGAATTGTTGGTGGGAGCTGTGGTGCAACAAATTAGGCTTCACACAGCCATTTGGGAGGCGATTCTCTGCGATCGCAGGAGTCGTGTGCATTGATGCTGGCGGGACTATAGTCATTTGCCCCCAACGACCCATTTTCGGACGAGAACACCAGCCGCAACCCCTAATAGGGTAATGAGCCAAAAGGTATAAAACGAGCTGCGCTCCAATCCGCTCGCAATATTCATGCCGAAAATACAGGAGATGGCTGTGAGTGGAAAGAACACAGCCGCCAGAATATTGAGTCGGTGGGAAGATTGAACGGCCTCCAGGCTGAGCCGCGTTTGCTCTTCGGCGCGTTGGGCGATGCGGTATTCCAGCGCATTTTTCGTGTTTTCGTGCAGTAGGACCAGGCTGCGGTCGATTTCGTAGGCCCAGTCGCGTAAGTCGATGAGGTCGCGATCACCTGGAATGGCATCTCGAGCAACCTGTAAGGTGTTGTGGATGTTTTGAGCTGCGAGATGGAGTGGGGCAATTGCCTCCAGCACATCAAAGTAATCTTCGGCTTCTTGTGCCTGTTCGTAGCGATCGCGCAGGTGTTCCTCGGCCTGGTTATAAGCTTCTAAATGTTTTATCAAGGGCTGCAATCCTTTGCTGCCGCCGCTGTGTTCCCATATGCCATCTGGCTTGCGCCAAAACAAAACACCCTGTCGAGTGCGATCGCCCGCTTGTGGAGCTTGGTGCAATACCAGGAGCAAATGGCCGTCTGCGACCATGGCCCTCTGCTTGCCAAGGCTACGTTGTCCAAAGCGGCTTTTAATCGTATCTGGCAGTTTCCACGAAGCTGGCAGTTTCATAGACGTTCCATCTGCTGCAAATCAAAACGTTGGACAAAGCCTTTACCCAGCCAATATAGCGATCGCCACAGCAATCTCACCACGTTCTTTTCGCAACATTGCCTGGGACTTCTGCACTTCGTCCACAACAGCCGTATGTTCTGCCTGGCCCTGCATTGCGTTGAAGTGCCACTGCACTGCCCCCGTGCTGGATAACCTGTGCCCTTACGCCGCCTTGCCAGAGTTCACGTTATTGTAGGTATGGGACTTACGCACTTCATCCGAAAAAAACGGGAATTGAATGATGTTTGGAGCGCTCAGCGCTCCAAACATCATTCAACTGCGTAAGTCTTGAGGTAGATAGAAAAAGAAAAAGCCTGACCCCATAAGCCCCCAAGGTCAGGCAATTTACCTGTAAGGACGCTTTCAAATCAGAAAAGCTGACGACTCAATTGCCCCCTTAGTCCTTCAGCTCTTCTGTTTGCGTTCTCCAGAAGTAGTTCCATTGTGCAGGCTGATGAGGGTAGACACGTCGAGACTTACACGGAAGTTTCGATGCTACTGTAAAAAACTTGCGTAGATTTACTCTCCTCTTACCGGAGTATTTCAACCGCATCATTTCAGTCATACCGACCCCCAAGGGGGCTTACTTCAAGATCCGCAGCTATGCTTGTTCCTATTACGCGCATCACGTTCGACGAACTCATCCCTCGAGTAGCCACCAGCGATCAGTACCGCTATGAATGGGGGAAACCAAAGGATTTTTTGCGTCGGCTCCTTATTTCAGTGGTTGGCATTTTGGTGGCTTTGGTGTTGCGGAGCTTGCTTCCAAAAGGCTTTGAAATTGTTGAGTTTTTGATTGGTATTGTAGCAGGGCTGTATTGGCTATGGGGGCCGGTGTATTGGGCCAGCTTGCGCAATGGTAAGCTACGGCGGTTTCAATATGCGGGATTTTGGCAGGGCGAGGTGCTGGATGCCTACCCCACCGAGGAGCTGATTGGCACCGAAGAAACGGTCAATAAGCAAGGAGAACTCGTCATCATCGAAAATCGAGAGCGGCGGCTTAACCTAACGGTGGGTGACGAAACCGGGTATGAAACTCAGGTACAGGTGCCGCTCAAGCGCGAACATCGGGCTATTCGCCCTGGTGATTTGGCGGAAATGTTGGTGGTGTCTAATCGGCCTGACCTGAGCCGAATTGCCGAAACGTCAGATATTTACCTGATCGATAGCGATCAATGGATCAGCGACTATCCGTATCTTCAACGCAACGCGTTTTTGAATGTGAGCGATCGCATTCGTGGGCAGCTCGCTCAGCAACAACGACCTCAGCCCCGTCCTCAACCTCCTAAGCGACAGCGATCGCCCCGCAGTTAAAGACTCCATGCCGCTTGCACACGACTGATGCAAGCCCGCAAAGTTGAACATTTGACCTTGCGAGTACCTGGATGCATTCCACGCACCAGGTCGTTGTCTAAATTCCTTGCTTAACCTAGCTCATGCCATTGCTCTCTTTGCCATAGGCTTGCCAAGCCAAATCTACCAATCCATTGACAATTGCTGCCGCCACCACGGCACTACCCTTACGCCCTTCAACCCGAATATTGGGAATGAGAGAATCGGTCAGGCGGGCGATCGCCACATCTGTTCCCACAAATCCGGCGGGTGTTCCAACCACCAAGGCCGGACGAATCTCTTCTGTTTCAATTAGCTCTACCAGCGCGGTGAGAGCGGTTTGTTCCTGCCCAATGATAAAAATAGCCTCTGGGTAGCGTCGCGCTAAGGTTTGAATTCCCCAAGCTACGCGTGTTTTTTCCCGCTGAGGCCGGGTAAGCGCATCCATGCTGCAATAAACCGGATTCGCAAATGTATTTTGAATGATGGGAGTGATGCCAACCTGCACCATTGGAACATCCACCACAATCGTGCTACGCGCGGCCAGGGCTGCTGCCCCTGACTGTAGCGACAGCTCCGAGAAACGGATTAGCGACTTGTAGTCAAAGTCAGCAGTTGCATAAATAACCCGACGCACAATTTCATATTCAGCTGGAGAGAAGGTATGTTCTCCAATTTCCTGGTCGATGATTTGCAGACTTTGAGCGTCTGAGACATGCCACTCCATAAGAAAACCTAGATGATTTAACCTCTGCAGCCGATTTGTTGCTATCGACCTTCAATACTGGCACATTTCAAACCAAATAAATCGAGAAGCGCGACTTATCGAAAATTCTGACGGGCTGAATCGCGCCCACTTGTGCACCTATGCCTGAAAAAAAGAAGGTCTTGGGCAACTTGCTCAAAACCTTCTCAATTCTTAAAGTTTTTTGCTTTGCTCAGCCAAAATAACCTTTAACGCCAAGAAATATGGAGGTGGCGATCGCCACCTGTTTTTTCCTAAGCCTTGGGTTCAGATGTGGCTGAAGCCGTAAACATGGGGGCCAAGTAAGCCACCAATGCACCCATGGCGAAACCTGCAATGTTGCGCACCAGCGGTAACCAATCCGAGGTACGAGTCACCACTGGGCCAATGCCGAAAGCGATGAACAAAATGCCCCACAATGGCGAGAAAATAAGCGCCCACTGCCATGCAAACACTTGTCCGGGTTGGCGTGGCTGAGCTGCAAACCCACAAACCACCCCGCCAATCAACGAGGTAATTAAGGTCAAAATCCATTGCTCGCGTGGCAAGCCAGGAACCACATTGCAACCCCCTTGGCGCAAACAGGTTTCGATGGAACCTAATGCTTCAATGATGGAGGAGTCTTCGCCGCGATCGCGCACAAAAAACTGGTTGCCATACCGGGTTTGCAGCTCAATCCAAAAGGTGCGCGGCATCAGCTCATACAGCGCATCGCCAACGCTAAAGTTGAGTAAATTACCACCGCGTGGGTCGGCTACAAGCAACACGCTGCGATCGTCCAAATTCCAAAAATCTTTGACCGCACGACCGGGAGTGCGATCGAACTGAGTGAGCACTCGCAGCCTCCATCCCGTTTCTTGTTCAAACTCTCCAAGATGGTGATCCAGCTGCTCTTGCTGAACAGAGGTGAGTGAATCTGCCAGATCAATCACATTGGTGGGACTGTCGGGAAGCAGGTCGGGATTGTCGTAGGCGTGAGCCAAATTGGGGGCGATCGCCCAATTCACTATAGCCAGCGTGCAGGCAATCAACCAAATGACAGACTTGTTCGCAAGAGATCGCAGCATGAATGTGACCTGAGCAACCTTAGAAACTTATATTACCGGAGCTTTGAAAGCTTAAGGAATGAAACTAAACGTTAACATTTCTTTACTTCACTCTAATACAAATCTCACTCGATATCTACATTGTGCTCAACTTACGGCTGTGATGCTGTAAATCAACTCACTTGGTATGGTGCTGAGCGTGGTGAGGTGAATCAGGGGCTTGCTTGCGGTTTGAGCGGAGTTTTGTTTTGAAGGGTGAACTGCATGAATGATTGGGCGGCTGAGTCGCCCAATCATTCATGCAGGAGGTTTAGGGTTTGTGGAATTGGGTCAGTGTTGAAGATTCCCAAAATGCTCAAGGCTTTTCAGGTACTCGACCAACGTTGTCCTAACTAAGCCTTTTCCAAGCTCTGAGAGCCAAATCCCTGCAATTGAGCGATCGCCCGTTACAACTGGTCTCGATTTTCTCGGATGTTACCTGATTGGAGAACGATAAGCCTATCCGTTTGCGCGATCGTTCCCCTGTGCTTGAGGATCGACCGAAGCGCCTTGCTGGCCTTGCAAACCTTCATCGTCTTCGTACCAGGCTTCGTATACCGGAGAAGCCTGTTGCGCCGACTCGAAAGCTGACGAACGCCTAGGTGGTTTGGCCGTGTAATCCTCCCCATCAAACCAGCCTGCGTTCGTGTCGTCTTCTAGCTCATCGTTCAACCCATCTAGCTCGGCAGGATACGATGTGCTAGCAGGCAAGCGATCGGCTGAAGAGCGCTGCATACTCACAGGGCGAGGTGGCGGTGATGGTTGAGTTAATGTTTGCCAAGCAGCCCGCACACCCACAAACAGGCTGCGGGTTACGCCTTGTGCTTTTTTGGCCCGTTGTCGAACCGAGCTTAAACTTTCATCCACCTGTCGCACAACACGGCCTGCATCTTCTACGCTTTGGCTGACATCGTCAGTTAGCTCGGTAATTTCGAGACCCGTTAGCCGAATGGCTTCTAGAGTTGGCGGTAGGTCACGGCTCAATGTGTCAAACAGCTTTTCGGCGCTGCGGGCAGCCCGAGACAATTCTCGAAATGCGGGTAACGCCGCCACCAAGACAGCGGTTAATGATACGGCGACCAGCAGTATGGATAATCCCAACCAAAATAGGGGGTCTAACACAACCTTGTCTTAGCGCAAACAGAACATGAACTATGGATGCTTGAGGTTAAGCATCGTGCGGAGTGGAGCGGGTTTCAGCATTGGAATGAACTTCGCTACTTGCCACGGTTTGCCGATCGCGCTGGCTGGCTTCTACTCCGGCGGCGATCGCTTCCTTTAGCCGCAGCAACGTCCCATCCCAGTTCCGCAGTGCTGATCCCGATAGCTGATCGGCCTTCATTTGTACTGTCGTTGACAAATCCTCAGCTAGTTCTGGCAGTGCCTCTGCCGATTTTTTCAGGATTTTTCGGGTTTCACGGCCTGAACGAGGAGCCATCAACAGCCCTGTCACCAGCCCTGCTGCCGCGCCCAACACCAGCCCAACTGCAAACGCTCCGCCCGAACCCGATTGCTTCTCTGCCATGCGCTCACTCCGCTCTCTATCAATATCTCAACTTAAATAATTCGATTCAGCGCTCCATTCAGAGGCTTAGCGCTATTCAGCAAATGATGCACAATCTTGTGTCTGCGCGTTTTCCAACCCGGCTAGCAAAATGACACATCGGCTAGCGAGGTTTTGCATTCTTCATGCTGTGATTCTTGCATACAATTGCTACAAGCCTTACTGAGTCCAGGTTTTTAACCATAAAATCGCAGCGACTTAAGCTTAACATTTGACGTTCTCAATTGCGGTACTTTGACGATGGGTACCAGCCGGTCTCGGTATGGGATGCTCATGGGCATTTTTTATGGGATGTCTAGTTTTAGACATCCCATAAATGCTAAGTAAGCAGATATTTCAACGATCGCAATACACCGACTGAGTTAGCGCTTACAGCAAATCAGTATTCACTAGGGCCGAAAATTGATGGAGCCAAGCAAATACCAAGGCAAGCATTTGAGCACCTGGCAAGTAATACGCCTTTACCAAGCTGGAGAGCGAAATTTTCGCGGAGCGGTGCTGCGAGGATGCAACTTTCGAGAGCAAAAACTAGCGGGTGCAGATTTTAGTGGGGCAGATATTCGCAGCACGCAGTTCGTTGATGCTGACTTGCAAGGAGTGAACTTTAGCCATGCCAAAGCTGGATTGCAGTGGCGGTGGGTTGTAGTACAGTTTATTTTCGTGCTACTACTGGCAGCTTTTGTCGGCTATGTACAAGCATTTTCTGGCTTTGCAACAATGAGTACGGTTAGGGCTGGCCTTTTGGTTACAGAGGGTGAGCCCAACATATTGAACGCTCCAAGCTCAGGAATTGCTGCCGGGATCACTGTAATTGCAGCTATTGGAAGTTTTGGATGGGCGATCGCTCGTCAAGGCTTTCGCTTAAAGGCGTTCAGAAGCATTGCTGTTGTTGGTTGCATCATTATTGGCTTCGCTATTGCCATTTTTGCCGTGATGTTTCTCTCTGCTGCTATGGGCATTACCGGTATTGGTGCGATCCTTTATGTGCTTGCTGGTCCTGTGGCAGTGAATGCCGTGATAGCTGCTGTGATGGCTGGTGCTTTATGTGCCAGTACTGCTACTGGGTTCGCGATTATCTTTGCTGCGCGTAGCACGGCTACTGGTGCGATCGCTGTCACTGCTGCAATTCTTGCAACATTCGTCGGTGCGATTATGTGTGGAAGTGCTCTTGCGCCTTCTCTATCGGCTGTCATAGCTGTGAGTAACACTCCCATCCAGAGCAACTCCATATTTGTGGTTGGTGCAATTGTCAGTATGGGCCTTAACTTAATGTTCTTAATTTATGTTGAGCCTCATGTTCGAGAGAGGCAGGCCAAGCTTGAGCCACTTCGTAACTTGGGTCTCACGTTCGCTACATTTGGGGGCACCCGGTTTAGTGGAGCCAACCTGAGCGGAGCGACCTTCAGTCATGCCTGTCTCAACTATTCCAACTATTCCAACTCCTTGCACCAATTCACCCAGCTTACGAATGTTCGTTGGCACCGTGCTCAAGGGTTAAATCATGCTTACTTACACACTTCAATTCTTCAAGATCCCCGCGTTTGTAAGCTGCTCACGACCCTCAATGGAATTGATCATGACCTCAGCAATGCAAATCTGAGTGGTGCGAACTTGGCTGGGGCACAGCTTCACCGAACTCTGTTGCGACATACCAATCTTAGTGGGGCAAACCTACAATCTGCTGAACTCCAAAATGCTGTTCTCACTGAAGCCAACTGCGCAGCTGCCAACTTTACCAATGCTCACCTTACCGGAGCCTGCATTGAAGCCTGGAAAATAGACAGCACAACAGTTCTTAACCGACATTCCGCAGGTTGCTCTGGGAATTAAAGGGAGTGGGGATAAGCTGAGGGAGACGAGTTAGGATCGCCCCCTTGCAGATCGAGAACTTGGACCACTTGGGACTGATTGCGGGTGTTATTGA
>NZ_JBNXVR010000078.1:0-9495 GCF_050565595.1 Leptolyngbya sp. AN02str | reverse complement strand
CATTTTGAACCGTGCCAACCTGGGTATGGAAGTGATGCACGAGCGCAATGCTCACAACTTCCCCTTGGATTTGGCTGCTGGCGAAGCTGCACCTGTGGCTTTGACTGCTCCTTCCATCAACGGTTAATTCGGTTGAGCGAAGTTATTTGCTAGCTCTTAGCTAGCGCTTGAGCCTCCTCCCTTTGGGAGGGGGTTTTTTGTTTGTCTATGCTCTTGCTTGTAGGGCTCTGCTACGCAGGTTTTGATTGGTTTGCAACCATCGCACCTCTATCCATTCATTCCTTTGGGGTTTTACCACCCGTAAGAACCGCTGGGGTGGATAGTGAGCTTTTGCATTGTGTTTCCCGGGTGGCCGCGATCGCCATAGGACAGTTCCAGGGATGGTCTACGGCGATCACTGAGGCGAACGTTCATCTCCTATGGTGATGATGAGCACCCTGTCATGCTCTGGGTTAGAGGAGTGATTACGAAACGAGTATCTGCAACAGTTGATCGTGAACGGCTGATCCAATTTGCTTTATTGCTAATTGCAGGTTGTTTAACCACCATGACCGGAGGATTGGTATCGCCTGTCTTTCCTGAAATGGTTCAAGAACTCCAGCTCGATCCTCGATGGGCTGGAACGTTAGTTAGTATTCATGCGCTGACCAGCGCTCTGGCGACTCCGGTCATGGGCCTGCTGGCCGATCGCATTGGCAAGCTAAAAGTGATGTTGCCCTGCTTGCTGCTGTACGCCGTATTTGGAATTTCAACAACGTTTTTGACGAACTTTCAGGCGTTGGTTGCCTCAAGGGCGTTGTTGGGAATTGCGAGTGGCGGTGTAGCGGCGGCAACAATTGGCTTTTTGGGCAGCATGTACGAGGGAGAAGAGCGATCGCGCATTTTGGGTTTAGCCACCAGCGCCATGACAACCGCTGCAATCATGTTTCCCCTAATTGGTGGCAGGGTTGGCAATGTGGAATGGCGTCATGCCTACTATCTTTATGCCATCTCGATTCCGGTGGCGATCGCCAGCCTGTTCATGTTTCGCAACCAACCAAAGCGAACGTCTTCTCTGCTCGATACCCAGCAAAAAGGCGATTTAGTGAACGTCATCCGTCAGCCAGAAGTGTTGCGACTGTATCTATTAATTGGTGCCGCAGCAACGGTGGTGTACGCCATTGTGATCTACACACCGCTCTATCTCAAAGCTGCGATTGGGGCAGATCCAGAACTGAACGGCATGATTTTGGCAATTCGGGCGGTGGGCGCTGCGATGACATCGGCCCTTGCTGCAAGCTGGCTCGCAAAACAATTAGGCGAAAAACGCGCGATCGCCCTTGGGTTTAGCCTTATGGCCGTCACGATTTTACTCATCCCGTTTCTAACCCAGTTAACGTTTATTGTGCCAACTGCAATTCTATTTGGAATTGGCTTTGGTGTAGTAACTCCAAACTTGTACAACGCCTTGGCCAGCCAAACGCCTGCTCAGTTTCGCACCACAGTTTTAGGGTTAGGAACTGGATTTAATTCCTTGGGACAGTTCATTTGTCCGCTCTTGCTAGGCCCGGTGTGGAAGTACGGCGATTTAACCTATGTGTTTGTTGCGGCGACTGCAATTGCTGCGATCGCCAGCTTGCTGAGCCTCACCCAATTTCAGAAACCACAGATTTAGCATCGATCCCTCTCATCATTGAGCCGTTGAATTCATGTAGTCCCTGCATCAGGTCGTACCGTAGACCTCATCCATAAAGCGTCGTGCAGTTTTGCTGCACGACGCTTTATGCTTGCCAAAAAATTGCCCCTGCATCAGGGCAGTTCTAGGTTAAGAGCTTTTCTAAGGGATGCGTGCTGCACAGGTACAAATGAGAGCTTTGGCCTATCTACAACTGCCGTTATCAGCAAGGTTCCCAAAAACACCCTCTGCCCCACAATCTAGCGATCGCCATCGCAAAGAAGCAAGGATAAAAAATAAAAAAGGAGGGAAAGCTCCCTCCACCATATAAACCAAGGTTAAATCAGCAACCAAGGAGAACTCTAGTAAGCCAGACCCATGCTTCGGGTGGTCTCAGCACCAAGATAAACTCGAATGCTGAGGAAGTCGGTTGGGCAGGCGGTTTCACAGCGCTTGCAACCCACACAATCTTCGGTGCGAGGAGAAGATGCAATTTGACCGGCCTTGCAACCGTCCCAAGGAACCATTTCAAGCACGTCTGTGGGGCATGCACGAACGCACTGGGTGCAGCCGATGCATGTATCGTAGATTTTGACTACATGAGACATTGATATAAAGGCTCCAAACTATCAAGTGCCATTGGCTTACCACTTGTGGCAACCGAGTAAGGATGCCAGTAGCTTACCAAATCAAGTTGTCTTTCAATCGAAACCTAGTGTACAGCAGGGTTTCAACCGGATTATGAAAAACCTCTAAAAACTTTAAAGAACGTAATATCGATGCATTAACGGCTTTTGCTTGAGTCTCCAAACCTGTAGAAATCACGGCCATTTGAGTTCATTTTTGCTACAGAGGCAAGCTCAGTCTAGAGGTCTAAACTTGTTTACAAAGCTTCGCAAACTGATATGCATTGGGTTCAGTGGCGGGTTTGTGGAAGCATCATTGTTCGTTGTTACCCGGTGCGATCGCGCATGTTTTCATCCCCATTTCTTGGGTTCACCCAATGGTTCACCATGAAATTTATCCAGACTTGTTATTGACATACCGTAGGGCTTCATTCAGTCGTAAATGTTGTGAAGAACACATCCAGTTGTCTTTCCGTTGTGTGGTTAACCGGATTGATTTCCTTTACAAGAGCAACGAATAAATATTCATTAAGGTATGTCAAATCTATACCGATATGCATATTGCAAAAGTGCGAATCCCCTATCGTTTGGAGATTTTACAAGAGCAGCTTCAGCCCGCTGAATTCCACAAAAAGTAAGGAAAAAATAAGGCTTCCTGCGATTTTCTTCGATGAAACGGAAGTGAATCTTAAATTAGCCCCACGATGTATTGAAATTTTATAAAAAGCGCCTCATATTCTACAGAAAGCCCCCTTTTGGGACGCGTTTTTAATTCAGAATTTTGGAGAATCATAACCATGGGTTGGTTAGATAGACTGTTCCCCGGAAGTAAAAAGAAAGCAGACACCACTCCTGCTGCTGCCACGAAGTCTGCTCCAGCAGAGGCTAGTGTTCCCCCTGAGCGGGTTGGTTTGGATGGTGAATACGATGAGAGTGGTTTGGCCAAGCGCGTTGCCCTTGCGTTTGACAATGATTCCACGCTCGATGATTTGGGTCGCCTATGGGTTGCCCAAACGGGTAGCAAAGTGGTGCTCAAAGGTGAGGTTCCCTCCAAGGATTACCTTGACAAGGCAATTAGCGTGGCTCGAAAAGTAGACGGAGCAACGGAAGTGGACGCCGCTCAGGTTACCATTACTGGCTAAGCCTAAACCTAGGTTGATTTTGGATGAACCTAGTTGAATTGATTGACCCATCGCTGTCGGGAGTTTTGTAGCTCAGGTTGGTCAAGCCTGTCCACAGTGATGGTTGCAGTGAATGGACTTTTCTCGGTGAAGCAGCTGTGTATTGGATCTTTATGGATCTTCTTGTACATGGCTGCTTCACTGTTTTAATTTGGTGACCTAGAAAAGCCCCCAGGATGAAGCTACATATTCCAATTTGGCACGTTTGAGAAACTCACTTCACCAGAAATTTGCTCCACCGAGTTTCGTCAGCGATCGCTGCTCCGGTTTTCGCGGTCGGTGCTGCATTGCAACCATGGCACGCTTCATCCATCGAGAAATTCTCCGTGTCGCGTCCATCCGGTACTACACTAAATTGTTGGCAAGGGTTGTGCTGTGTTGGGTTAGTCATGAAGCTTCGCTCATTCTTTTTGGCGTTGGCAGGTGCGGTGCTGGTTTTGTTGGGAATTAGCGCGGGTGGATTCTACTGGCTCGCAGCGCAAAGCCCGTTGAATTTATTGGATGGGGGAAAGCTGTCGAGCCCAGCGGCAGCCATGTTTGTGCCCAAGCAAGCTCCGGTGCTGGTGTCGCTGTTGGTTGATCCCGATGATTTGGAGGCGTTTCGGGTGGCGATCGCCCCACCCGAGAAGCGTCGCCAGGCCCGAGAAGAACTGGCCCAGATCAAGGCCAGTTTGCTCAGCGATCGCGGCTTGAATTATGAAACAGATATTCAACCCTGGTTAGGCGATGAGGTCACCTTGGCTGTTACGGCCCTAGATGTCGATCGAGACAGAAGCAACGGCCAGCAACCCGGATATCTATTGGCCCTGGAAACGAAAAATGGCGATCGCGCTCGGGAGTTTTTGCAGCTATTTTGGCAAAAGCGGGCGATCGCAGGGTTTGATTTAGTTTTTGAGCAATATGCTGGGGTGAAGCTAATTTACGGTCAGCGCAGCCAACTTCCCGCACTCGATTTTCCCCTGCGCAAGCGTGCTGCCTCCACTTCAGTAGGAGACTCCACGTCCAATGATCGCCCGATTACAGCACTGGCAACTGCCGTGGTGGGCGATCGCTTTGTGCTGTTTGCCAACTCACCCAAAGTATTACGAGAAGCCATCAATAACGTGCAAGCACCAGGCTTAAGCTTGAGCAGCAGCAAGCGATATCAACAAGCAGTGCAACAATTGTCGTCCAATAGGGTTGGCTTCTCATTTGCCAATGTGCCTCAGCTCGCACAGTGGCTCAACCAACCCAAACTGGGTCAGGCATCCACTCAAGCCAGCGCCACCTCATCAATTGAGCAAATGGTGGTGGGCCTAGTGCTGAATCGCCAAGGAGTATTAGCGGACACCGTAATTTTGGCCTCCAAAGATGCACCCTTTACGCCATCCAAGCCCGCCCTGAGCGAGCCAGTGAGTGCCTTGCAGTACTTACCAGCAAAAATTCCGTTTGCCGCATCTGGCCAAAATTTGGCAGCCCTATGGCAACAGCTATCAACAGCGCTAACCGGATATGAGGGGATCGCATCCCTTGTACATCAGCCTGCCAAAGCATTGGAGCAAGAGTGGGGCGTTCCGCTTTCGGCAGAATTGGTAGATTGGGTTGAGCGCGAGTTTGCGCTGGCGCTGTTGCCGTCAGGTTCTGCCACCGATTGGGTCTTTGTGGCAGAAAAAACACCCACAACCCAGACTGCGATCGCCAAGCTAGATGCGATCGCCCAAAAGCAAGGGTTGAGCATTGGTCCAGTCACGATTGGCGAGCAAAAAACCTACGCGTGGACTCAGCTTGTCACAGGCGAGACAACTCGTCGCCAGCGAAATCGACAAAGCTCCGACACAATCCAGGCTGAGGTGCGCGGCGTACACACATCGGCTGGCAAGTACGAAATTTTTTCAACGTCGGTTGAGGCAATGAGCTTGGCACTCAACAACCGAGCCAACTTACTGAACCAAGCAGATTTTCAGCAGGCGATCGCCCCGCTCGATTCCAACAACAACGGCTATCTCTATCTTGATTGGCCAACACTCAAGCCCACCCTCGAAGCGCAATTGCCCATTTTGCAATTGACCGAGCTAGCCGCCAAACCCTTCTTTGACCATGTGCGATCGCTCACCATCAGTAGCTATGGCGGCGATCGCACAGTCCAGCGAGGCGGATTGTTTATTCGTCTATCGAACGAAAGTTAGTTGGACGAAGGTTAGTCAGGCGAAAGTTAGAGAGATGCTAACGTACACGACGAACCAACGACAAACTTTTACCGTCCTGTTGTTGGCTTCTAACTGCAAGACCTGTGTGTAATCCAGGGACTCCCCGATTTTGGGAACAGATTAAAGCAGTTGGGAAATGTTTTAGGGAAAACGTCGTCACCCATCTCCTCAAATAATTCAGGTCCAAGTAATTCAGGCCCAAGCAATTTAGGCAAATAATTCAGGCCCGAATAATTCAAGGTTTGCACAACGTATGTAAGCTCTGGGGCAGTTGAAGCGATCGCGCAAGCATAAAAAACTCCTCCACAAATGCAGAGGAGATAGCTCTCTAGGCTCAAATTTCAGGTTGAAAAGTATCCTTAACACGGCAGACGAGGTTGCGCTGCTGCCGCTCACCCAATCTCACTTATCGGTTGGGCAGCAAACCGCTGGTGTAGGCATCGGAAACCACAAAGGCAGGGACTCTCTGATTGTGGTCGATGTCGCCACCCGTAACAGACTTTGCCAAAGCTTCAAACTCTTCGGAGCGCCAGTTCCGTTCGTGAATAGGCTTGGACTGCTCTCCCCGGAAATATGCCTGAGTACCAATCACGGCAACAGCAACCCATCCAATAACAAACAGAGCGATTAGAAATGCCATGACGGCCTCCTGTAAATTTTTGTATCAATCTGTAAACAAATATAACAATAAATTGCAGGGTTTGGTGAGATGCGGTAAGCCGAACTGAATGGGTGGGGTAGACCGTAAAATCTTTTCGTCTTTCGAAATGGCGATCGCCCCTTTGCAGTAGAATGACGTTTTGTGACGATCCTCAATCGCAACGGTTTCCATCGCAACTGAGGAATGCGAGACCTCTAAACCGCTGGCTGGCTTGAGTGTTAGCCCAGCTTCAAAGAGTCATCGCTTTGGTATTGGTTTCATCTGCGGTCATTCGGGTGGTTTTCCTGTATCAGCCTCAGAATGCGTTGCTATCTGACCGTCGTATTTGACAGTCGGCAGATGCTAATTCCCAGTCATAGTCTGTATTTGGTTCCATATCCTGTTGTTGAGCGTCTTCAATATAGAAGCATCCTTCCACCATGCCCAAGGTTCTTGTTTCCGATCCGATTGACCAAGTTGGAATTGACATCCTTTCCCAGGTCGCTCAAGTTGATGTCAAAACGGGGCTGACTCCCGAGCAACTGGTGCAAGTTATTCCCGAATACGACGCCCTGATGATTCGCTCGGGGACCCGAGTCACTGCCGAAATTATTGACGCTGGCAAGCAGCTCAAAATCATTGGTCGCGCTGGCGTTGGGGTTGATAATGTCGATGTTCCGGCGGCAACTCGTCGTGGCATCTTGGTGGTCAACTCTCCCGAGGGCAACACCATCGCAGCGGCAGAGCATGCCCTTGCCATGATGCTGTCGCTTTCTCGCCACATTCCTGCCGCTAACCAATCGGTCAAGGCCAGCAAATGGGAGCGGGGCAAGTTCTTAGGCGTGGAGGTTTACAAAAAAACGCTCGGTATTGTTGGATTGGGCAAAATCGGGTCTCATGTCGCGACGGTTGCCCGCGCCATGGGCATGCGCCTGTTGGCCTACGATCCATTCCTGTCGAGCGAGCGGGCTGAGCAGTTGGGCTGCCATCTTGTGGATTTGGATTTGCTGCTGCGGGAGGCAGACTATATCACGTTGCACCTTCCCCGCACACCCGAAACTCAGCACTTAATCAATGCTGAGTCATTGAAAAAAATGAAACCCACGGCACGCATCATCAACTGTGCACGCGGTGGCATTATCGACGAACAAGCCCTAGCCGATGCTCTCAAAGCAGGAACCATTGCTGGAGCCGCTTTGGATGTGTTTGAATCTGAGCCGTTGGGAGAGTCACCGCTGCGGGAGTTAGAAAAGGAAGCAATTTTAACTCCTCACTTGGGCGCATCAACCGAAGAAGCTCAGGTGAATGTGGCGATCGATGTTGCAGAGCAAATTCGGGATGTGCTGTTAGGGCTACCAGCGCGCTCGGCGGTGAACATTCCTGGGTTGCGGCCCGATGTGTTGGAAAAGCTGCGGCCCTATCTCCAGCTAGCGGAAACCTTAGGCAACTTGGTGAGCCAGCTCACGGGCGGGCGTGTGGAAACCTTCAATGTTCGCTTGCAGGGCGAGGTTGCCAACAATGACAGTCAACCAATTGTGGTAGCAGCACTGAAGGGCTTGCTCTCTCATGCGTTGCAAGAGCGAGTGAACTACGTGAACGCTAGCATTGAAGCAAAGGAACGCGGCATTCGCGTGACCGAAACGCGGGATACCAACGTGGTGGATTACACTGGGTCGCTGCGGCTATCGGCTCGTGGCCCCAAGGGCGAACACTCCGTTACCGGAGCGCTACTAGGCGATAGCGAAATTCGCATCACCACGATTGATGACTTTCCCATCAACGTTCCGCCGAGTGGCCACATGCTGTTTACGCTGCACCGCGATATGCCAGGCATTATCGGGAAGATTGGCTCGCTGCTGGGTAGCTTTAATGTCAACATTGCCAGCATGCAGGTGGGCCGACGAATTGTGCGCGGTGATGCGGTGATGGTTTTGAGCCTAGATGATCCCCTGCCGGAGGGCATCTTAAATGAAATCTTGCAGGTTCCCGGTATTCGCGATGCCTATACGGTGACACTGTCTGCATAGGCTCTACGTCGGCAAATATTGTGTGCGATCGCCATTGATTGGCATAAGCGAGGTCTAAAACATTGGCGAATAGCTGGTGGGAAATCCAAGTGCTGTGTGATGCCGCTGCCGAGGACATTGTCTTCTGGCGGCTGGCCGACTTTGGAGCCAAGGGGACATCGAACGAGGTTCGGGGTTCGGGGTTGCTGGTGCGGGCCTATGTGCCTCAGGTGCAAACGCAGTCCCTTGACCTGGCTGCGCTGGCGCTGTTGCTGAAGCAAGATGCGCTGTGTGCCGGTCTATCGACTCCAGCGGTGCAGTGGCAGTTGATTGATGAAGAAGATTGGTCAAGTAGCTGGAAACAGCACTGGAAGCCAGAAGAAATTGGCGATCGCTTCCTCATTAATCCTGCATGGTTACCCATGCCCGAACAGAGCGAGCGGTTGGTCCTGCGGCTCGATCCGGGAGTGGCATTTGGTACGGGCAACCACGCCACAACCCAACTGTGTTTGGAATCGTTGGAAATGCGGTTAGGCGATCCAGTCGAAGCCGCACCTCTCATCGTTGCAGACATTGGCTGTGGAACTGGCATTTTGGCCATTGGCGCTGTTATGTTGGGGGCAAAGGTGGCCTATGGGGTAGATACTGACCCCCTGGCCGTTACAGCAACCGCTGTGAGCCGAGAACTCAACCAAATTGCCCCCGAACGACTGATTGTCGCGGAGGGCAGTATTGAAGCCTTGCAAGCCATGATTCCAGAACCAGTTGATGGCTTTGTGTGCAATATTTTGGCGGAGGTGATTGTAGACCTCGTTCCCAAAATGGGGGCGATCGCCAAACCCCATGCCTGGGGAATCCTGAGTGGAATTTTGCTAGAGCAGGTCAAACCTGTTGCCGACACCTTAGAAGATAACGGTTGGGATGTCGCAACCCTGTGGCGAAAAGGAGAATGGTGTTGCCTCAACATTCGGCGCTCCTAACCTTTCGCTAAATTCCAAGCTGAATTGATGGGTGTGAATTCATGCAGCCCTTGGTTAGCTCAAGCCACAGCACTTGATCTACCAAGGGCTTTTCTAAAACCTGAGTTATGGATAAGAAAGGGAGGGACTGGATAAGCTGAGCTTTAAGAGAAACATCAGCAGAGCCCCTCCTATGACTAGTTTAGAAGAAGTGTTTTGTGACATCGACGACTTTTGCCAACG
>NZ_JBNXVR010000023.1:0-99486 GCF_050565595.1 Leptolyngbya sp. AN02str | reverse complement strand
TCAATAACACCCGCAATCAGTCCCAAGTGGTCCAAGTTCTCGATCTGCAAGGGGGCGATCCTAACTCGTCTCCCTCAGCTTATCCCCACTCCCTTTAATTCCCAGAGCAACCTGCGGAATGTCGGCTTAACCAAAACTGACGTTGAAAAAAAGCTGGCGATCGCCCAGGAACCGCCAGCACCACACTTGACCATACTTGACTGTTACTGCAAGCTTGCGGCCCCAAACGTTGCATTAAACTGACGGCACCAAATTGCCGCCGATTGGTAGTTATCCAAATTCACATCTGCTGGAATGGCGTAGCGCTGGGTGCCTGTGGTGCTTTGCAATGCGGCCAAGGTCACATAATCTCCCTCTTGAATGGCATGGGCAGGCGGTTGGGTTGTGCCAATAACATCGGCATTGCGGTGCAAAATTACAAATAAATCTGGCCCAGAATCGGTCCGAAAGTCGGAGCTAAACTCTAGGTAGCGATCGCCATTTTCGGTCACAATTTGTGCGGTGCCTTGGGTGGGGTGCTCGCCATCGGTAAACATGCCAGATTTGAGCACAGTTGGTGCCGCCGCAACGGTGCCAGAATTTTCGGCTCCAGAGCTTTCGATGGAGGGGCTTGCAGCCACAGAGCTGGAACTTTCAGGCACAGCGCTCGATGGTCCTTGGCCAGAACATGCCACCATCAATGCCGACAAAACTCCAAACAAGACATAACGCTTCATGGCTCATCCTTGTGAATACAGCGGACATGAAGTGTAGTGTGAATCGTTTTCCCAAATGGCACCTGAAAATTGCCTGAGAACTTGCTGAGGAGACAATTCAATCCTATCAATTTGGCACGATAAGGGGTGCGATTGATGAATAGAAATAAGCGAGCTTTTGTAAGATATGGCAATCTACAAAAGCTCGCTGTTATGAGCCTTGCAGAATGAATTTTGCTACAGTTCATTCTGCAAAACAATAGGGTGAAAGAGGTTGATTGTTTCTGTCTACTGAATGCGATCTGGGGTGCTCATTTCAGGACGAAAGTCTTCGGCTGTACGATTCGGAGATATTTCGTTGGCAATTTGATAGTGGTTTTCAATTCCTGGCAATAGACGGGCGGCGTAGGCTCGCAAACCTTCCTCTTGACCCTGATCTAACTGAGTGCGGTAAAGGGCAATGCTGCGCAGGTGGGCGTTTTCTTGTGCCCTCATGTATGCCTGATCAAACTGTGGGCCAGACAGCTGGCTTAATTGTTCGGCGATCGCTTGGTTTAATGAATCGATTGGCTCTGCGGGTAGGGCGATGTCTTGTTCTTCAAGATATTGAGTTAGTAGCTCGTTGGCTTGAGTATGTTGACGAATCATTTGCTCTGCGAACTGCTGAACTTCGTCATTTTCGGCGCGTTCTAGCGCAAGCTGTGAGAGCTGAATTTCGGCGTTATTTCCTTGATAAGCCAACGTAACAAATTCTTCATCCAGTGAGGTGAGGGCATCACGGTTGGCAGCGGTTGGGCTAACACGATCGGGATTGGTGCGATCGCTGTTGGGTACGTTATCCGCTTCGGGGCGAATCGTATCGGGGCGATCGTTA
The DNA here is from genome assembly GCF_050565595.1 of Leptolyngbya sp. AN02str. Taxonomy (NCBI): domain Bacteria; kingdom Bacillati; phylum Cyanobacteriota; class Cyanophyceae; order Leptolyngbyales; family Leptolyngbyaceae; genus Leptolyngbya; species Leptolyngbya sp. AN02str. The sequence goes on along the minus strand of NZ_JBNXVR010000023.1, from coordinate 97,917 downwards.
TTGGGATTATCGACACTAGGCCCCAACATATCTGAGCGATCGCGATTGGGCAAAGTCTCCATTTCTGGAGTTTGGGCAAGGCTAGGAAGGGCGACGACTGAAGCGATCGCAGCCATGCCAACTCCGCTCACCATGCGTTGCAAAAACGTTTGATTAATCCGATTCATAACAAAAACCTCCAACTCTAAAGCATTTTTTGCTGTTTGTAATTTCAGCTCTTTCATCAGCTTAGGAGTTGTAGGTTGGGCAAGCCTCTGTCGCAAGATCAGTCGCTTCTATGTCAATAGAATTGCTTATTTCAGAGAGAAATCAAGCCATTCCAAAAAGGAATATTCATTCCATTTTTTCAACTACTTTCAAGCCTAATTTTTGCGCCTTTTTCTGTTGTTGAGTCTGCCTGAAAAAAGCGCGTTCAAACAATATAAGTTCCACACGCGATCGCTAGTTCAGGTCTCTTCCGTTAGCCGCGCTTTCAGCATCGGAATAGCGGTATCGCGCCAAAAGGGTGGAGAAATGCACCCACTGGACATGCCACCATGGGCAAACCGTTCGTCATAAAAAAGATCAGGTGTGGAGATAGGTTTGCCTGTCAGTTCTTCAAAGGCTTGCTCAATCAGTGTTTCGAGGTCGGATGCGATCGCTGGTATGGGAGTATTGGCAAAGCGATCGCGCATTGCCGACCACAAGTGCGGATCGCCTCGTAACCCCCACTGACGAGGCGTTTTCTCAAACAGATCACCCACGGTTTTGTATTTAGGCATCATTGCCAATTCCTTTGTACTGTTTCAAAGGATATATACAAAGCTGGCGGTGTCTTCACGTTCTGTCCAGCCTTGTGATTGGTAAAACTTGCGTTTGTAGGATTCGCGATCGCGCCCATTAATCAGCCTCAACCGAAAGCAGCCTCGCGCTTTTGCCTCAGCCTTTACCGCTTCCAATAGTTGGGTGCCAATGCCTTGCCCCCGTGCAACTTCCTTTACAAATAGCTCGGAAACGTAGCCTTCTGGCCCTGGCAGAAACAGATACGGCAACCAATGAACCGCGATATAGCCAACAACTGTTTCTTCTAGCTCAGCAACGTAAATCGAGTGGCTGTTATCGGCATTGCATAGTGCAAGATGCTGAGCAATTCGCGCCTGACTTACTTCATCTGACTCTGCATTCAAATGAGCAAACCAACCCAAATCTTTGAGCACGTTGGTTAAAGCTTCTGCATCGTGCGATCGCGCCTTGTGGATATGTAAGCTCATGCCTTGAAAGTTGAGACCTAATCATATAAATATCGGAGAGCTTGTTAGAAATGGGCCAGTGCAATACATGCACAATCATGACAATTGAGCTGAGCAGCTCAAGACCATTTCCCTAGGAATTTACCTTGGAAGATGTCCCTTAAAGATAAGAGACTTCATTAGCATACTGTAGAGTGCAACTCTACATATAGGGATGTGAGGCACTAGAGTGCACTAGATAAAGGAGTTTCCTATTCTAGAGTTACATGAGATGATTTGAAGATCGCCTGTACTATCAATATTGTATGGCTAGAGATGACTAAAGACGAGTTTGAAAGCTTACTTGAGGATACAAGTAAGCAGATCAATACGGATATTACATGGCTAGAAAATGCTGCACACTCTCCAACAGTTGAATTTCGAGTACAGGTAGACTCTACTGAGGGATACCCTTTGTTCATAAAGGGTTCCTACAATAAACTTATTGATTCTCTTACATATGTATTAATCCATCGTAGTTTTGGAAGGATTTATGGTCTTGATATTGGCAAAGAGCATCGTAACCCTAACGGAGAGCTAGTTGGCGAAAAGCATAAGCACCGATGGGATGAAGTCTTTCGTGACAAACAAGCCTATGTGCCAGACGACATTACTGAACCCTCTAGCAATCCTGTTGGAGTATGGCATCAGTTTTGCCAAGAAGCAAAAATTACTCATAACGGAAAGATGAATGAGCCACCACCTTTGCAATTGGAGATTCTTTAATGACTAATCTATCAATATGCGAGGAAATTGCAAGTACGGTTGGAGAGTTGTTTTCGTGTTCTAGTGTGGGGGAATACACAAGAATTAGAACTCCCTATGTATATCCTGACGGTGATGTTGTTGACCTATTTGCGAAGATAAACAACGAAACAATAATCCTTACTGATCTTGGGGAAACAATCCGTTGGCTCAATATGCAAACGTTTGCTAAGCAGAGATCTAAAAAACAAGATTTGTTAATTCAAGACATTTGTTTAACTCATAGAGTTGAGTTTTATCGCTCAATGCTGATTGCCCGAACGAAGGCGTCGGAATCACTAATTAGTGCTGTAACACGATTATCCCAAGCGGCGTTGCAAGTTGCAGATCTGTGGTTCACATTTAAGACTAGCGGCTTTACATCCATCAAGGAGGAGGTCGAAGATTTTTTAATGGAATTAAATATCTCCTATGAGCGGGATTACAAAGTTCCAGGGTCTTCAGGGCGATCTTGGAATATTGACTTTTATGCTAGACGACCTCAGAAAACTTTCCTTATCTATGTTCTGAGTACCGGTAGCCGCGCCAGTGCAAAAAATTTAACTGACAGAACTTTTACAGCCTGGTACGACTTAAGAAGTTTGAAGACGAGTCTCACTTCTGCAAGCTTTATCTCATTAATAGATGATTCAGTCGATATATGGTCTTCAGACAGTTTGAGCTTGTTAGAAGAGTTCTCTGATGTTATTTACTGGTCACAACCAGAATTACTTCGGGAGGAACTGGTTAGCCCTGTATGATATAGCCTTCGGTGCTAGATTATAGAGCTTGTCAATTGCATGAAAACTCATGATTTATTTGGCTATTTCCTAATTCCACTAAACGCATTAATAGCAAACAAAGTTTTTGGAAGTATCTTGCAGAGGTTCCTGAGGTTTTTTAGTAGTTCAAAAATTAACTAAAACTGGCGAGTCCAGTCTTGGAACCAGCGTTCGACGACGACCTTGGTTTGGGTGAAGAACTCGAAGGCGTGTTTGCCTTGGCCGTGGAGGTCGCCAAAGAAGCTTTCTTTCCAGCCGCTAAAGGTAAAGAACGCCATTGGGGCGGCTACCCCAATGTTGATGCCAATATTTCCAGCTTCGGCCTCGTAGCGAAACTTGCGGGCTGCTGCGCCGCCGCTGGTACAGACAGGCCATATTGCCCCACTGCCCCACATTCACCAGGGCGATCGCCTTAAGAGATCAATCGATCTTCTGGGTCTTCCAATTTTTTATTCTCCTCAATGGAATCTGGTGAAGGTAAAGTTGCAAGTAAACCATCAATTAAATTGGTTTCCATATCAGAAACTCTTGCAGTTAACTGATTGATTGCTTCTGCTAATGATGCAATTTTTTCATTTTGAGTCACATCTGGCTCTTCTTCGGTAAACAAACCAGGTGCGAACATTTTTGACGTTAATGAAGTAACTCGATGCTCCAACAACGTCAATTTATGATGCAGATGTTTAACGTCTGATGTTGTTTGATAGCTGGCAGATCCCTTCAGCATATAGGCCGTTCCAGCAGTAGCTGCTCCACCCAACAATACCGTGCCTGCAAGCGAATCGAGTTCCAAATCTCCATCGTCTACAACTTCTTCAAAAACAAAGGCAAGCCCTAAAATAGCTGTGGCTAAAATACCCAGTTTGAGAACAAAGCCTTGAATCTGCTTCCGGCTCGTTTGGCTCGGTTTTTGAGGCTGTTGGGTTGTCACTTCCTGAAGAGCTTGCTCAATAAACTCAGCCGGAATTTGAGCGGCTTCTCCAGCACTAATAAGCTCAGAAATAGAGACTTGTTTGTTGTACTGAGCATGAAGCTCAGCAGCCCGATCAAACACTTGTTTTGCTGTATCTTCAGAAACTCCGGATGTTGAGGACTCCATTTAGGCACCAAACCTTTTCAGAAGAACCGTTCGCTAATTGAGTGATTACACAATGATCTCAATCCATTTCAAAACATTGTAACAAGGGCAAAAACTCCTTTTGGGTCAAGGTACGAGGAGCTTTCATATATTGTTAAAACTGGCGAGTCCAATCTTGGAACCAGCGTTCGACGACGACTTTGGTTTGAGTGAAGAACTCGAAGGCGTGTTTGCCCTGGCCGTGGAGGTCGCCAAAGAAGCTTTCCTTCCAGCCGCTAAAGGGAAAGAACGCCATCGGGGCGGCTACCCCAATGTTGATGCCAATGTTGCCCGCTTCGGCCTCGTAGCGAAACTTTCGGGCTGCTGCGCCGCTGCTGGTAAACAGGCAGGCCATATTGCCCCACTGGCCCGCATTCACCAGGGCGATCGCCTCCTCAATCGTCTCCACATGCAGCATCCCCAACACCGGGCCGAAGATCTCCGTTTGGGCAATGCGGCTGTCGGGGCGCACATCTTGCAATAGCGTAGGTCGCACAAAGCTCCCGTTCTCGTAGCCCGAAATGTTGGGATTGCGCCCATCAATCAACGGTTTTGCGCCTTCCTCAATGCCTTGAGAAATGAGGTCGTGAATGCGATCGCGACTTTGGTGATTGATCACTGGCCCCATCTGCACACCCTGCTCCAGTCCAAAACCCACCACACGGGATTTTGCCGCTTCGGCGATCGCCTCGGTAAACGGCCCCCTGGCCTTGCCCACCGTCACCATCAGCGATGCCGCCAAACAGCGCTGTCCTGCACAGCCAAAAGCGCTATCCATCGTAATGCGGGTCGTCATTTCCACATCCGCATCCGGCAGCACAATGATGGGATTTTTGGCTCCACCCTGGCACTGCACCCGCTTGCCATTGGCTGCTGCCCGTCCGTACACATACCGCGCCACCGGACTAGAGCCCACAAAGCTAATCGCCCGAATTGCCGGATGATCCAAAATCGTATCCACCGCTTCCTTGGCCCCGTTCACCAAGTTCACCACGCCAGCGGGCAGACCTGTTTGCTCAATCAGCTCCATCACCTTATGTAACGTGAGCGGCACCTTTTCCGACGGTTTGATCACATAGGTATTGCCACAGGCGATCGCATAGGGCAAAAACCAGAAGGGAATCATGCCGGGAAAGTTGAACGGGGCAATCGCCGCACATACCCCCAGCGGTTGCCGAATCATCAGCTCGTCAATGCCCCGGGCAATATCTTCCGATACGTCGCCCTGCATCATGATGGGCGCACCGCAGGCCACTTCCACATTTTCAATGGCACGCTGCATTTCGGCCTTGGCCTCGGCAAAGGTTTTGCCACACTCCAGGGTAATGGTGCGGGCCAGCTCATCCAAATGCGCCTCCATCAACCCCTTCAGCTTGAACAGGTATTGAATGCGATCGCCCACAGGCACCCGCCGCCAGGAGGTGAACGCTGCCGCTGCCGCCTCGGTTGCTGCCACCACATCCGCTGCGGGTGACAGGGGCACCTGTGCTAGCACCTCATTCGTTGCGGGGTTCACCACATCCAAATAGTCCGACGTAGACGCCGCGCACCATGCACCGTTGATGTAATTCTGAAGCCGATCTGCCATATCAAAATTGATGGGGAGAGAGTAGTCGAGACGGTTTCTCCTCAGGATAGCAGCCCCATTCTATGCCTAGTCGAGGGTTGAGGTTGCGCGGTATCTTGTTAAAGGATTTCTTTATCCTTGACCCTGAAATCACCCTAGCTCACACCATTGCTTGCGGTCGTCCACAACCGCCCGCGAGTAAACGGCGGGCTATGATGGAAAGTCCACTAGAAGTGGACTAGTGCTCTGTCAACTTTTTTAAGTTTGTTTATTTTTGTGGGAATGTGCCGCGCATACTCTCACAAAAGCAAGCTTGACCAACCACTAGGGCAGATTTCTGCTGGAACGAAATCCATTTCAATGGATTTGCTTGGATAGCCCGCGATTTATCTGCGGGTGCATGAGCGGTACAGCAGAACTTCCATCGAACTCACCGTATTGAACTCACGGTGCTGAACTCATTATCAAATTGCTCCTTTGGCGCATTTCGCCAACGTTCCCGTTAACTGCCGCACCCATCATGAACTCTACGATCGCCCTGCTTCACGACCGCCTTTCTGCTGCACTGGTAGCCGCCTTTGGCGACGAGTTGGCGGGTACCGATCCGGTGTTGGTTCCGGCCAGCAATCCCAAATTTGGCGACTTTCAGGCCAATGTGGCCATGTCGCTGGCAAAACGGTTGGGGAAGGCTCCACGGGCGATCGCCGAAGAAATTTTGCAGCATCTCGACGTGGCCGACTTGTGCGATCCGCCAGAGGTGGCTGGCCCCGGATTCATTAACCTGCGGCTGAAAACCGAGTATCTGGAAGCTCAGCTCCAGACCATGAACCAGAGCGATCGCCTGGGTGTAGAACCCACCAAACATCCCAAACGGGCGATCGTGGACTTTTCCAGTCCCAACATCGCGAAGGAGATGCACGTGGGCCACCTGCGCTCCACCATCATTGGCGACTCCATTGCCCGCATTTTGGAATTTTTGGGGCACGATGTGCTGCGGCTCAACCATGTAGGCGACTGGGGCACCCAGTTCGGCATGTTGATTTTGCACCTGCGCGAAGCCTATCCCGACGCGCTCACCACCGCCAATGCGCTGGCATTGGGCGACCTCACCACCTTCTACAAACAAGCCAAGCAACGGTTCGATGAAGACGAGGCATTTCGAGAAAAATCGCGGTTAGAAGTGGTGGAGTTGCAGTCGGGCAATCCCGAAACCCTGTCTGCCTGGAACCTGCTGTGCGAACAGTCGCGCCTTGCCTTCCAGGAAATCTACGAGCTGCTGGATATCTGCATCACCGAGCGGGGCGAGTCCTTTTATAATCCGCTGCTGGCTGGCGTGGTAGAAGACTTAGAGAAGTTGGGCCTGCTGGTGGAAGACCAGGGCGCAAAGGTTGTCTTCCTAGAAGGTTTTACCAACAAAGAAGGCAATCCCCTACCGCTGATCATTCAAAAGACCGATGGGGGCTACAACTACGCCACCACTGACCTTGCCGCCATTCGCTACCGCACTCAGCAAGACCACGCCGATCGCATCATTTACGTCACCGATGCCGGACAGGCCAACCACTTTGCCCAGGTATTTCAGGTGGCAGGCCGCGCCGGGTGGATTCCCGAGGGTGTGGAGCTGGTGCATGTGCCCTTTGGCGTGGTGCAGGGCGAAGATGGCAAAAAGTTCAAAACCCGCTCCGGTGAAACCATTCGACTGCGGGACTTGCTGGATGAGGCGATCGCCCGCTCTCGTGCCGATATTGAAGCCCGCCTGACGGAAGAGGGCCGCACCGAGTCGGAAGAGTTCAAGGCGCACCTGGCCAAAACCGTTGGTATTGGTGCCGTTAAGTATGCCGACCTCAGCCAAAACCGCACCAGCAACTACATCTTTAGCTACGACAAAATGCTGGCGCTTCAGGGCAACACCGCGCCCTACATGCTCTATGCCTATGTGCGGGTGCAGGGCATAAGCCGCAAAGGTGACATTGATTTCTCAAATTTGGGCGATCGTACCATCAGCCTGCAAGACGAGATGGATCTCACTCTGGCCAAGGCGCTACTCCAGTTCGACACGGTGCTAACGGCAGTCGAGGCAGATCTGTACCCCAACCGCCTCTGCCAATACCTGTTCGAACTCAGCCAAACCTTCAACCAGTTCTACGATCGCTGCCCCGTCCTGCAAGCGGAAGAACCGCTGCGCACCTCGCGCCTTATCCTCTGCGACCTCACTGCCCGTACCCTCAAGCAAGGGCTGTCGCTGTTGGGCATTCCCGTGGTGGAGCGGATGTAATTTGGCAAAGCATGAGGGCGATCGCCCCAGAGCCTACCAAGCGATGAGCTGGGAAACCGTTGTCCACCATTGATGGTCGCGCTATCGATTGCGGGAATTGCCTTGTGCGATCGCCCCTGAACACTATCCCTTGTGGAATAATGGGTGATCTGTTTTCCTCACACTCTTCACAGCGGTTTTTTTGAATGGCTCACGCAGCACCCTATGCTCCCTTCACTGCTGATGTTCTCAACGGTGCATCCGAAGGCGAGCTGACTTTTCGCCTGCCCGACCCCGAGGATCAGGGCATTTCGGACTACGATTTTGCCCAAATGATTGAAGCGGCATGGCAGGTGTGCGATCGCTTCGATTTGCAAACGGATATTTGGCGGGGGCGCATTCTTAAGGTGGTGCGCGATCGCGAAAAAGTGGGCGGCGACCAGGGTGGACGTGGCTTCCTCAAATGGTTGCAAGAGCGCGAAATTAGCAAAAGCCAAGCCTACGCGCTGATGGAACTGGCTGATAGTGCCGACCTGTTGCTTGAAAGCGGCGTGCTCGAACCGGAGGATGTGAACCAGTTCAGCAAACGCGCCTTTATGGAAACGGCTCAATCGCCGCCCGAAGTGCAGCAAATGGTGGGGGATGCGGCTAAAAAGGGCGATCGCATCACCCGCCGCGAGGTGCGCCAACTCTCCGACGAGTGGACGGCCATCACCTCCGATTTATTACCCGAAGAAATTAAGGAAAAAGCGGCCAACAGCATCATTCCGCCACGCTATATTGCGCCCTTGGTCAAGGAAATGGAAAAGCTGCCCCCACCTCACCAAAAGCAGCTCCAGCAAGAAGTCACCCTCAATCCCGATGTAGACACTATCAAGCAGGCCACCTCCGAAGCTCGCTTTTTGGCCAAGTATTTGGATGCGGCGACTCAGGTGCAAGCCCTCAACCGTGAAGGCATGGATCTGGAACTGGCGCTCGAAGAGGCTCTGCGAATCGGTTGCCTCAATGCCACCGCCGACTTGGTGAATAGCGCCGCCCAGCTCGAACAAACGATCGCCAAACTCTATGGCACCTGGAAAAAACTCAACAGCCTGGCCGAACGCGTCTATCTCGATAGTGGCTCCAGTACGCCCCATCTGCGATCGCTCTTGGCCTTTCTCACACCCCTTTCTGGCGAAACGTTAGAAATCCAGATCGGGGAAGCGGATAGTCCCCTCTCCCGCACAATTCGCCTACGCATTCTGCCCGAAACCGAAGGCGAAAGCCTGCCCACTGGCGAAAGCCTGCCCAGCGATATGGAGGCGAGCAGCCCAGTCCCCAGCGAGGTTGACCAAGAGGAATGGTAAGTACCTCGACACCCACAAAAATCAGACTCTAAGATTCTGTATCGCCCGCATAGTGGACGATACAGAATCTTGAATCATGTTTGATATGTGAGCGATGGATAAGCCGAAGTGCCCATTTTTGCGTGCGCAACGCGCATGTAAAAATGGGCACTTCTGAGGTTTTGATGATGGCTGCTTGCTTAAATTCCTCGTGAGAAGGGCAAGCGATGGGCAATTGAATTGATGGTTTGACAGCGCAGACAGCCTTTAGGCTGCCGAGCGGGTAATTTCTACCGAAACCTTGCCGGAAAAATCGGGAATCGGTGGGCTAACTTTGGTGACTCGTACTTGCACCTGCTCAACCTGGGTGGATGATTGCAACAGGATATCTGCGACTGCCGCCGCCAGTTTTTCGATCAAATTAAACTGGGCCGTGCGCACTAGGTTGCGCGCCTGCTCCACCGCCTCTACATAGTTGTAGGTGTCGGTAATGTCATCGGTTTGGGCCGCTTTGGCGGTATCCGTCCAAATTTTGAGATCTAGCTCGTACCACTGGCCCAGGGCTTTTTCTTCGGGAAAGACGCCGGTATAGCCATACACCCGAAGATTTGAAATTGCAATGCAGTCACTCATGGCGATGAACCCTCTAGTACCGTCAGCACATCCTCAACCGAGCAGCCCAAAATTCGCGCCAAGGGCGTGAGCACTCGGCTGTCAATTTCGTGGCCTGCGTAAATGGCTTGGAGCGATCGCTTGGGGAGCCGATAGGATTCACAAAACCGCTCAAACTCGGCATCGCTCACGTCCAGCTCTTCCTGTCGATCTTTCAACCACACAGCGATCGCCTTTACCCCCGATCGCGGCTGTTCTGCATGGTTGAGATATCGCTCCATCAGCAAATCTGCGGTTCCGGCTGCGCCCCCCGTGCGCCGTGCCAAGTCTGCACAGGCCATTTGCAACGCCTTGGCATATCGTTGCTCATCGTTGAGCGTTTCGATAATGCGGGCTGCAAATGCAGGTTTACAGTAGCCAACCACCGAGCCGTCATAGGAAATTGGAAGATACACATCGGCCGCATTGACCCGCCAGAGGGGCTGCTCGTTGGGTAGAGGCATAGCACTCCTGATACAGTAGATGCCGGAAAAGATTAGGTGCCGAACAAGTATAGATGCCAGAAAACCAAATACCGAGAAAACGTCCAAAGGTCGGTGCAGGGCTCTCAAGCGCTACAAGGTCTTGTGGGTAAAGGGTTTGGCGTTGGCTCCCGTATAAGGAGCAACAACATGCCCCTGGCCGGTTACCCAATATTTATATGTCACAAGCCCCTCTAAACCAACGGGGCCACGGGGTGGCATCTTTTGGGTGCTAATGCCCACTTCGGCTCCAAAACCATAGCGGAATCCATCGGCAAATCGAGTGGAACAGTTGTGAAACACCCCCGCTGCATCGACCTGATGCCTAAACGTGCTGGCCGTTTGGTCATCCTGCGTCGCGATCGCCTCTGTATGGCGTGACCCGTAGGTGTTGATGTGGGCGATCGCCATTTCCAGTGAATCCACCACCCGAATCGCCAAAATCAGATCGCTGTATTCCGTTTCCCAGTCGGCTTCTGTTGCAGGGTGAATCGCAACTCCTACTGCAGTCAGAATGCCTTGAGTTTCAGTATCTCCTCGCAGCTCTACCGATTGCCCTTGCAACGCTGCGGCTACCTGGGGCAAAAACTCAGGCGCGATCGCCCGATGTACCAGCAGCGTCTCAATCGCGTTGCAGGCCGAAGGATATTGGGTTTTGGAATCTACGGCGATCGCGACAGCCTGGGCAACATCTGCCGCCGCATCCACATACAGGTGACAAATGCCATCCGCATGGCCCAGCACCGGAATGCGCGTATTCTCCTGCACAAACCGCACAAACGAGTTGGAACCCCGAGGAATAATTAAATCCACTAGGCCATCCAGCTTCAACAACGCTACGGTTTCCTCGCGGGTGGTCAGCAGCCGTACCACAGCCGGATCGATGCCCACTTGGGCCAAGCCTTGATGAATGGCTCGAGTCAGGGCTTCGCACGATCGCACCGCTTCTCGCCCACCTTTCAAAATCACGCCATTGCCAGATTTGATTGCCAACGTGGCAATTTGCACCAAGGCATCGGGCCGCGACTCGAAAATCACACCCAGCACCCCCAAAGGACAGGAGATCCGCTTGAGTACGAGCCCATCATCCAGCTCCCGATGAATTTGCACGAGGCCAATGGGGTCGTCCAACCGCTCCACATCGCGCACCCCTGCGATCGCCCCTTGTAGCTTGGCCTCATCCAGCTTGAGCCGACCGTACAGCGGTTTTGCCAACCCCTCTTCTAGCGCAATGCGGCAATCCTCGGCGTTGGCTGCCAAAATTTCGGGTGTGGCGGCTTCCAGCGCTTGGGCCATGGCGGCGATCGCCCGATTACGGGCCTCGGTGGGCAACACCGCTAGCTGCCGAGCAGCCTCACGGGTTTGCTGAGCAAGTGTGGCGAGATCGGTCGTAGCGTGAGTTGCGGTCATAGCCTTGGGTTGCAGCAATAATCTTGAGAGATTGTGAATAAAGTATTTTCATTCTATGCCTGCTGGGCTCAATCCTGCTGGACGCTTGCCATTTCTCCCACTGTGGCAATACCGATACAATCCAATAGGCAAATTGGCTCGTAAACCCTATAGGGCAAACCAGCTCTCAAGAACGTGAGTTCCAGCAGTCTGGAACCTCATTCTGATGATTGAACACCGACAAATTCGCATCGACAAAACACCATGGGAACCGACATTCTAAACATTGGATACTTGGCCACTCCAGCATCGGGCACAGGGCCAGGTGTGATTGTGTTGCAAGAGTGGTGGGGGCTCGTTCCTCACATCAAAGATGTGGCCGATCGCTTTGCCGAGGCAGGCTATGTGGCGATCGCCCCCGACCTGTTTCAGGGCACCACCACCACCTCGCCCGACGAAGCGGGCCGTTTGTTAATGACGCTCAATATTGAGCAAACCGCCAAATCTCTGCAAACCACCATCGATTTTTTGCTCAACCATGAGGCGGTAACTAGCTCCTCGATTGGGGTGGTTGGATTTTGCATGGGGGGCCAGCTTGCACTGCTCACCGCCACCTTGAGCGAGCAGGTGGGGGCCGTGGTCGATTTCTATGGTATTCATCCCAACGTCAAGCCCGACTTTTCTAAGCTAGTGGCACCGGTGCTGGGCATCTTTGGAGAGAAGGATAGCTTTGTACCCCCCGAGGCGGTGCAGCAGCTCAAAGCCGATATTCAAGCGGCAGGCGGCTCTATTGAGTCTCACACGTATGCCGATGCTGACCACGCTTTTTTTAACGATACTCGTCCCGAAGTTTACCAAGCAGCGGCAGCAGAGGATGCGTGGCAGCGAACTCTTCGCTTCCTTAGCCAGCAGCTTGTAACAAATTAACGAAGCTAGGGGTGGAAATTTAGGAGATTTCGACAAGTTTCCGCAAATCTTTGTCGCAGGTGTTCATCTTTTCACAAAAAAACAGTAAGTTTACTGGATTAGGTCGCAATAGTGCAGGCTTGAACGTTGGGTTTAAGTCGGTACGTATTTCGAAACAACTATCTATTTAGGAACGCTGCAATTTCTTCCTTGTTGAGACTACAGCCTGGGCGCGAAGTACAGGATTCACTGCTCTTAAGTTATTCGTCAGCGTTCCCATTTTTTTCCGCCACATGCATGGCTTGGGCCTATCTGAGGTGCCATTGCATGATGTTGCGGTCATTCATCGTCCCCCGGCTGACAGAGTGAGGCTCACTCGCGTCCATAATCTGCTGTTTAAGAGGCATTTACTGTGCATATTTCTTCCTTCCAACATCTTCTGCTGGTTGACCCATCCGTCAGCAATGCTCAACAGCTCATTGTCGCAGTTCGCGAGCATGTGACTGTCGTTGTTCTTGAACCCAACCAATGCGGGATTGGGCAAATTTCGTCTATTCTTGCGACCTATCGAGATCTTCACAGTGTTCATGTTTTGACCCATGGACAACCCGGTCGTTTACAGCTGGGTTCCACTGCCTTAACCCATACGAGCTTGGGTGAGCATGCAACGGCGATCGCCCAATGGTCTCATGCGCTGGCACCGCAAGCCGAAATTTTGCTCTATGGTTGCAATGTTGCGGCTACCGCCGAAGGGATTAATTTTATCCATCATTTGGCTGAACTCACTGGAGCGGCGATCGCAGCCTCCAGTACTCTTGTTGGTGCAGCCTCGCTCGGCGGTAATTGGGAGCTTGACTACAGCACCCGCCCCATCACCACAGCTCTTGCATTTCAGGAAGAGGCGATCGCCTCCTATGCTGGAGTGTTGGCAACCGCGTTCCCCAACCTGCTCTACGCCAACGTTGGCAATGTTCTCTACACTCTAGATACAGCCACTGGGCAAGCAACGCAGGTTGGCACACTCGTTGCTGGAAGTGCCGCGATCGCGCGTGAATCAGTTACAGGCCGTGTCTACTACATCACCAATGCATCTGGGGGTGGCAATCCGGCTGGCACAGTCGCCTATTGGGATCCCACTACCGAAACCAACACCGTTCTCTCACAGTCTGGGCAAACTAGCTTTGTCAAACTAGCGCAGGCGCCCAACGGCACGATTTATGCCGCCACCCTCGGTTCTGCCGAACTGTTTACCGTGAACGCCGATACTGGAGCCATTTCGACGGTGGGAACGATTACCGGAGGGACTCCTACGTTTCCCAATCCACCGGGTACAGGAGACATGGCGTTTGATCCAAACGATCCTAATAGCCTGATTATCTCAACTTACTTTGACAATCCCAACGTTGCTGGCACAACGATCACGCTGCAACTGTATCGTGTCAACCTCACCACGCTACAGGCGACCTACATTGGCGATACAGGCCTGGTTGGCAACGATGGGGCCGGTTCGCTGGCCTTTGGGTCTGATGGTCAGCTCTACGTCACCTCTCCAGATGGAGATGGCAACGTTGGTTCAGGAGAAAACAACCTGTACCGCATTAACCTCACCAACGGCCAACCGACCTTTATCGCTCAGACTCTGAATGCAAATGGTGGAGGTACGCTGCGGTTCAATGACTTTGGTTCTCTGCCAACTCCTACCCCGACGATTGATATCGAGGTCACATCCTCAGACAACACCACGACGGTGACCCCCGGCCAGCAAGTTACCTACACCATCACGATTACCAACAACAGCACCGAGTTGGATGTGATCAACATTCCGGTGAATGTGACCCTGCCACCCGGCATTATCAACATTACGTTGAATGGAAACCCGGCAACCAACAACATTACTACAGAGATTCCCGGCCCTCTCACCCCCGGTCAATCCACAACCATTACGGTCATTGGTACGGTCGATCCAACGATTAATCCCAATACAACACCGCCAACAACGTTGACGACCACGGTAACAGTGCCGCCCATCCCAGGAATCAATGAACCAAATTCAGGGGACAACACTGTTACTGATGTCAATACGCTTGTACCAGCTGGAACGAATCAGCCGCCCGTCACGAATAACACATCCGCAGAGGTGACACCCGGCGCCCCTGTCCAGATTCCGGGAATTTCTGCGTCTGACCCCAATAATGACACGATTACCAGCTTTACAATTGTGCAGCTTCCCCCGACTGCCCAAGGGCAACTCTTTATTGGTAATCCTAGCCAACCAGGGGCGATCGCCATTACCAACCCCAACACTGTCATTACGGCTGCGCAAGCAAACCAGCTCTTCTTCCAGCCGGCAAATGGCTTTACGGGTGCTACCTTCACCTACACCGCTACCGATAACCGTGGCGGAACGGATCTAACCCCAGCCACGGTAACCTTATCCCTATCCGATGGCCAGTGTCTTCCTGGAGAGGTCATTAACGGTACAGCCAACAACGACAGCTTGGTCGGAACGAACAATCGAGATACCATCTCCGGCTTTGCTGGAAATGACACTATTTTTGGTGGTGGCTGCCCTGACCTGATTAACGGTGGCGATGGCAACGATCTGCTCCGTGGCGATAGTGGCAGCGACACCATCTTGGGCGGTACCGGGAACGACATCATTTTTGCTGGCATTGGCAACGATGTCATTCTAGGTGAGGCTGGCAACGACCGCATTGGCGGTGGCGATGGCAATGACTCGATTCAGGGAGGCATTGGCCAAGATACGCTGTTTGGCTTCGGTGGCAACGATACGCTGTTTGGGGGAGCTGATAACGATATCCTGCGTGGAGGCGATGGAGCTGATATTTTGCAGGGCGACGCCGGGAATGACACGATTCTTGGTGAAGCAGGCAATGATGTCATCCGTGGTGAGGATGGGGATGACCTATTGCAGAGTGGTGCTGGGAATGACACCATCTTTGCTGGCCTTGGCAATGATGTAATCCTGGGTGAAGCTGGCAACGACTTTATCGGCGGTGGAGACGGAAACGACTTCATTCGGGGTGGCGATGGGCTAGATACGCTGTTTGGCCTCGGCGGCAACGATACGCTGTTTGGGGGAGCCGACAACGATATCCTGCGTGGAGGCGATGGAGCTGACTTTTTGCAGGGCGATGCCGGGAATGACACGATTCTTGGTGAAGTAGGCAATGATGTCATCCGTGGCGAGAACGGGGATGACCTATTGCAGGGTGGTGCTGGGAATGACACCATCTTTGCCGGCATTGGCAATGATGTGATCCTGGGTGACGCTGGGAACGATCGCATCGGCGGTGGCGATGGCAACGACTTTGTTCGGGGTGGCGATGGGCTAGATACGCTGTTTGGCTTCGGCGGCAACGATACGCTGTTTGGGGGAGATGACAACGATATCCTGCGTGGAGGCGATGGAACTGATATTTTGCAGGGTGATGCTGGGAATGACACGATTCTTGGTGAAGCAGGCAATGATGTCATCCGTGGTGGAGACGGGGCTGATCTATTACAGAGCGGTGTTGGGAATGACAACATCTTTGGTGGGATTGGCGACGATACTATCCTGGGTGAAGCGGGGAACGACCGCGTTGGCGGTGGAGACGGCAATGACTTTATCCGAGGTGGCGATGGTCTAGACACGCTGTTTGGCTTCGGCGGCAACGATACGCTTTCGGGAGAATCTGGCAACGATGATGTTCGAGGCGGAGATGGTGTCGACGTTATCTTTGGTGGTCAGGGCAATGACACGTTACTGGGAGAAAATGGAAACGATCGCATTCGAGGTGGCATCGATGCTGATGTGCTGCTAGGCGGCAGTGGAAATGACACGTTGTTTGGCGATGCTGGTAATGATGTGCTTTTGGCGGGGGCTGGTAACGATGTGCTGGTCGGTGGCGAAGGCAACGATACGTTGGTGTCGTCTGGTGGTGGCACAAATGTGTTGACTGGAGGCCCAGGTGCCGATCGATTCTCCTTTTTGGGAATTAATCAGGAAGATGCCCTGGCCCAATCTCGGGTGGGTGAACTGGATGAAATTACAGGAATTAACTTTGAGGGTGGCGATCGCATCTCCTTCAGCTTTACCAATAGCCTTGTTGCGACCAATAAGCCGACTGGCCTGTTTAACGCGGGTGTCGTCAACGGAGTGGACTTGACCCAAGCCGCGATCGCAGCCTTTGCTGACAAAAACCAGTTTGACGCCGGGGCACAAACCTTATCTGCAAATGAAGCTGTCTTCTTCAACTGGCAAGGCGTGACACACCTAGCCGTGAATAATGACAATGCAGCCTTTGACGCAGGAAGTGATTTTGTGGTCAAAATTTCGGCCATCAACTACTTCCGCTTGGCTGCAACGACCGCAGGCGTGCTGAACGCAAACAACTACTTTGTCTAAGCGCGATCTAATGGCGGCGTGCCTCTTGCAAAGCCAAAATCCATTTGTGGACTCTCCATTGTGAAAGCCTGAGCAAGACACTGGAGTGAACTGTGGGTTTAACTTTGGCGGGATTTATGCAGTTGAATGATGTTTGAGGCGCTTAGCGCCCCAAACATCATTCAAACCCCTGGTTTTTCGGATGAAGTGCATCAGTTCTATCTGAATCAACAAGATGAAAGGGAGTCACCGTTTGCGTGGGCTCCCTTTCATTCCTGTTAGGGCCGTTCTTTCAACGTGGGTTTTCCTAGCAGTTATGTAATTGCTGATACCGAGATTCTGAGACTGCAACAGGACTTACGCATGTGTGTTGTGGGTGGGGTGCTTCGCACCCCACCCACAACACACCAGATTTAGTGGACTTGCGTAAGTCCATTGCAACTTTAAAGCAATGGTCAATATGAGAAATGCATGAAAAATGCCGAGTGCTCATATGAGCGCTCGGCATTTACGGAAAATTGCGTCGGGTTGCTTGGGTTGGAAGCTCTAACTAGGAACGCTTCAGCAAGGTTTGAACTTGCTTGAGAGCAGCCTGCGCAATGTTGTAGCCAGCCCAACTTGCTGCCAGAATGACGGGCAATAACACAACAAGTACACGCCAGTCCATCTCAGATCCTCCCCTTAAGATTTATAAAAGGTTCTCATACTCTTACATTATTATTTGGAATGCCCATTTGGCGCAATTATCCGGCAAAAAATTGTGAATTCTTCTTCCTTCAGATAGGAGAAAAATGAGAAATCATGTTCTGTTTTGTGAGGAATTGGGGTGCTGGTGTTAGGTCGGTGAGCCTGTTGATGGGTAAAAGCCCAGGTCGGTACCGTTTCCGGCATGCACTTGGGCCAACGCTGCGTAGCGTTTTGCGTGGTCAATCAGGTCGGCGGCTTCTTCCTCTGAAAGTTGGCGCAGCACCTTGGCTGGAACGCCTACGACGAGCGATCGCTCAGGTACATCTTTCGTGACCACCGAGCCCGCCCCCACAATGCTGCCCGCCCCAACCCGAACTCCATTGAGCACAGTTGCGCCGATGCCAATCAGACTGCCTGCTTCCACATGGGCACTGTGAATGACTGCTCGGTGCCCAACGGTAACGTAAGCTTCTAGCACCGTAGGCAGCCCCGGATCGCCATGGAGCACTGCTCCATCTTGCACATTGGTATAAGGCCCAATCACAATTTGCTCTACATCGCCGCGAACAACAGCCCCATACCACACGCTTGAGCCTTCAGCAAGGGTAACTTGGCCCATTACCGTTGCATTTGGAGCAACAAAAGCTGCCTGAGACACATCAGGGGGTAACCAAAAAGACACGATCGCACACTCCAACCAACAAGGATAAATTTGTGAAATGGCAACCGTTTGAGATGGCAACCGTTGCCGAAACCATCAGAATACGACTGAACCTGAATATTTGGACAGAAGGTCGGGCATGATGATGGCGGTTGATGAACGTCGGCTGCAATATTGCAGATTCAGGAGGGTTTAACCCTTACTTGATGAGGCTGTGTGCCGGATTGTTCAAATCTCGATAAATTCAACCCTTGAGAGAAACGGGCTAACGAGCATAGGGAGTATAATGAAGCCACCGTGGATATGATGTGGAGATTACGCCGGTAGCGATCGCATGATGAATCTATCTCAACAGTATCCGATCTTTGGACCGGAGATTCAGTGCCCTCACTGCCGCCAAACCATCCCGGCGTTGACGTTGACCGATACTTATCTCTGTCCACGGCACGGCGCGTTTGAGGCAAACCCCGACACAGGTGAGCTTGTGCACCTACAGTCAGGCCGCCATTGGCGACGGTGGAACAATGAGTGGTATCGCCAGCATACCCATCCTGATGGCATTCGGTTCGAAATTCACGAAGCGCTGGATCGTCTATATACCCAGGGCTATCGAGCCACGCGGGTTATTATTGCCCGCCGCTATCAAGACTTAATCAGCACCTATTTGGAGCGCAGCACCCCTTGGCGCGGCCAAACTGACTCGTCTCGTCCGCGACTGTATGGCCTTCCTGTGGAATTTAGCCCTGATCCGAAAGATGAGCCCTGTTGGGATGTCATCAATTTTGACTTGGAAAAGGAGCCTGGGGCTCCAGTTCGCTATCCCTACTTCCGCCTTTTTGAATAAAGATGCGTGTTCGTTGTTGGATTAAGTGACCTGGCGATCGCCCCCTCGTTTAACCTGTGTTTCTTCCTTTTGCTCAACTCGCGCATTTATGCACCACGCTTCGATTCGCACTGCCGATATCTTTCGGGCGATCGCCTTTTACGAGCGTCTGGGCTTTACTGTGTGCGAACGATTTACCGCAGGCACTACGTTAGCTTGCTGGATGGAAGGTTTGGGTGGACGCATTGAACTAATTCAAATTCCCCAGCCACGCCCCGCTGCTGATGCCTTTGGGGACGAACACTACACGGGTTACTACCATCTCTCATTTGACCTGACGGCCCACACTAATGATCTGCCCCACTGGCTCGAACAACTGCGCGCCAGCTTCGAGGCCGCTAGTCAAGAGCCAACGTCTTCACTGAAGCCGCTCAAAGTCCTGCTGGAACCCACTCAACAAATCATTGGCGATCGCGTCTACGAAGTCACCTTCATTGCTGACAGCGACGGTCTCCCGCTAGAGTTTATCCGTGTCATGTCTTAATCTGCAGCCTAACTTCTAGTTAGGTAGCTAAATTCCTGGTTAGTAAGCTCTTTTTCTAGTCGATAATGGTTCAACCCTGCTTTGATCTTGAAGCACCAATTATTCCTGGAAGTTCTGCGGCAGGTTTTTCACTAGGAATGCGTTTGGAAGAAATGAGTCGTGTGATAGCGACAGCAATAATAGAAGAGATGCGCCCAGGATTCAATTCTGTTAAAGCCGTTGAAAACTGTAGAGATGTTTTGTACATCAAAAATAGGAACTGGTCTTCCTTACACTATGCCAATGATGCAGTTCGGTTAGACTTCAACAGCCATGGTGAACTGTGTAATATCTTCTTGTTTGCAGGCTATTTGGGCTGTCTGTTCAACTCAATTACGATTGGTAGCTCAATGCATGACGTGAAAGCAAGAATGCCAATTTTCTACGATGATTCAGACGAAATGTTCTATCCAGATTGGGAGGCTCAACCAGACTTACCGTATGGTATTGCTTTCATCGCCAGTGAAGATCCAGATGAGAAGAACCAGGAGTGGGATGTTTTAGGATTCAGTGTTCATGATTATCAACATCAACGCCATTCAATATTACTAAATGGTTTGTGGGCGCGATAAACCCCCCGTTGGAACAGCGGAGCAGAGATGATTAGCTGCGATGTGTAGTATTAGCCACTGCTTAACTAAACCGCTAGCCCGCCATAATTTTTGGGATCTCTACATCCGTCGGGGTCTGCGGGGTCGTACTCGCTCTGCCTTGTCACGTTCATAGGCAATGAGCCGACCGTAGAATTCGTGCTTGCTCAGGTTCATGGAGAGGTAGACGTGCTTGCGAGGATTGCTGAAGCCCTTGCGAGTAAAGAACTTGATGGCGGGCGTGTTGGCTGGGTCGGTATCCACCAGCATAATGCGCACCCCTTCCTCAATCATGCGCTCCACAATTTTATCGACGAGCTTATCGGCAACGCCGCGCCGCTGAAACTGGGGCGACACACCCAGCCAAATGATGTATCCATACACCCAGGTGGCTTTGTTAAAGACGGTTCCCAGCACAAAGCCAGCCACCTGATGATCAACCTCGGCTACCAGGCAATATTCTGGATCGGTGTTGTACTGGCCAATGACCTCCCACTCATCCCAAGTGCGATACAGATTGGGGTATAAATCGCTGGTGAAGAGAGCCTCGCCCAAGTGAAACACCGGGGCAATGTCGTCGATTCCCATTTCTCGAATGATGACGCCGCTGGTGTGGGCTTGACTGGAAGTAAGTTGGTTTGTTTGATCTGATTCCATAACAGCATTGGCAGGCAAAGCAACTTTACCTACAGATATCGCGATCGCCCGATGGATTTGGCTACAACTGTTTTGACAGTTGCTTTGACAGCTCCTGCAAAGCCAAGAACTCAGAAAATGCCGTCCATTCGTGCTTGATGCGCTGTAAACATGACAAGCGCATTGGCTTGGTAAAAGCAAGCGCTGCCATCTGCATCATATGCTAGCAATGCCCCTAATTGGCTTGCCTAGTCGTTGGGCACCAGAGTATCGATCGCTTCGGGAAGCGCAGGCTGAAGGCTGGTTGGTTGGCTGCTGAGCACAGGTGCACCGTCAGAATCGGGATTGGGAATGGTGTCACCATCCAACGTTTGCACTGTCAGCACTTGGGGTGGCGTGGCATCGGGCGGGTAGAAGAAATCAACCTCAACCTCGCGGCGATCGCCCTGGCGCAACTGTAGCGTGATCAACGGTTCGCCCTGTTGCCCCCGACGCTGCACCACGTGCACATAGCGGGTTTGCAAAACGCCCCAATCGTTGCGATAGCGCAAGCGAATAGTGCCCCGATAAAAGATTCGGTCTTGCGGCGGGTTCAGAAATCGCAACCCTTGGCCGCGCAACTGCTCGTCTTTAATCGGCGTTTGAAACAGAATGGCAACCTGTCGTGGGCGATCGCTGTCATTTCTGAGCGGCAGCCTCAGGTTGTAGTGCACCCCATAGTTGCCATGGGAGCGATACGCTGTATCCGAATAGCGCTGAAGCATCGGGGCACTTTGAATTTGCCCGGTTCCCAGCGTATTGTTATCAACCGTGCTAATCGCAAACGAAATAGCCTCACCCGGTTCTGGAATGGTGAGATGGCTATCGCGTTCCGAGTCTGTGAGGAGCGCTTCCCATCGCGACCCTTGAGATACCCCTGCAACGCGACCATAGAAGAATCTCCCCTGCCGACGCGCATTCGGCGGACTGGGGGCGATATCCCGTGGGCCTGCCAAGTTTCCTTGGTCGAGCAATTCCATCCACTCAGCCAAAGATGGTGCACGCTCCACCCCCGTGCTGGTGACCTTTGCGTGCATGCCTAAGCTGGCAATGTGGACAGGGCCATCGCTGGACAAATACATTTGTGCGGTGCGCCCGTTAATGGGCAGCTCTCGGCGAGGAGGCACCGCTGCCGCACCGGGCTGTGGTTCGCCAGGAAAAGGGTTCAATGCTTCGGCGGCATCAAGCCCAACATCTTGAGGAAGAGGCGCACCATTGCGAAATAGCTCTAGGCTGCGCAGCGGAATGGGCAAATTCGCCAGCAGTTGAGTTGAACCTGGAGCAAGCACAATGCGCTCGGGAATAATGCCCTGACGAACGCCCCGAAGCATATCGGTGGTGGTACGACTGCCCGGCCCAGCAAATACCGAGCCGTTGGAATTCAAAACGTAAGAGGGTAGGTTGTGAAAGGGGGCTTCTTGGCTGAGATAGGTCACCGCTTGCAGCACATCGACCGTGACGGGCCGATCGCTGGGGTTGTGCAGCAAGATGCCAATGAATAAGGTTCGCACATCGTTGGGGGTTAACCCTCGGGCAATGTGATGCGCAAAAATGTCAAACCGTCCTTCAAAGGTGTGCTCTAGATGGGCTGAGGGCGATCGCCGTCCATCTTTTGGAAAGGTTGAAAGCAAGAT
This sequence comes from Leptolyngbya sp. AN02str, assembly GCF_050565595.1. Taxonomy (NCBI): domain Bacteria; kingdom Bacillati; phylum Cyanobacteriota; class Cyanophyceae; order Leptolyngbyales; family Leptolyngbyaceae; genus Leptolyngbya; species Leptolyngbya sp. AN02str. The sequence continues at coordinate 75,389 of NZ_JBNXVR010000023.1, read as the reverse complement.
GCCTGCTTGCTGCACAACTTCGGGGCTGTTGCTATTAAAAACGGGAACTTCATCCAGTTCTCCGGGCAACGCCCGCACTTCTTGCGGTTGCAAAATCGGCTGAACAACCGGAGGTGGGAGGACAGGTGCAGGCTGGATAAGAACTTGGGCAAGCGGGATCAGCGGCAAAAGCTTCAGCATGAGCAATCAGCGAACCTGTGACGTGTGAGAACATGTGGGGGGCTAATGGCTGAATGAGCAGTGTCTAAGTAAGCCTGCTTAATGTTTGTTGTATTTTTATGCCGATTCCTAACATATCATTACAAGGTACTGTCGATGACTAACATCTGTGCGAAATGCTAGAACGCCATCGGCTAAGGTCAAACCCTGATTCGCAACACTGCTAAACCATGTGCAGTCCATTGCCCCGCTCTTGGAAGAGTGCACCCCACTTCTAGGCAGGCCCGCTTAGAGTACCCATCTCTTGCCCAATCTTCACAAACAGTCTCAGGTATCTAAAGTCTCTGTAGAAGTTTATACACTAGATTCCTGCATGAATCGTTGAACAATCATGCAGGAATCTAGGAGCTTTCAGCCCCTGGTAGCACTGCTCTGCCCCCAAAGCGCGATCGCCCAGTAGGCTACCTGTTTCTGCCGCTACGCCTGCAAAATAAAATCACCCGCCAGCGGCTTGATTCCCGTTGACAATACGGCAAATGCCGCACCGGAGCCGAGTCCGGCTTGTCCTCCATTGGCATTGTAAAAAATGCGGCCACTGGTTTGGCTATGCACAATCAACGCGGCACTGCCAGCTACCGCTCCATCGTTTGCCACACTGGCAAATTCGCTGCCAATGCTAAACCCATAGCCAACGATACTTTTGAGTGCGGCAAAGCTAGTTTTACTCAACACAATGCGATCGCTGCCACTCACAAAATCTGTCACGGTATCCAGGCCAAAACTCATTGGATTAAACGCCGCGACAGACTGAAATACAAAGCGATCGCCTCCTTTGTTCCCCGTTAGAGTGTCATTCCCCACGCCGCCCCATAGGGTGTCGTTACCATTCGCGCCCTGTAGTACATCATTTCCGGCATTACCTGCCAACCAGTCATTGTCTGCACCACCGTTCAGCGTATCGTTGCCGCCAAACCCGTTTATCATGTCACTTCCTCGACCACCACGGAGCCAATTGACCGCAGCATTTCCTCTCAGCACATCGTTCCCATCCCCTCCAACAGCATGTTCAATCACGGTAGTGGGGGTCATACTCAAGCTCTGCCCCGCAATTAGACTCGTGCTGCCAGGAGCCAGATCAACCACAGAGCCGTTCGTCACAGCTGCCGCATTCAGCGTATCTACCCCGCCTGTGTCACTCAGCGAACTGCGTCTTGGGTCATCTGCAAACGTGCCGAATTCATCGGTATAGACATAAGTTGTATTTGGCTGGACGGGACTGCCGTACAGGTTTAACGTCCAGTTTTTGAGCATACCTGTGTCGTTTTCCAGGTCATCGCGAACGGCCAAAGTCCATTGACCTGTGCTGCTCTCGCCCCAGTAATGGGTTGAGCTAAACGTATACTTCAACCCGCTGGTGTCCGAGGCTGGGGGTTTGGCCAGCAGGATGCTTTGTGTACCCTTGGGCGATGTCAAAGTAACCGTTAGGTCGCCAATGTACGTGTGATCTAGCTCCAGTGTTACCTCAACATGCTCCAGCAAGAATCCGTTTGCGATCGTGATGCTATCTGACACACTGCCCAAATCAGGAATGGCAAGATTGGGCGTGCGGCTAGCGCTCCGCTTTTGCTCGTTGGCCAGTGTGTGTTGTAAGGTCCAGGTTTCTGCCAACCGCACCGCCGCCAACGCATTCACCAAACCAAAGCCATAGTCATGGCTGACGTGCAGCCCTCCGCCGTTCCAGTTGGTGGCTCCATTAAGTGCCCATCCGGGACTGGTGGCATCGGTTTGGCGAGCCGTGTAGGCCAAAATAGTTTGCACATCGCGATACCCTAGCCTGGGATTGGCCTGTAGCATGAGCGCTACAACGCCTGAAACCATGGGTGCCGAGGCCGATGTTCCACCAAAGTTGGTTTCGTAGTTAGTGGTGGTGTAGCCACTGGAACCCACCCGATCGATGGTGAGGATGTTGTCAGTGGTTTGATCGCCTCCAAATGCTGATACCAAGAGATTGGCTCCGGGACTGCTGTAGGAGGCATAACTACCGACATGGTTGAGGGCGGCAACAGCGATCGTAAATCGAGAGTTTTCTAGATTGTGATAATTTGCACTATCTCCATCGCTTCGGTTGTTGCCGCCAGCAAATACAATCACGGTTCCCCGACCATTGCGCCCGGTTGCTACCGCCTTGACCAGTGCCGCTTGCAACGGTTGAAAGATGGGCTGCAAAAAGTTATCGCTAAATGATGCGATGTATCCCCAACTGTTATTCACGATGTCAAAGCTGGCCATTTGGTTCAGGGCATCGGCTGTGTCGCTCAGGGCTGTGGCACTGTCATAGTCCATGCGAATGCCTGCCAAAGTGGCCTCAGGGGCGACGCCAATGCCGCCTTCTCCGTTTCCTTTTTCGGCTCCAATGATGCCGGCCACAGAGGTTCCGTGGTTGTCGCTCACGTTGCTAGGCTCTGGGTCGCTATCTTTTTGGGTGGCGTCGTAATCGATCGCCATGTTGTAGTTATCGTTGATTTCGGAGTGGGTGTAGTCCACGCCATCATCCAAAATGGCGACGGTAATGTTTTGCCCGGTGTAGTCGTTCCAAACGGGAACAACATTCAGATCCATACCGGGTGTTCCGCCGGTTTGTCCGGTGTTGAGCAAGTACCACTGCTGGTTGAACAGCGGATCACTAGGAAATAAGTTGGTGCTCATAGGCTTGAACGGGGAGGGCAGCGTTGTTTGAACAGACGGGCGGATAGCATTTCCCTTGGGGAGGGGCATGCTTTAGCGATCGCATCGCCACATTGTTGGGCTTGGTTGAGACGGGGATGCAGCGCAGGATGGCTGCATGCGCTTGGACAACCTAACTGAGCGGTTGGTTCGTACCAACTGCTGACGGTTCATTTGGAGATTGTGTGGGCCTAGGCTGTGCTAGATCCAGGAAAAACGCACGTAATGTTTGTGCAGAGATGTCAACCCTAGAATCTATGACCGTTAGAACCGATGCATTTTGTGCAACGTTTTGAGGTTTGGGTGCGGTTTGCCGTTAGTGTTGTTTACGACAAATGAATGCACTGCATGAGTTTCTAACTGGCTTAAGCGCTGTTGTAATCGGGAACAACAAGATTGAATGAACCGAAATCAATTCCGGTTTATTTAACCTTCAACAACGCTATGTAGATGAGACTGTGAGTAAAAACGACACCGCTGATGCGCCATGACTATAGCAAGTTTCATTCAACTTGGGTACCGGGATAGAGGGTGGCGATCGCAACACCACAGTCATGACCAGTTAGACAGGTTGAAGATGCAACAGCATACAAAATTGCAAAACCGTTTGTTACTCAGAACTTTGTTTTAAGGGGGGTAATTTTTTATTAGTCAGAATATATGGAAGCGGTGTCTAAAAATTAAGAGTTGGGGTTGTATCATTTATAACAAAGCGAAGCTTTCGTTCAACAAAGCTTCGCTCTAAATGACATGGCTTAAATTTCTCTGGCGATATATTTAGTGATAGATGCGTCCGCGTGAAGCAGATGTTGAGACGAACTCAATTGCACGGTTGTTTGCATACACGATTACAAGGTATGCACTGCGGCTTCTACGTTGTTACGCGGCGTCCCATTTAGCCGAGTCCATCATCTCCCAAGCGAGTGAAGCGGTATCGAAGGTATAACCCTAGCGTAATTTGTTTCATGATCCAATAAAGTACCGTCAGGATCAGAAATGTAATGAGCATGACGACGATGGGCTGTTGTGAGGTGAGATCATCCAACGTGCGTGCAAAGATTGTGCCGGGTTCTGTGACTAAATCCCAACTGTTGTAACGGCGAAATCGCCCCAAGTAAATGCCGATCGCACAGAGGGCATGGGTAAGAAGTTCACACACGGAAATCCAGTGCTTTACCCCCTGCTGCTTGAGGTAATAGCTTTGGTTGATCAGGGCAATAACATAAGCTTCGAAGCCACTTAAAATTGCACTGACATGCAGTGGAATGACCAATAGTGCGATCGCCCATGCATCATATCCGCGCTGGGTGCCGCGAATGAGATGAATGATATCGGTGAGCATGTAGGGTGCATTTGGCAAAAAGGCAATGAACACAACAAAGAGGCTCCACCACACGAAATTGCGACGTGGCGGGGCATAGCGAAACAACCAAAAACTAAGGGCCAGAGGAATAAAAGCAAGGAATAAATTCCATAAGATCCAGCCGTTGTAAACGCTCAACAGTCCTTGCAGTGCACGCTCAATTCTCGCTTCCATGACTCTGTCTGTTAACCAACTGATAGACTGCGCTTAATCTAAAGTAGCCTCTACATTCAAGGAATGAATACATCAACCTGGATCATCGTCACAGCTTTAAAAACTGGGCTCAATCATTAAGCAAAGTTGGGTTGACGATTCCCTGTGTTGGAAATACATCTTGTGCACCGCCGATTCCATGCTGCTGCAAAATTAATATGCAAAATTCACAAAATAGCGGCGTTGACTCGTGGAATTTATCGCTGAATTGCTTCAGGTGGATGGCGCAATACCAGCTCAACAGAAACAGCGTTCAGAGCAACAGAAACAGCCCAATCTCCTAAGCCGATGGGCGAGAATTGGGCTGTTGAGCTTGATTAAAATTTACCTAAGAATTACCGATCTCTACAGCGTGCAAAAGCAGCACAACGCTACGAATACGGCGAAAAACTCACCAAAGTCATCAACAAAAAACAAGCATTTACTGCAGAATGTGCAAGAAAATGCAGTTTATAACGGGTTTCAGGTTGTATGATGACAATCAAAGGTTCACAAAGTCTTTTGCAAAAGAGTGCTGAGGATAGTCATTCGAGCCTGAAGAGTGGTTGAGGTGCTACGAGGACATGGCTTTTTCTAGCCACCTGCTTCTCCTCCTTGCAACTTTGTGATTAGTGGTTGTTACTCCTGTCTTTTCCCTGGCAATACCAGGGATTTTTTTTGTCTTTTCGCACATCTTGTTTGCAATGTGGGTGGTCGTTTTGACTGCTACTGAGGCTGGCCGACTTTGGATACAAAGACTGCAGCAATGATTCCGTAGCTTGCAAATAAAATAAGGGCGGCAATCATGGTATGAACTCCTTGAAGTTAGCCGGAAGTCGTGTGGCGGGTTCACGTCTGATCGTTGAAGAGGCGATCGCCCATGCCTCTACGGTATTACACAGTTTAGGGGTTGCCATCCCCCAAGTTGGGTGATCCATCCGGGGGATGCGGACTCTCTAGCGATAGAGTTCAGGTAATGAACCTGAGTTTTGGATAAGCTGAAGTGCCTATTTTTGCGTGCGCGTCGCGCACGCAAAAATAGGCTTTTCTGAGGGTTGCGCGTCGCGCAACCCTCAGAAAAGCTCTTAACCGAAACTGACATTCATGAGGTTTTGGCCACTAGCGAGCGCTGAGCTGAGTTTCAATATGATGCTGATCGATTCCACGGCCAATAAATACGAGGCGTGTTTCCTTGGCTTCTTCTGCACCCCACGGGCGATCGTAGTAGTGCTCTAGGCGATCGCCCACCCCTTGTACCACCAGCCTTAGCGCCTTATTGGGAACGGATACAAAGCCCTTGAGCCGATAAATTTCCTGCTGTTGGATCAGCATTTTGAGCTGTTGGAGCAACGATTCGGGTTCAAAGCTGCGATCGAGCTGAACGTGAACGGAGATAATGTCATCGTCGTGATCGTGCTCTTCTTCGTGATCGTGGTGGCTGGGGCGTTGCTCTAAATGATCTTCGACCGCAGCGTTGTAACCCAGCAAAATGTTGGGATCTACCTGGCCGCGATCGCTCTCGACGAGTTTGACCGCACGAGGCAACTCGGCCTGCACCTGAGCCTTGACCTGATTCAGCTCTGCCGCATCGACCAGATCGGTTTTGCTCAACATCACCAAGTCAGCACAGGCAAGCTGATCTTCAAACAATTCCTGAAGAGGCGTTTCGTGATCCATGTTGGGATCTTCTTGACGCTGGGCTTCTAGAGCGGCCAGGTCGGCGGCTAGAGTTCCACGGGCAACGGCTTCACAGTCCACCACGGTTACCACACCATCCACGGTGGCTGCATTGCGAATTTCGGGCCAGCGAAAGGCTTTGACCAGGGGTTTGGGTAGGGCTAGTCCCGATGTTTCAATGAGGATGCAATCCAGGCTGTCGCGCCGCTTGAGCAGCTCTAGCATGGTGGGCAAAAATTCTTCTTGTACGGTGCAGCATAGGCAGCCGTTTGTGAGTTCTACAATTTCGGGTTGGGTCGGTGTGACAACACGGCCCTCGGTTCCGGGGTCATCGTCACAAACCTGGCACGATCGCAGCAGCTCGCCATCAATTCCCAGTTCACCAAATTCGTTTACTAATACGGCAATGCGGCGTCCCTGATTGTTTTGTAAAACATGGCGAATGAGGGTTGTTTTGCCGCTGCCTAGAAAACCGGTAACGATGGTGACGGGAATTTTTGCTGCCATAGGTTTGAAGATGGGTCCAGGTCTGTAAAGGTTCGTGAGATTCGAGATATAGATGAGATTTGATGAGATTGAACGGTGGTGAGATGCTGGATGGAAAGATAGGCTTGGCGTTTGGCCTTATTCAGTCTACGGTGTCTTTGGTGATTCGCCTACCTGGTGATTTTCCTACCTGGGTGATTTGTGGAATGGGTGTTTTATTGTGCGGGAACTGGCAACGGTAAATTTGGCTTGACTGTGGCAGAGAGGATTGCATTCCAGTTTCGGGTTTATCAGCGGCCATTTCGCCAGTCGCTGCAAACTCAGTATGGAAGCTGGTCGGTGCGAGAGGGACTGTTGCTGCGACTGGAGATGGGCGATCGCATTGCATTTGGTGAAATTGCGCCGCTGCCTTGGTTTGGGAGCGAATCGTTGGATGAGGCGATCGCTTTTTGCACGAAGCTCGGTAGCACCATCACCCCAGCGGCGATCGCCCATATTCCTGACTCGTTGCCTGCTTGCCAGTTTGGCCTGGAAATGGCACTGGAGCAGCTACTACAGCCGAAAACGTGGTTAGTGCAACCAGAAGAACCGGCCTCGGCACGCTTGCTGCCCTACGGGGATGATGACATGCGTACCCGGTTTGACGGGGAACAAGGCTGCACCACCTGGAAGTGCAAAATTGGAGTTTTACCGCTCCAAGAAGAGCTGCTCAGGCTTCCCCATCTCATCTCGGTATTGCCAACAGCGGATTCAAAACTGCGGCTTGATGCGAATGCTAGCCTTAATTGGGAAACGGCCTGCGCTTGGCTAGAAGCTTGTGCTGCTTACCCTCAGATCGAGTTTTTAGAACAGCCGTTGCCGACCGATTGCCTGGATCAGATGCTGGCGTTGAGCGATCGCTTTCCCACCCCAATTGCGCTGGATGAATCGGTGGCGACTGTTGCTCAGCTGCAGCAGATCTGTGAGTGGGGTTGGCACGGTATTGTAGTGATCAAGCCAGCGATCGCCGGATCGCCTGCACAACTGCGGCAGGTTTGTCATGCCTACCAGCCAGATGTGGTGTGGTCATCGGTCTTTGAAACGGCGATCGCCCGTCGCTATTTGTTGCAATCTTGGATTCCCTCGGTGGCGGCTCCAACCCGCGCTTTGGGATTTGGTACGCAGCATTGGTTTGCCGATGAGTTTGGAATCGGGGTCGATGAATGGATATGGCAATCCCTCCCATCCCAATCGAGTGCGTGATTCAGCAGCGGCTGACAGAAGATTGGGTGATTGGCCTGGGAGATCATGATTTGTCGGCTCTGGTGCAGCAGCGGCTTGAGGCGATCGCTCCCTCCACTGCTCAAACCCTCGTTTTGCTGGCTGAACCCGATCCGCTGCAAACATTAGCCGCGATTTTGGCGGCAGGGATGGCGCAGTGTTCAATTGCGCTGGGCAATCCGTTGTGGACTGTTGATGAATGGCAACAGGCGATCGCGCTAGTGCAACCGTCGCATGTGTGGGCAGATGTTGATCTGCCGCTTCCAGCACTGTGGAATCGGGATGCCTTGAAACAGAACGATGGCGATCGCCCCTGGCCTGCTTCCCTCCAAAACGAACCGCTGATTTTGATTCCAACGGGGGGTTCCTCTGGCCGGGTGAAGTTTGCCATGCACACGTGGGATACGCTAGCAGCATCGGTTTGGGGCTTTCGGCAACACTTTGGGTGCGATCGGGTCCATGCGTGCTGCGTGCTGCCGCTTTACCACGTCAGTGGCTTCATGCAACTGTTGCGAAGCCTCCTCACGGGCGGATCGCTGGCGCTACATTCCGCTAAGGCCCTGACCGCTGGAGAATTACCTGCGATCGACCCAGCACATTATTTTCTATCCCTCGTGCCGACCCAGCTTCAGCGCCTATTGCAACAGCCAGCCCTAGTGGGTTGGCTACCGCAGGTGCGCACCATTTTGCTGGGAGGAGCGCCGCCTTGGCCTGCCTTGTTGGATGAGGCCCGCCAGCACCATCTCAACCTAGCGCTAACCTACGGGATGACTGAAACAGCCTCGCAAATTGTGACGCAACATCCCCACGAGTTTTTTGCGGGGCTGGCTAGCTGCGGCACCCCCCTGCCTCATGCCCGCCTCTCGATTCGCGATGCAGCCGGAAATCCTTTGCCGCAACATCGCGTAGGGACGGTTCATGTACAGGCGACGTCGCTGATGCTGGGCTATTTCCCGCAGCCGTTTGCCCATCCTTGGTTCGCCACGGATGATGTGGGCTATGTGGATCATGCTGGGCGGCTGCATGTGGTAGGACGCAGTAGCGACAAAATTATTACGGGTGGTGAGAATGTATTTGCGGGCGAGGTGGAGGCGGCAATTCGAGCGACACACTTGGTGCTAGATGTGGTGGTGCTGGGGATGCGCGATCGCCACTGGGGAGAAGTCGTGACTGCCTGCTACGTGCCAATGCACCCAACGGTGACGGTGCCTGAACTCGCCGAGGCAGTGGGCGATCGCCTCAGCCGCTACAAATGCCCAAAACACTGGATTCTGCTGGATGCCATTCCACGCAATGCTCAGGGCAAGGTCAATCGTGCTGTGCTACAGTCAATGGCTGCAACGGCTTACCAAAATCTTGAGAAAACGTGAAAGTCCGGTGGGATCGCATGGCTAACCCAACTGGACGATCTCAACATCTAGCAAACTGCTGTAATCTAAAACGTAAGTTTGAAACGACCCCTCGTTGACGCATCCTATGAATAGTCCTGTTGCTTTAGTTGCCCAGTCGCTGAGTATTTTCCTCAACATTTACTTCGTACTCATCATCGTACGGGTTCTGTTGAGCTGGTTTCCCAACATTGACTGGTATGCTCAGCCGTTTGCTACGGTCAGCCAGTTAACGGATCCTTATCTCAATCTCTTCCGCAGTTTCATTCCCCCGATTGGTGGGTTAGATATTTCTCCCATTCTGGCCATTTTTGTGTTGCAGTTTGCTACCCAAGCGTTGACTGCTGTTGCCGCTACGACTGCAACGACCATGCCCTTCTAGCCGCGATCGCATAGACAAAACGAGGGCTCCATAGAACCTGTACAACATCCTCAGTGGATGCAATCTAAAGTCTAGATTGCATTCACTGAGGCTTGTCATAGTGAGTTGATTATTCTAAGTTGGCCATCTTGAGATGGAGATGGGACTAATCCGACACAACAGATGCCGTTCCGGCGGCCTGGGTGGGTTGTTTGTTGTTGAAATGGGTTTCCATCACTTGACGGACGATTGGGCCAGCAACTTTGCCACCACCGCCCCCCGAGTTTTCAACAAATGCCACGACTACAATTTCTGGATTGTCTGCCGGGCCATAGGCCCCAAACCAAGCGTGAGTATCGCGCGGTGGATCTTCGGCAGTCCCGCTCTTGCCTGCTAGTGGCGGGATATTCCCGCCCCGTAGGGCTCCCCCGGTTCCGCTGGTCACTACTTGCCGCAGGCCGCGCTGCAGGCTTCTAATCGTCTCCGGTTTCAAGTTCAGCGAACGCCGCCAGGTTCGGGCTTCCTCCCGATCTTTGAGCAGGTGCGGGGTGACCAAATCTCCCCCATTGGCAGGCACGGCAAACATAACGGCTACCTGTAGCGGAGTTGCCTGTACGGCACCTTGGCCAATCGACATGTTAATGGTGTCGCCTGCATACCAACCTTCCTCAAAGACTTCGCGTTTCCAGGCTTCGTCAGGCACCAGACCGCTAGATTCTTCACGGGCCAGCTCAATGCCAGTCTTGCGGCCAAAGCCAAACCGCCTTGCCCATTCGATCAGCGTTTCTTCACCAATGCCCATCCCCACCTGACCAAAAAAGGTGTTGCTGCTCATGGCCATGGCGCGCTCAAAGCCAATCGAGCCAAAGCCTGCCCGGTTCCAATCCCAAAACTGAATGCCACCCACCAGTAGATAGGCCGATGAGCGTAGAACTGTTGAGGGCGAATATCGACCGGATTCAATTCCGGCTGCGGCAGTGACGACCTTGAACGTACTTGCCGGGGGAAAACTTTGTAGGGAACGGTTGAGAAATGGGTAGGAGCGACTTTGCAGTTGCGTCCACTGATCGTCGGTAATGCGGCTGGAAAAGATGTTGGGATCAAAAGCAGGACGGCTAGCCATCGCCAAAACAGCCCCGTTGCGGGGATCGAGGGCAACAACGGCACCTTTGCGATCGCCCAAGGCCGTTTCTGCGGCCCGCTGCAAATTCAAATCCAGCGTGAGCTGAACGGTGTTTCCGGCTTGGGCCGGTTTTTCGCCCAACACGCGCAGCACGCGGCCTGCTCCATCCACCTCCACCTGTTGACCACCCCATTCGCCCCGAAGCTGCGATTCAAATGCGGCCTCGACTCCCATTTGACCAATCAAATCACCCAGCCGATAGCCGTCCGCCTCGCGCTCGGCCAGCTCTTCGTCGGTCAGTTCGCCCGTATAGCCCAACACGTGGGCTCCCAAATCACCATTGGGATAGTAACGAACTGCTTCTCCTTCAACCTGTACGCCTTTGAGTTCCAGGTTGTACTCTGCCAGTTTTGTGATCTGCTCAGGGCTGATGCCGCGAGCAATGCGCAACAGCGAGGGAGAATTGTATCCAGCCTGCCGCAGTAAGCTGCGAATGTTTTGTGGTGGAATTTTGAGAATATTGGATAGGCGCTCAATGATGGGTTCCCACTCTTGCTCGCGGTTGGCAATGGGCCACAAAAAGACCGAGTAAGATAGGCGACTGCCCGCCAAGGTTTTACCGTTGCGATCGATGATGCGACCCCGCTCGGGTTGCTTGGGCATCAGCCGAATACGGTTGCTGTCGGCTAGTTGACGGTTGTATTGCCCTTGCACCAGTTGCAGATAAAACAGGCGGGCTCCCACGCCTCCTAGCAGCACCAAGGTGATAGCTAGCATGGAAATGAGGGCCTGATATTGCTTGCCAACGGTGCGATCGCTATTCTTTTGAGGGTATTGAGAAAGAGCCATACGCCGTGATATCTGAGCAAGATAATGAGTGGACGAATGTGGAGCAATATGCTCACAACCTCAATCAGTTTATCCTTAGTTTGTAAGGAAGTGGGGATTGAGGGAAAACGCGTGCAGGGCGATCGCTCTAGGATACTTCGCCAATCTACTATGCCAAATGTGTGAGACGCTTGAGCCTTATTGACCTGATGGTTCAGCCCGGTTTGGGGAACAAACGCTCCTGATCAGCAGCAGTTAATTAACTTTCTGTCTGCTTGCACCAAAATCCGTATCAACTGTAACGATAGGAATTTGGATTGTCACCAAACAATAGCAACAGGACAATAGCAACAGGATTAAAACAGCCCCAAGCGAGAAACTGAAGTGCAGAATTTGAAATTTCAAACCTCACTCAAACCTGTAAGGCTTCTCACGCTCATCATCAACTTGGCTTGAGATGCACAACATAGGGCAACAAACAACTCGGTTTCACCGACATTTTTGCTCAGCAGTCAAACAATCTTCGCTCTTATCTTCAATGTTCTGATACTATCCATCCCATAACCTGGGAACTCTAATAGCTGGAATTGCGGGGAAACTGCCACATGGCCCAAACGTTCACACAAAACCAAGCCATCGTTGAGGTCGATACCCAAAATGATGTGGAGCTGCGCAACGTCGTCAAAATCTATAACGGCGAAGCGGCAGTCCGGGGAATTGACCTGAATGTGCGCCAGGGCGAGTTTTTCAGCATTTTAGGTCCCTCGGGATGTGGTAAAACGACAACGCTTCGCCTGATCGCCGGATTTGAAGAGCCGACAACTGGTGAGGTGTTTATTCGCGGGAGAGATGTGTCGGGTGTGCCGCCCTATCGTCGCCCGGTCAATACGGTCTTTCAAAGCTATGCTCTGTTTGGCCACATGACGGTGTGGGACAATGTGGCGTTTGGTTTGCGGTTGAAAAAAACTAGTAAGGCCGAAATTCAGGCGCGGGTTTCTGAAGCGCTGCAGCTGGTGAAGATGGAGTCGTTTGCGCGGCGATCGCCCAGCCAGCTCTCGGGTGGTCAGCAGCAGCGGGTTGCCTTAGCACGAGCCTTGGTGAATCGGCCCACCGTTGTGTTGCTGGATGAACCCTTGGGGGCGCTAGACCTGAAACTGCGAAAAGAAATGCAGGTTGAGCTATCCAATCTGCACAAGGAGTTGGGCGTTACGTTTGTCATGGTGACCCACGACCAGGAAGAAGCGCTGAGCCTCTCCGACCGCATTGCTGTAATGAATGCTGGATTGGTTGAGCAAGTGGGTTCTCCCAGCGAAATTTATGAATATCCCAGGTCTCCATTTGTTGCCGACTTTATTGGCGATACCAACCTGTTTCATGGTTATGTGGAAGCGACAGACCCAAGCTTGATCAAGATGGTGACTGAAGAAGGCAGTTCGATTTTGGTGAAGCCAGGCGACGGCTGGCACGGCTCGGTGGGGAATGCAGTGGTGGTGAGCATTCGCCCTGAGAAAGTGCATGTGAGCCTGGAGTCCCCAAACGCTGACAACGTCTTTGAAGGTCGGCTGAAACACTCCATGTACTTGGGCACCCATGTTCACTACGTGGTGAAGCTCGTGTCTGGGGAAACGGTGACGGTGTCGCAACCCAACCGGCTTGGAACTGCGATCGCCACTGATGAACCCATCTTTGTGTCGTGGTCGTCGGCTGACTGTTTGGCCTTGATCAACTAGCTCGGTGACACTGATGCGGGTTTGTTGGGCATGGCGATTGGCCTAGCTCTCACTTCAATCTCCATCGAGTAGTTCACTATGCACGAAAACATTTTGCAACCAATGGTTAATTAATGTTGGTGCTATCTGCTGCGGGTTTTGCCTCATTAAGCTGAAGCTGCGGCCCGTTCAGTCTGTATTTAGGATGCAAGTAGGAGTGTTGTCATGCACCGCAGAGGTACTCGTTCATCTCGTTCACTTTGGCGATCGCCCCGCATGTCTGCCAGTCGGCGGCGGTTTTTACAGCTGTCAACGGCTGCCTTATCGGGAGCTGTACTCACAAATTGTGCGCGCAACTTGGCTGATGTGGGTTCCTCAGGTGGTGAAGCGGCGGCTAGTGCCGATACGCTGCATGTCTATTCCTGGTCAGCCTATATCGATGAAGACCTGCTGAAACAGTTTGAGCAGGAGACTGGAATTCGCGTGATTGCTGACATTTACGACTCTAACGAAACCATGCTGGCCCGAATGCAGGCTGGTGGGGGGCAACAGTACAGCGTCATCTATCCATCCGACTATATGGTGGAAACGATGAAGGAGCTTGATCTGCTGTTGCCCCTGGATGGCGATCGCCTGCCCAAAACCGCAGATCTGCTCGAACAATGGCAAGATCCTCCCTATGACCCCGGCAACGAAATGAGCTTTCCCTATGCGTGGGGAACTACCGGACTCATCTACAACGCTGCAGAGCTGGGCGAAATTGAAGATTGGGACTACTTGTGGGATAACCAGCGCCAGCTGTCGCGTCGCATGACCTTGCTAAACGACGTACGGGAAGTGATGGGCATGGCGCTTAAGAGCCTGGGCTATTCCAACAGCACACAAGACCCTGATGAAATCGAAGCAGCCTATGAACTGTTGGCCGAGCTAAAGCCCGACCTCAACTCGTTTACAACTGATGGTTGGCGTGATCAGATTATTGTGGGCGATTTGCTAGTGGCCCATGCCTACTCAGTGGATGGGATCGACGCCATGCAGGAGAATCCTGACTTGCAATATGTTGTGCCCGCCAGTGGCGCGACCGTGTGGACGGATGCTGTTGTCATTCCCAAATCGGCCCCCAATGTTGATGCCGCCTATGCCTGGCTCAACTATATCCTTGCGGCTGATACTTCCGCGCCAATTGTGTCGCGGCTGCGCTTGGCAACCCCCAACAAACAAGCATTTGAACTGATGCCCGATGAGCTGAAATCGGATGAAACGCTCTTTCCTCCAGATGAGGTGCTAGCCAAGTGTGAGGTGCTTGCAACGGTTGGCGATGCGGCCGAAATCTACGATCGCTATTGGACCCAGCTCAACAGCTGATGTGAGATGGCGCGATCGCTCGGGTAAATTGGTGTTGTGCGAGCTTGCCGCTAGGCTAATATTCAGGCTGTTCATTTTGCTGCTTTTATGGCCACTACCGCTCCTGTTCCATCTTCAGGTACCCCGCCAAAATCCTTGGGCGATCGCATCAAGCATGGTGCTGTCAAATTAATAGAACCCCTGGTACTGCTGGCTCCTCCCGGTGTATGGTTGCTGTTGCTGTTGGTTGTGCCCACCTTCATGATTTTGGAGCTGAGCTTTTTGCCAGGATTTCGTCCCGGAACGCTTCCGGCTGGCTACGGCTTGGGCAACTATCTCAATATTGGGCAGGCGCTTTATCTGCGGGTGATTTTTCGCTCTGTGTTTTTTGCGATCATTTGTACCCTCATGTGTTTGATGTTGGGCTTTCCCGTGGCGTACTGGATTGCGGTTTTGTCTCCTAAGCGTTGGCGGAACCTGTTACTGGTTGGCTTTGTCCTGCCGTTGTGGACTTCCTCGCTCCTGCGTTCCTATGCCTGGATTACCATTCTGCGACCATCAGGGGTGCTCAACAGTACATTGAGCCTGCTTGGTTTGCCGACTGTAGATATTTTGAACACCCAACTGGCTGTCATGATCGGGCTGACCTATAACTTTTTGCCCTACATGGTGCTGATTCTCTATGCATCGTTGGAAAAACTGGATAAGCGCTTGCTCGAAGCTGCTTCCGATTTGGGCGCAACCCCCCGCGAAGGGTTTATGAAAATTACGGTACCCCAGTCTTTGCCCGGTATCGCGGCGGGTTGCTTGCTGGTCTTCATCACCAGTTTGGGCGACTTTGTGGTTCCCGAGCTATTGGGTGGAGCCTCTAGCATGACCATGGCTCGCCTGATTTACAACCAATTTTTGGGTGCAACTCGTAATTGGGGCTTTGGCTCGGCGCTTAGTATGATTCTGATTTTGGCCGTGAGCATATCCATTGCCCTGCTGCTGAAGTATGGCGATCGCAATGCGGAGACCGTCTAGTGATGAATCCTTCCTCCAAGTCCGAACGCAAGTTTCGCATATCGTGGCAGTTTGGGTTCACACTGCTCATGTTTGCGTTTATGTACCTGCCAGTGCTGGTGCTGGCGTTCTTTAGCTTCAACGAGTCTCGTTTTAGCGCAGAGTGGACGGGATTTTCGCTGCGGTGGTATCAGCAAATGTTGGGGGACGGGCGCATCCTGTCGGCCTTGCAAGATAGCCTGTCGGTCGCCATGCTGGCGGTGCTCATTGCGGCCGTACTGGGCACGCTGATGGCGGTTGGGCTGTCGCGCTACGAGTTTCCTGGCAAGGGCCTGTATCAAGGGGTGGCTTACCTACCGCTGATTATTCCTGACATTGCGATCGCCGTGGCAACGCTGGTCTTTTTGGCCTCCATGGCCATTCCGCTCAGCTTGTGGACGGTGGTCTCGGCCCATGTGGTCTTTTGTATTGCCTATATCGCTGTGGTAGTCTCGACCCGGTTAGCAGGTCTCAATCCCTACCTGCAAGAAGCTGCGCTAGATTTGGGCGCAACTCCGTTCCAGGCATTCATCAAAGTGCTGCTACCCGAAATCATGCCCGCGATTATTTCGGGCTGTTTGCTGGCCTTTGTGCTGAGTATGGATGATTTGCTGATTTCGAGCTTTACCGCTGGCGGTGGCACCACCACGCTACCAATGGAAATTTTTAGCCGAGTTCGAACAGGTGTCCGACCAGACATCAACGCACTGAGCGTGGTGCTCATTTTAGGATCTGGGATTTTAGCCTTTGCTGCGGAATATATTCGCTATCGAGAAGACCAAAAGAAATTGCAAGACTAGGCCATCGTTCCCCATCTGGGCAATTGCCTTTCGCTCTTGCTGTGAACCTGCGTCGACGTCAGTTCTGGATAAGCGACAGCCCCCATGTTTGAGGCTTGTTCAATGCGATCCCTAGAAGAGTTCATCCCCGCAACTGATGTTTTGTTAGGTTCAGGCTCTAACCAAAATAGTCGGGCGCATTTCCGGGAATCCATTTGATGTTGCAGCCAATGCTAGGGATTTGCTCCTCTGCAACAGCTTTTCCTGCCAGAACTGCATCGATCACCCGACGCAAATCTTGTCCAGTGACAGGCTGTTGATTGCTGGGACGGCTGCTGTCGAGCTGTCCCCGATACACTAGTTGGCGATCGCCATCAAACACGAAGAAATCGGGGGTGCAGGCGGCAGTGTAGGCCTTAGCCGTATCCTGGCTAGCGTCGTAGCACAAGGGAAAATTGAACTCTAGCGATTGAGCCATTTCCTTGAGCGATTCTGGGGCATCGTCGGGATAGTTGGCCGCGTCGTTGGCGCTAATTGCCACAATGCCAACACTTTGATTGGCATAGTCTTTGCCCAACTTCGCCAATTCGGTCTGAATGTGCTTGACAAAGGGACAGTGGCGGCAAATAAACATCACCACCAGCACAGCTTTGTCTTGAAACGTATCGAGCGAAACCATGTCGCCCGTGACCACATTGGGCAGATGAAAAGCGGGTGCTGGAGTGCCCAGCGGCAGCATGGTAGAAGCGGTAAGAACCATAAAACGACCGTACCGTAAAGTAAGTGTGTAAAAGTAACTGTGTGAATACTTGCAATGCCAGCTTTTGAATCAACTGCCCAGAAGGGTGATAGGCCCAAAACCAGCATCGATCGCCAAGCCGAGATGTATAGACCATACTAGGTCGCTGGCAGACGATGTCAAGATTTGCAGACAGTTTCCCAGGTCTGTTAAAAGCGCGATCGCTTGCCCTATAAGGGATGGTCTTGCTTCCCTCGTGCATGGCTATGCAGTTTCTGCATAGCCATGATTCGTTGGTGGAATGCTGACTCGCCTCTGAGCTGGAAAATAGGCTACGAATAGTAATAGGAAGTTGTAATAGTGCGGATGAGATTCAGTAATTGATCTGGATTCGCTCTTGTTGTGTTGGAAAATCCCCCTGTTTTGGCTAAGGCTTTTTCAAACAAGCCATCACATTGGAGTCGGCAGCCAGTCGTTTTTAGTTGATGGAGATAGTGTCATGAATCGAAATAAGCGATCGCAAGTGTTAGAAGTGCCTCCCATTCCGGCAACCACTATTCAAAATAGTCAAGATTTTGACCAGTGGGCAATTGCAGTACGCCAGCAAATGATTGCGTCGCTCCGAAAGCGTGGTGTGCGCTTCTAGGTTGCTCTCGGTTTGATAGGCTTGGTGAAAGCCAATGGCGAGTGTTGGAACACGTTAAATTTGCCTACAGAGGCGCGGGGAACTGCGCTTTTTTTTTGCCCAGATTTCCCTCGACTTATCTGGGATGTGAAGCCCACTCTCGCACAAGCGCGATCGCCTTTACCAAACCCATGGCCTCGCTATGTTGCAAAAAATCTTGAATGCGCTGCACCGTGAGGCTGGGGAGCAATTGGCTGACGCGGTGTTCCGTGTAGGTATCGTTTTGGCAATTAAAAATTTTTAGTTCGCCTTTGAGAGCATCGTCGCCCAAAAAGGTTTGGTAACACCACACTTCACTCACGCCCAGGCTGGCGTAGATTGGCAACGGCTTGAGCTGCCGCTTATTAATGGCAATATCAATGGCGAGCTGAGGTGGTGCCGCTTGGTTAACATCTAGGGTCACAACAGCCTCTCCATCCTCATCTTGGACTTGAGTGATGCCATCAAGGGTGGGGTTGTGGCCCATGTAGTAGATGGCACTGGGGGCAATGGCAATTCGCCAGTCTGAGTGCAGCAGCTGAACTGGGGCGATCGCCGTGATGGGTTGAGCTTGAGCCTCTGCTACGAGCTGAATCAAAGAATCTATCAGCTTGCGGCAGCGCGTTTGTTCTGGTAGTGGAGACATCATCTCTAGCTTGCGGCCACTATAGGTGAGGCGGGTCGTGCGGTTAGGGCCAAGCTCATGCAGCAACGCTTCAAACTGTTGCCAACTCACATCGGATAAAACAACGCGTTGTTCGGTTGGGTCGGGCTGTTTCATAACTGGGCAAAACGACGGGACGAAGCAAAGAAATAGAGCGATGGTCGCTCGGTTATGGCTGCTCGGTGGAAGTCGGAGCACCACAGTAGGTGTTGACCTGCTCCACCAGTTCGGCTTCTTTGCTGGTGGCTGTTTGAAAGGTCTCACGGGCGGGTCGTGCTGCTTCAAAATCTTGATTTTCTAGCGCACTAGCCAACTCGCGAGCCGAGCTGCTCACCTCAGCATACATGCTGGCAAACTGTTGTCGATAGGTGTTGAGCTGGGGGTCGTTAATCTGTAGAGTTTCGATGTCGGTTTTGCCCTGATCAAACCGTTCGGCAACTTGCAGCAGCGCTTCGGGATTCGGTGTGGCGTTGGCCTGCACAATGCCCTGCACCGCCTCAACGGTTTGGTTGGTTTGCTCGGTGAGTTGATTGCACTGGGTTACTTTGCTTTGGCTGCATCCTGCCAAACCCAAGACTACAACTAACCCTACCGCTCCATATTTTTGCCAATGACGAAGAACCATGAAGAACTCCCAGTGCTCGATCGATTGCAGGCTGAAAGGCAATTAAGTGAAAAACTTTGCGACCTGTATGGCCTTAGCTTAACGTCAGTTTCGGTTAAGGGCTTTTCTGAGGTTTTCGCGGCGCGAAAACCTCAGAAAAGCCCATTTTTGCGTGCGCGTTGCGCACGCAAAAATGGGCACTTCAGCTTATCCATAACTCACGTTAGCTTAGTTTTTTCTGGACAATTGCTGCACAGGGCGATCGCCCCAAAATTGCCGATTCAACAGCGCAAATGTCGTTGATGATCTTACTCTTTCTACCAAATTTGGTTGGACTGCAGTATCAACCATTTCTCAGATCTGTGGGCCTCGCCAGCCTGTTTTGCGGGTTGGCAACCTCTTGAAATCCCTGAAAAATGCTTGTTTTAGATTTGACAGAGCCGTCAAATCTATTCTGTTGGACAACTTGCTCTACACAACCAGCTGAACTTGAGACCCCTCCGCTGTTTTGGTGACTTCAATCCGGTGCTGAAAGGCTTCTTTGAGGCGGGGCATGTGAGTGACGGTCAGAATACAGGAAAAGTCGTTGGCGATCGCTTGAATTGCGGCAATGAGGCGATCGCATCCAGCCTCATCCTGGGTGCCAAAGCCTTCATCAACTACCAGCATTTGCAGGGCCGCCCCCGATCGCTGAGCCAACAAGCGTGCCAGGGCTAGCCGAATGGCAAAATTAATCCGAAAGGCCTCGCCTCCAGAATAGGTCTCATAAGGCCGTGTGCCCTGAGCATCGGCAATCAAAATATCTAACGTTTCAATCAATTTGCTATTGACTCCACCTTTGCGACGGCTACGCTGCGTGACGAATTGTATATGCAGTTGGTGGTTGCTCAAGCGGCTCAGAATGTGGTTGGTTTCTGCCTCTAAATGGGGCAGGACGTTTTCGATCATCAATGCCTGGATCCCATTTTTGCCAAAGGCTTGCGATAGCTCGGTGTAGACTCGTAGCTGCCGACGAAGGGAATTGAGCTGGGTGTTCAGCTCGCGCTGCTGCACGCTTAGGAGCTCTAGCTGCTGCTGCTGCTGCTGGGCGCGGCCAACATGGGCGAGCTGTTCGTCGAGGTGAGTTCGTCGAGCTTGAATGTGAGTCTCCAGGTTGGCGATCGCCGTTTCGGGATTGGGAGTTTGCTCAATTTGCTCAACCATGCGCTCCATTTGTTCAGTCAGCGATTTCAGTGCTTGGGTGCGGGTCTCCAGCAGCTTGGTTAGGTCTTGTTGCCGCTGTTGCAATTGGGGATAGGTTTGTTGAGCTTGCTGTAGTTCTTGCTGCCGGAGCTGCCATGCTTGAGCTTTACGTAGCTTGTTGCGCAGGGTGGTGTGCTCCTCCAGGTTGTAGGCGATCGCCTCGATATGCTGCTCCAGTTGGCGAATGTGTTGCTGGGCTTCCGATTGGTGCAACCCATCAAGCTGAGTTTCAACGATAGCCAGCCGTTGTTCGAGGGTAGGTACTTGCTCTTGCACCCGCGCCAACCGCCGTTGAGCCTGTTTCATTTCGGCTTGCTTAATTTCGGCCCAGCGCCAGCGATCTACCTCGCCTCTTGCCAGGGCGTGGTTCTTGTCGTCGTAGTTGAGCGTTTGCAGGGTTTGGTCGAGCAGTCTCAGTTCTTCGTGAACTTCGAGGGCGTAACTACCCGTTTGCAGCGATCGCTCAATATCTTCTTGCTCTTGGCGAATTTGTGCGAGTTGGTGTTGGCCGTGGGTTGCGCCGTGCAATTGCTCTTGCAGCTTACCGTGCCGCTCCAAAATGGAGTTGTAGTGACCCAACTCTTCTTCGAGGTCGCGATACTCTTGCCGCAAGAGTTGAATTTCGCGATCGGAGGTGGCCAATTGTTCGCGAATCACCCAAATCTGATCCTGAAGTTCCTGCTTTTGAGCCAGGTGCCGCTCCATCACAATTTGAAGATGGTGCTCATCCAGGGGGCGATCGCACACCGGGCACGGTGGAAACGGCATTGCATCCAGTGCGATCGCTACTGTTTCCGTCATGGACGAGTCGAGGGTTGGCTGGGACGAGTCGGGTTCAACGCTGCGCTGGGCTTTGCCAGATTTGCGTTTAGCCTTGCCCTGCCCGTTGGGCACGTCTTCTGCTCCGTAGCTGGCTGCTGCTTCTGCGAGATGGTGACCGTTGTTCGTGCTGCTGTTCTTACCGTTGTTGTTCTTACCGTTGTTGCCATGACTAGGCTCGGCATGACCAGGATTGGCATGACTGCGGTGCCCGGTTTGGTCGTGGGCCTTATCCTGCTTGAATTCGGGATGGCTGTGAGAAAACTGGGCTCCCTGTTTGAGTTGCACGATCTTGTGGTCAAGTTCCACAATTTGCGCCTCAATGTGCCGCTGCCTATCCTGCAAGCGCTCCAAAAAGCTGCGTCGCTCCAACCCCTTGTCTAAGACTTGTTGTTGATAGAGCCGTCGTTTTTCCAGATATTGAATCGCGGTCGCCACCTCAATGACCGCTTGCTGCAGTTGAGGCTGACGTTGATTGTGTTGCTGAAGCTGCTGGGCTGTGGTTTGCAGCGCTTCGCTACGAGCAATCAGCCGAGCTTGGTGGTGCTCTAGTTGAGAAAGGAGCTGTTGCCGTCGTTGTAGCAAAGGAGCTGCCTGCACTTGCAGCTGATCGAGCTTGGCCAGGCGATCGCGTGCTTCGTGCAGTTTGGTCAACGCTCCCTCAATCTCGGTAGCTTTGCTCAAGGTTTGCTGCAATTCTTCGGCTTGCTGATGCAGGGCTTCGAGCTGGGTGTACAGTCGATTTTGTTCTTGACTGAGGGCTGTGTGCTGAGTTTGGTATTGCTGCTGTAGAGTTTGCAGTTGAGCCTGGGCTGCCTGATGAGCATGAAATTTTGTACTCAGTAGGTCTTCTTCGGTTTGTAGGCTGTGGTATTCCGCACATCCAGCGGCGATCGCCTCGGCCTGATGCAACACCCCTTCTAGCGATACCTTCTGCTTAATGAGTTGGTGTTGTTCCTGCTTGAGTCGCTGGCAGTCTTGCAACAGGTGTTGCTGCTGCTGCTGTTGCAAGTTCAATTGCTGTACCCACGATTGGCGTAGCTGCTTGGCTGCCCGCAACTGTCGCAGAGTTTCGGTATCGGCATCGTGCTGTTGCTGCAGGTTGGCTAGGTTGGCCATCAAGTTTTCCAGCTCAAGCGTAAGGGTTTCTCGCTGCTGCAACTGGTGATCAGTTTGCTCTAGGTTGCGTTCTAATACTGTGAGTTCGGCCTTGAGCTGGCGCGATCGCTCTTTTGCTTTGTCTCCCAAATCGTCGTATTGCTGAAGCTGGAGCAAATCAGCCAAGACCTGTTTGCGATCGCTAGGCCGCTTCAGCATAAATTCGTCGGCATGGCCCTGGCGCAAATAGGCCGAGTGCACGAACGTTTCATAATCCAGCCGAATGTGCTGCACAATCAGCTGTTGGGTGGCGCGGAGTCCCTTGGCGGTTAAGCTGCGAAATCCATCGGATGTTTGCACCTGAAACTCTAAACTGCTGCTTTGGCCACGATAGCGAGCGCGAATCACGCGATACACCCGCTCAAAACATTGAAACGTAAACGAAACCTGAGCTTCGGTTTCGCCCATGTGAATGGCATCATCTTCGATGGCGGCGCGGCTTTCGCCCCACAACGCCCAGGCGATCGCTTCTAACAGAGACGACTTGCCCGCCCCGTTGACACCACAAATACAGGCCACATGTAACCCTCGAAAATCGATGGTGGCGTCGCGATAGCTTAAAAAATTCTTCAGCGTAAGTTGTAGCGGAATCATGCCCTAACCCAGCAAGCAGCCTATGGGACACAGCTAAAAGATCGACGAACGCTTACATGCAGCGTCGAGGGTGAAGTTGGCTCAGGTTGGCAATACACTTGCACTTTAATACAAGTGTACAAGGGAAAGCAATGCCTTGTAATGGCCTTGTGTTGTATCGAAGCTGTTCATAAAACGATGCAGGCTAGTTTTTGTAGCTTTTGCTACTGTTTTCTATTCTGGAGATGTAGCAAAAACCAAAGGAGTAATCACCTATGAACCGCTGGCAGCTGACATCCAAACTGGAAGGATATGTGCAGCCCTCGCTGCGCCCATCTCGCAAACCTGTGTTAAGCCAGGGATTGGCCGATTTGTGGTACGGCTTGATGGATCGGTTGGCTGTATCGAATGAGCCTCACATTTGGTCAACTCGCGACAGCGCGGGCAATCTGCGATGGAAGGCTCACGATCCACTCACAAACGAAACAACTGATGCCATGACCGATGCTGAGATGCGGCAATGGCTGGAAGAGCGTCATTATCGGTTGGCGGTATAGGTTGATTTAGGTCTAGAGGCGTCAGTCTGGACTGCTCAGTTCAGCAGATACGTCGCAGGATTGTTTGGAATTGGCATTGGCTCGAAACGGCTGGTTTTAAGCGCTTTGCATAAGGGATAGATGAATCATGGTAACGACGTGTTGTGGTAAATGAGCGGGCGATCGCAACAAATGCGAAATTCTCCTGGTAGGCTCACACCATGACACGCTTTGCCCTATCCACCCAACATGAATCCGTTCATCGCAAATGGCCACCTGCGCGACGCAGCGCTTGCCGATTTACCGCACATTGTCGAAATTTACAATGCTTCCATTCCAGGACGCATGGCAACGGCCGATACCGACCCAGTCTCGGTTGAAAGTCGGTTAATTTGGTTTCAGGAGCATCATCCCCAGACTCGCCCGATTTGGGTACTAGAGCGCCAAGGCCGCATCATTGCTTGGATTAGCCTCAGCACGTTTTATGGTCGTCCGGCTTATCAGGGTACTGCCGAGTTTAGCCTATACATTGCGCCCGAGTGCCAGGGCCAAGGCATTGGCACTCAGTTACTGCAATGTCTGATTGAGCGCTGTCCTGAGTTTGGCGTGACAACGGTGCTGGGTTTTATTTTTGGCCACAATACACCTAGCCTGCGACTGAGCGAAAAGGCTGGATTTGAACGCTGGGGCTTTTTGCCGGGGGTGGCGGTGCTGGATGGCAAATTGTGTGATTTGGTGATTATGGGCCGCCGAGTTTGAGAACCGTACGAGGACAGGACGAGGACAGGACGAGGACAGGATAATGCACATTCGCTTGGTTGCGGTGGGCGATCGCCCTGAATGGTTGAGGATGCGATCGCAACTGTGGCCCTCTTCAGGAGTGGATGAGTTGGCTACCGAAATTGACAAATTTTTGGCACAGCCGTTGCATCCAGCGACAACTCTCATGGCTGCCTTTGTGGTTGATCGGGGCGATGGTCGCTTGGGTGGATTTGTGGAGGTGAGTGTGCGCAACTATGCGGAAGGCTGCACGAGCGATCGCGTTGGCTACATTGAGGGGTGGTATGTGGATGCCGATCTGCGGCGACAGGGGTGGGGCGCTGCGTTAATTCAGGCCGCAGAAACCTGGGCAAAACAACTTGGCCTAACCGAAATGGCCAGCGACTGCGAGCTAGATAATACTGTCAGTTTAGAAGCCCATCAAGCCTTGGGTTATTGCGAAGTGGAGCGCGTGATTTGCTTTCGGAAGGCGCTATAGCAAAACCTGGATTGCCGTATGAGTTTATATCAGATATTCGCACTCGATAAATAACACAAATACACTTAATTTGACAACCTTGTGTGAGTGTTGAAATAACAAATTTCTTTTAGTTCGCAGGCATTCAAGCGTCTGCAAAACTGCAAAAAAATGCTGCACCTTTTTCATCAAGAAATAGGTGCAACAACTACATCTTCGTTCAACTGTGGAGAAGAGTCGGGAGTACTGTTCGAGAGTTACAGAAGACCCCAAAAATGTAAGAAACCTTGATCAGTAGAAACCTCGATCAAAACAGCAACCAAAAATCCAATCATCGCCAATCGGCCATTCCAAATTTCGGCGCTAGGAACAAAACCCCATCGCCAGGTGGTCCCAGCAAAGGCGTAAGGTTGACGAATTTCTTGTTCCTGCTGAACATTTTTTTGAATATCTTGAACTTCAGCCATGGTGTTGAATCTCCTAATGCGGCATGTCCTTAAGTTACTGAATCCAAGCCTTGTAGCCTTCTGTCAATGGGTACAGATATGATTCTTAACAAATGGGTAATTGGATAGAGCCAAAGCTTTGTTTTGCTTAAGGTTGAGCCTGCTTGATTCTCCCCGCTAGAAGCCCAATAGAAGACTGGTATCGGCTTCTCAATGTTTAGAGATGGGGGTTTCGTCCCTCACCTGTTTTCTCTAGTCAAAAGCTTGTTGAACGTGATTGATAAATACGGCTGAGCAATCCGGTTGAGTGTGAGCAGTATAAGATACCAATCAGATATCAAGCTGTTGCGATTATGTGCCCATATTGGATTTAGGCTACTTTCGCTTTTGCCTGATATTCTGGAGTTGAAAAGATCAGAATTTGGCCTTGATTTGAATCAGGCCAAGGGTAATAAGCAATCAGCCATCATTAACTATAAAACCCTAAAATTCTGTACCGTCCGCACAGAGTTTTAGGGTTTGGTTTTTTCATGGTGTCGATGTCGTTCAACATGTGGATGGTTGTTGTAGGCTGTCTTCTTTAAAACGTCAGTTTTGGTTAAGAGCTTTTCTGAGGGTTGCGCGTCGCGCAACCCTCAGAAAAGCCCAATTTTGCGTACGCGACGCGCACGCAAAATTGGGCTTTTCAGCTTATCCAAAACTCAGGTTCTTTCAACAACCACCCACAGCACCAATGCGTAAGTCCAGTGTGAAAGACAACCCCGGAGCTGACGGTCAGTTACGACTTAGCGGAATTAACTGTTGGAAGCTGTCATGGCTTTGGGCGATTCAATGCATTCTAACGATGGCAACTGGGCAACCGGAATGAGCTGAACGGCGCAGGCTTTTAGCTCGGGTTGGCGCGAGTCGGGGCAACTGGTGGGGTGGGTGAGCACATTAATTTCAGCGTGGTCTGCCCACAGGAAGCCCCAATGCATTGGGGCGAATACGGTGCCGGGGGCAATGCCACGGGTAATCTTTGCTGGGAACTGGGCCGAGCCTCGGCGCGATCGCACCTCCACGATATCTCCCTGCTCCACCCCCAAAGTTGCAGCATCTCGCGGGTGAATTTCTAGAAAAGGCTGTGGGTGCATTTGCCGAATTTTTTCAATATGGCCGGTGCGCGTTTGAGTGTGCCAGTGACCATACAGGCGACCGTTAGTAAAGACAAAGGGATAGTCGGGATTGGGTGGCTCGGCCAAGCCACGAGAGTGAAATGCCCCAAAGTTGGCGCGACCATCGGCTGTGGCAAAATGATGATTGGTATAGAGCCGAGCTGAGCCAGATGCTGGTGTGGCGCCAGAGGGGGATGAAGCTTGAATTTCTGGCTTGCCCCATTGCTGTGGCCCTACGGCCTGAAGCCGCGCGTGGTTGATGTGGGCCATATCGCAGGGGCGATCGCGCGTGAGCTGGACAAATTCGGCAAACACGTCTGCGCTAGTTTCAAAGGCAAACTGGTGCCCAAATCCGAGGCGGCGACCCACCTCCGCAAAAATGCTCCAATCGGATCTGGCCTCACCCATCGGTTCTTGAAAAGCTTGGCTGAGCGTCACCACGCGCTCGCTATTGGTCATGCATCCAGTTTTTTCGCTCCATTGGGCGGCGGGCAGCAGCAAATGGGCAAATTGGCTGGTTTCGGTTGGGTAGTAGGCATCTTGGTAGACCGTAAAGGGCGATCGCTCTAGCGCTGCTTTGACTCGGTCTAAGTCGGGCAGACTGACAACGGGATTGGTCGCCGCAATCCACAAAAAACGAATGTCGCCAGTTTCCAAGCCTTCAATGGTATCGCAAATGGTGCGACCGACCTGGGCTGACAAATGACCCGCAGGCAAATTCCAAAATTGCTCAAGCTCCCGGCGATGGTTGGCGTTTTTGACAGAGCGATAGCCCGGTAGCAGATGAGCCAAGCCCCCTGCTTCACGGCCACCCATAGCGTTGGGCTGGCCGGTCAGGGAGAATGGCCCCGCGCCGGGTTTGCCAATCATGCCTGTGAGGAGATGCAGATCAATCAGCGATCGCACCTTGGCTGTTCCTTCACTGGACTGATTCATGCCCATCGACCAAAGCGACAGCACCGCATGCGATGCGGCCCAATATTGAGCCGCTAGCCTGAGATCTGCCTCGTCAATGCCGCAACGCTGAGCCACTGCGGTGGGCGTATAGTGGCGCAAGACCTCGATGTAGTTTTCAAATCCATTCGTGTGCTGTTGAACAAATGAGATATCGACAGCCTCTTGCTGCAACAGCAGACAGCCAATGCCATTGAGCAGGTCAATATCGGTACCGGGGCGAATGGCAAGGTGCAGATCGGCGGCTTCGGCGGTGGGTGTCCGCCGAGGATCAACCACAATCAATTTGACGTGGGGATTGGCTTTGTGGTGCTTGCGCAGCCGATTAAAGATGATGGGATGACACTCGGCGGTGTTGGTGCCAATTAAGAAGGCGCAGTCTGTTTGTTCTAAGTCGTCATAGCAACACGGTGGCCCATCGGAGCCAAAGCTCTGAATGTAACCAGATACCGCAGATGACATGCACAGCCGCGAGTTGGCATCAAAATTATTGGTGCCCAAGCAGCCTTTGATTAACTTTTGCGCAACGTAGTAGTCCTCGGTTTGAAATTGGCCTGAGCCATACATGGCGATCGCATCGCGGTCATAGTTCTGTTGGGTGGTGTGAATGCGCTCGGCAATTAGGTTTAGGGCTGCATCCCAGCTAATCGGCTGCAACGGCTGATCGAGCGTTGCGCGGTAGAGGGGCTGGAGCAACCGATTGGTATGGATGGCATCCATGACGGTTGCCCCTTTGACGCACACCATCCCCTGGCTAGAGGGATGGGCGCGATCGCCCCGAATTTTCCAGCCGGAGGTGCCGTCTTTTTGGGTGGTAGGTACGGCTTCAAGCCCGCAACCAACTCCGCAGTAGGGGCAAACAGTTTTAACGCAATCCAAGGTCATACGGGTTTGAGGTTAGATAGAGCCATCCCCCGTTGGGGCATAGGTTCTAGCCAGGTTATGGGGTAAAGATGGATGCAGGGTTATGGCGTATGTTGAATAACCCCGCACCCCTGCTCTTGCTTTCATTCATTGGTCTCGTCCATTAGTGCAAGGCCTGCTGGCATCTGCGCTGCTGGCGGGATGACGGCTTGAGTGAAGCGAAATGCTGTCAGGTTGGAGGTCGCTTAAGCCAGCGACCCCCTAACCCGAGATCGCGCGAATTTCAGTCATTTCACCAAACCGAGCTACCAAAACAGAGCACCAAAATGGACGAGTTGGCCTTAGTCTTCGTCGTGGGCAAAGCGATGGAAGAGGAAATCAAGCACGTAGTTGCGCAGCTCGTAGAATTTGGGATCTTCCATAATGCGGGTGCGATCGCGCGGCCGCTCAAAGGGAATCTCCAACACTTCGCCAATCGTGGCAGAAGGGCCGTTGGTCATCATCACCAGGCGATCGGCCAGAAATAGGGCTTCGTCAATATCGTGGGTGATCATAAGAACGGTCACTTTGTGATCTGTCCAAATTTTGAGCAGCTCTTCCTGCAACTCTTCCTTGGTGATGGCATCGAGCGCCCCAAACGGTTCATCCAAAATCAGCACCTTGGGGCAAATGGCCAACGCACGAGCGATCGCCACCCGCTGCTTCATCCCGCCCGAAAGCTGTTTGGGCAACTTGTGAGCGGCTTCGGTCAGCCCCACCATGGCCAGACTCTCGTTCACGATCTCCATCTTTTCGGCTTTGGTTTTGCCGGTGTAGACCGAGTTCACCGCCAAGTAAACGTTGTCAAACGCACTCTTCCAGGGCAGCAGCGAATAGTTTTGAAACACCATCATGCGATCGGGGCCGGGTTCGGCGATCCGCTGCGACTGCAACAGCACCTCCCCTTCGGTCGGGGTCAAAAAGCCAGCCACCATATTTAGCAGCGTCGATTTGCCACAGCCCGAGTGGCCAATAACGCACATGAAGTCACCTTCTTTGACCGAGAGGTTGACCCCGTCCAATACGGGAAATTCACCTTTTGGGGTGACAAACGTTTTGGAAACATCCCGAATTTCCAGAAAATTCGGTTGGGTAATGGGTTGGGTCTCACTGGTAGCAAGTTGGGTGGAGTTGAGCGTTTGCATGGGTTTTAAGAATGAGGACAACGGATAAGGACGCGGGCTCAAGGTCAGTATTACCTTGAGCGACAACGGTTCCTACGCAGCAACGGATGGCCGATCGAGCACAATTTCTTGAATGCGAATATCGCGCTTGATTGCCAAATTGTTGAGATATTGGATGGGATCGTCGGGATTGAACACGGTGCCATCGGCTAGGGTGACGGGGGTGCGATCGCGCAATAGGTGAGGCACACCCAAGTCTCGAGCTGCTGTGCTAAACACATCCACCCGACGAACCCGAGTCAAAATTTCTTGCCAGTTTTTGGGAAAGGGCACCACACCCCAGCGAGCGAGCTGGGTGAGCATCCACAACCCCTCAACCGGATCGGGACAGTTGGCCTTGTTGACAAAGAATTGGTTGAAATGGAGCAATTGCTGCGGTTCAATCTCGGTGCCCATATCGTAGGCATCGATAAAGCCGGGGCGAATGTAATCGGCGCTCATGCCCAAATACTGTGGCTGGCACAGCAGGTCAAGAATTTCTTCTCGATGGCGGCGATCGTCGCAATATTCGCAGGCTTCGAGTAAAGCTTTGACCATGGCTAGATGGGTTTCGGGATGTTGGTTGGCCCACTCATCTTGAACGCCCAGCACCTTCTCACAATGGCCATCCCAAATATCCAGATCGGTAGCGATGACAAAGCCCAGACCCTCTTGGATGGCGCGACTGTTCCATGGTTCGCCTGCACAGTAGCCGTCGATGCTCTCGGCTTTGAGGTTGGCGACCATTTGTGCTGGTGGAATGGTGGTCAGCAGAACATCGCGGTCGGGGTCGATACCGCCCGAAGCCAGCCAGTGCCGCAGCATGAGGTTGTGCATGGATGAGGGATGCACGACGCCCAGGTTGTGAACGGTGTCGGGCGTTTGATCTAGGTAGGCTTTGAAATCTTCGAGCGATCGCACGCCTTGGTCGTAGAACTTGCGATGTAGAGTAATGGCATTGCCATTGCGGGATAGGGTGAGAGCGGTGGTAATGGCGGTGGGGGAGCGATCGCCCATTCCCAACGTGAGGGCCAGAGGCATGCCTGCCACCATGGCGGCACCATCCAGCCGACCGGAGCAAACACCATCGGCGATCGCCTTCCAGCTTGGTTCGCGGCTCAGGGTCACCTGCTCCAGACCATACTTTTCGAAAAAGCCCTTTTCTTTGGCCACAATCAGCGGCGCACAGTCGGTGAGGGGCACAAAGCCCAACTCCAGGTTAACCTTCTCCAATCCGTTGCGGGCGATCGCCACACTAGGCGCTGCTTTTTTACGGCGAGACAGGCGTTTCTGCTGGTTGAGGAAGTAAATGATTTCGTTACGCAAGCCGTAATAGCTGGGATGGTTCACCACCTCCATTCGGTTACGCGGACGCGGAATCGGTACTTCCAGAATCTGGCCGATTTGGGCGGCGGGACCGTTGGTGAGCATGACGATGCGATCGCTCAGCAGCAGAGCCTCGTCCACATCATGGGTCACCATCAAACAGGTAACGCCGCTTTCCTGACAAATTTGCATCAGGCGCTCTTGCAGGTTGCCGCGGGTCAACGCATCCAACGCACCAAAGGGTTCATCTAGCAGCAGCAGCTTGGGGCGCAGGGCCAGAGCCCGGGCGATCGCCACGCGTTGCTTCATACCACCCGATAGTTCTGCAGGCCGTTTATCGGCCGCATGAGTCAGACCCACTAACTTAATGTGCTCTTCCACCACAGCTGCCCGCTCTGTCTTGGAGAGCTTTTTCATCGCCGCATCCACGGCTAGGGCAATGTTTTGGCGAACGGTTTTCCAGGGGAGCAGCGAATAGTTTTGAAAGACCACCATGCGATCGGGGCCGGGTTCCTTAACCTCGCGACCCTCCAGCACAATGCCGCCAGAACTGGCGTGGTCTAGCCCCGCCACAATGTTGAGCAGGGTGGACTTACCACACCCCGAATGCCCAATCAGCGAGATAAATTCGCCAGGCTGAATGTCGAGGTTGATGTTGCTTAAGGCGACGTAGCGATCGCCCCCCGGCAGCGAGAATTCCTTGTCAACGTGGTCAATTTCCACAAAAGCTCTCATGTCGTTCTCCCAATTATTCAGCCGAAGGGTCTACGAGCGATCCCAGCCACAGCATTACCTTGTCTAGCAGCAAGCCCACAATTCCGACATACACCAGAGCCAGGATGATTTCGCTAATTAGAGAACTGTTCCACGCATCCCAAATAAAGAAGCCAATGCCAACACCGCCAATCAGCATTTCTGCTGCAACAATCGCGAGCCAAGACAAACCAATGCCAATGCGCAATCCGGTAAAGACATAGGGCACGGTAGAAGGCAACAGCACATTCAGACAGTAGTCAATTTTGCTAAGCCGCAGCACCTTTGACACGTTCTTGTAGTCTTGAGGGACTTGCTGCACGCCTACCGCAGTATTGATGAGAATGGGCCAAATTGCCGTAATGAAAATGACGAAAATTGCAGAGGGTTCACTATCCCGAAAGGCTGCTAGCGAAATGGGTAGCCAAGCCAGGGGTGGCACGGTGCGCAATACCTGAAAAATGGGATCTAGCGCATCGTAAATGACCCGATTGCTGCCAATGATAATTCCAATTGCAATGCCAGCGATCGCCGACAGGCAAAAGCCGATCGCCACCCGCTTAAGACTGGCTAAAATTTGCCAGAACAGGCCAACATCTGTTCCTCCGTTGTCAAAGAATGGGTCAATGATCAAATCCCAGGTATCGGTGAGAACTCGATAAGGAGAAGGCAGCGGTTCGTTGTTCCAACACAGCAGTTGCCAGATCAACAACACAACGGCGATCGCGACGGCAGAGGTCAATATCTTGCGAAGATTAATTCGCGACAGCAAGTAAAGAACGGGATTTGGCCTGGAACGAGAAGAGCTAATCGTCATATTCAGCAACCAGAAAAACAACAAGGGGGACAGCGGAACATTCGCAACTGGTGGGTGATACGAAGATGGAAATCGGAACACAAGCGTGAATCACCTGCGTTAACCAATCCCCATTCTGTGCAGACGTATTTACACAACAAGAGATAGGAAAGGGATCAGGCGATCGTAAAGGAAACGGTACGAATTACAACATGTATTGGCGATCGCATATGTGATTCCACGATGTTGCTTCGTTACCAATTACGAAAGCCTGATTTGCCTCATGTGTTACACCCGCTTAATGGCCAAACTGTCGAGATAAGCTTGGGGATTTTCTGGA
Organism: Leptolyngbya sp. AN02str; assembly: GCF_050565595.1. Taxonomy (NCBI): domain Bacteria; kingdom Bacillati; phylum Cyanobacteriota; class Cyanophyceae; order Leptolyngbyales; family Leptolyngbyaceae; genus Leptolyngbya; species Leptolyngbya sp. AN02str. The sequence continues at coordinate 42,881 of NZ_JBNXVR010000023.1, read as the reverse complement.
TCAAAGGTGGTGCCATCAAAGAAAGTTTCTACTCCACGCGACGTGCTGGTGGGAATTTCGGATTCGGGGACTCCTAGAGCCTGAGCGGCCTCACGCCACAAGTCTTCGCGGTTGACCTGATCAATCAGAGCTGTCGTATCGAGATCGGGCTCGAAGTAGCCCCAGCGAATATCCTCCGTCAGGAACCACAAATCATGGCTCTTGTAGGGATAGGATGCATTATCACGCCAGTATTTCTGCATCAATTCCTTACTTTCAAACTGACGAACACCCATGTCGTAGATTCCCTGCGAGCGATCAATGATGTCTTCGTAAGGCACTTTGAACCATTCCCGCTTCGATACGATCTGGCACATTTCCTCTTTGTTTTCGTCCTTGTCGCACCATTGCTGAGCTTCCAGCACGGCCATCAATAGAGCCTTTGCCGCTTTGGGATGCTGATCAACCCAGTCTGAGCGCATGGCAAACGCCTTCTCGGGGTGGTTCATCCACAGTTCGCCTGTGGTTAGGGCGTTGTAGCCAACATCCTGGTTCACGGTTTGCAGTGGCCACGGTTCGCCCACGCAAAATGCTTCCATCGTGTTGGTTTTTACGTTGGCAACCATTTGCGGTGGCGGAACCACAATCGTAGACACATCCTTGTCAGGATCGATGCCGCCAGCAGCCAACCAGTAACGAATCCAAAGGTCGTGGGTGCCGCCAGGGAATGTCATTGCAACCTTGACCTCTTTGCCGTCAGCCTTTGTTTTGGCAAATGCCGCTTTGAGCGGTGAGCTGTCTGCTTCTACCGCTAAGTCAGCATAGGTGTTGGCTAGCTGAATCCCCTGTCCGTTCACGTTCAAACGCGCCAGGATGTACATTGGCACTTTGTTGCCGTTCGTGACTTTGCCCGTTGAAATGAGGTAGGGCATGGGAGTCAGGATGTGGGCTCCATCAATACCACCACCACCTGAGCCCAGCACAATGTTGTCGCGAGTTGCACCCCAAGATGCCTGCTTCTGCACTTCGACATCGGGCATACCGTATTTCGCAAAAATGCCTTTCTCTTTGGCAATGATGAGCGGTGCTGCATCCGTTAGGGCAATAAAGCCAAGCTTGGCGGTGGTGACTTCGGGAGGATCGGTAGCGGCAACAGGGCTGGGCGAAGCGGTATCGCTGGATGCGGTGGTGTTGCTGGATTGAGAGCTACATCCGTGCATGAGCAGGGTTGCAGCGGTTGTTGCACCAGCGGTGACCAAAAACTTGCGTCGGGAAAGGTTGGACATGGTGGTAATCCTTGCGTTTGTGTCTGGTATGAGTGGGCTTTGACCCAAAGGGGAATTAAGGGCAATCGAAGCAGGACAACTCTGACAATAGGTGTGAATAGGCGCGTCCTTGGCAACCTGTTGGCTTGGTGGTGCGCATTTAGGAAATCGGAGATGGCTGACGAGGAGTGGCGTGAAAGTGCTCAATCAGGAGCGATCGCAACACATCCTTCAACTCATCGCACGCAACAGCCTTCATGACACAGGAACCAAGTTCGGCCTCCTTGCCCACTTTGCCGCCCATGTAAATATCAACCGCATCAATGGTTTTGCCATCGCGTCGGCTTTTGGTTCCCATCAGGCCAATGTCGGCGACCTGGGGTTGGCCACACGAGTTGGGGCAGCCTGTCCAGTGAATGCGAACCGCTTGGGAAGTTTCCAATTCGGCTTCCAGTTCTCGAATCATCTCCTTAGCCCGATTTTTGGTTTCAATCAGGGCAAAGTTGCAGAACTGGGCACCCGTGCAGGACACCAACCCCCGTGTCAAATTGCCCGGAGTCACCGAGAAATCTGCCAACAACGGTTCTTTTAACAATGCGCCAAGGCGAGAGTCGGGCACATTAGGCAGGATGATGTTTTGCTCGACGGTGAGCCGTAGTTCGCCGCTGCCGTAGACTTCGGCAATGCGAGCCAAGTCAAACATACCAGGTGCATACAGCCGACCCACAGGCACATGCAACCCTACATAGTTCAGCCCAGGTTGCTTTTGAGCATGAATACCAATGTGATCTCGCTTATCCCACAGAATTTCATCTTTGGGGGCGGCGGGTTGCAGCGCGTGGCCCAACTGCTGTTCCACTTCAGCACGGAATTTATCCATGCCCCATTCATCAATCAGCCACATGAGCCGTGCCTTTTGCCGATTGGCCCGCAACCCATGATTGCGATACACGATCAAAATGGCTTCGCACAGCGCAACGACATCACGGGGATCAACCCAGGCGTTGAGTGGTACGGCCGCAGCACAGCGCTTGGCAGAGAAGAAGCCACCCACGAGTACGTTAAACCCAAGGCGATCGCCCTTGTAGGCTGGCACAAAGGCAATATCGTTAATTTCGGCGTGAACCGAGTTATCGCGACAACCCGCGATCGCAATATTGAACTTTCGAGGCAGGTTGGTAAATGATGGGTTGCCCTCGCCATTGTTGGTAATCATATCCTGCACTTTGCGCACAATGCCGCGCGTGTCGATCAGCTCATCTGCGTCAATGCCCGCCACAGGCGACCCTGTAATGTTGCGAACATTGTCCATGCCCGATTGCACACTGGTCATGCCCGCTTCTTTCAACCGCTGAAAGATATCGGGAATGTCCTCAAGGCGAATACCGCGCAATTGCAAATTTTGTCGCGTGGTGATGTCGGCGCTGCCGTCTTCACCGTATCGCTGCACAATTTCTGCCAACACGCGCATTTGCCCACTGGTGAGAATGCCGCTGGGCATCCGCAACCGCAGCATGAATTTGCCTGGGGTGACTGGACGAAAAAACACCCCCATCCACTTCAGCCGATGGTCGCGATCGGTGGTATCCATCGCTTCCCAGCCGAGGCGGGCAAATTGCTCTAGCTCATCTTTGACCGCGAGCCCATCCTTTTCCGCTTTTAACTTTTCAAATTTATTGAGGGTGACCTCAGAGGGGACGGTGCTAGTCATATACTTGACGTAATTGCATGTCGAAGCAAGGGTTCAGAGCCAACAAACCGCAGTGCAGGCCGCTTGCCTGCTGGGTTTGTTGTTCTGCAACCCTTATTTCTTGGATTGAGAACTACGGTAGGCGGATGCAACAGGGGAATTCGTATCTGCGATTACAAATTATTGCAATGTGTGAATTTATCGCATGAGGTTGATGCAAAAATTGCATATATCTGCTTTGGAACATCCCGAAAGGTGTGACACAATCCAGGAGCACGCAACAGATGGGCAGATATGAATCAGCATTCAGACGTGACGGTATCAGCAACGCAGCTTGCTGAGCTTATTAGTCAGGCGATCGCATCTGCTCGAATGGAGGACTGGTATTCCGTGGTGCAGAGCCTCCATCAAATCGTGGGTTCGTTCAATGTGACGGATGCCAAGGCGGAATCTTCAAACGTCTTGGCTGATCAAGATTGGGTGATTTTAGACTTGGCGCTGCGTGTTTTAGACGACGGCGATTTTCAAGAACGGTGGGAGGTAAGCCGCATCTTTGCCGCGCTCGGCGAAGCGTTCGCAGAGCAAATGCCGTGCCTCACCGAACCGTTGATTGCACGCTTGCAAAATGCCGATGCCGATCCAGAACTACGATGGTTTGCGGCTCGCATTCTGGGTGAACTTCGGCATCCCACCGTGCTGGCAGCCCTGCTACAGGTGATTCGAGAATCTCCTCGCGATGAGCTGATTGAAGCAGCTGTGACGGCCCTGTCAAACTACGGGGCGATCGCCATTGCTGAACTGGCTCAGCTGTTGCATCACCCGTCCACCCGCCTGCTCGCCACCAAAACGTTGGCGCAAATCCGCAGTGGAGATGTAGTTGATCCCCTGCTCTCCGTCGTGTCTGATGCCGATCCCTCGGTGCGGGCTGCCGCATTATCTGCCCTCAGCAATTTTGAAGATCCGCGGGTGGTGCCGTTGCTAATGGATGCACTGCATGATCCCTCCAGTCGGGTGCGGTGTACGGCTGTGACCGATCTCAGCTTTTGGCCAGATGCGGTATCCCATGCCGATCTGGCGGGCCTGATTCAGCCTTTGTTGAATGATCCCGATACAACGGTGTGTCAGCAGGCGGCGATCGCCCTAGGCCGAGTCGGCACCACCCATGCGGTCAAGGCGTTGCAGCGGGCTCTGTCTTTGCCTTATCTTGCATTGTCGGTGCATGTGACCGTGATTCGAGCATTGGGGTGGATCGATACTGCCGCAGCGCTTCAAGCCTTGAGTGAGTATGCGGCCCAACCCGACACGTTACCTGTTGAAGTGTTGCTAGAGCTGATTGCAGCGCTGGGACGAGTGCGCAAACCCTCGCTGACTCCGGATGCAGCTCACTGCCTGATCAATTTGCTGCCCAAAGCGGCAACGCTGCCGCAACCGATCCTCATTCAGCAAACCATTGCCCAAGAACTTGGCCAATTAGGAGAGCCTGTGGCCCTAGAGGCTCTATTAACGCTGGCGGCCCATCCCAGCATGACCCTAAAACTGCATGCCTTGGCGGCGCTCAAAAAGTTGGATGCTGCGAGTGCTTACGAACGCCTACAGTCGCTAGTGTCCGATCCAGCTCAGCCGATTACGGTGCAGCAAGAGTTGGCGATCGCAATTCAGGAGTGGGGTTAGTAGAAACGCTATTCGGGCTTGGGCTGACCCAGCGTGGTAATGTACAGCACGGCCTCATCCGGTGGAATTCCCAACACTTCATTCACCTGATCATCAAAGAAACCGCCAATGCCGCTAACCCCCAAGCCCAGGTATATAGCTGCTAAGTTAAGCCGCTGCGCCAAATGTCCTGCATCCAAATGGAGATAGCGATAAGCGCGATCGCCATGTTTGGCTACTGCCTGCGTTAAGTCTGCTGTGTGAAACAACACTGCGGCTGCATCGCGCCCCAAATCCTGCCCCAGACACAAGCCATGCAGCTCCTTCCGAAAATTTTTGAAGCGAATCTGCCGTAGCTCTTGCGCCCGGGGAGCGTAATAGTAACAGCCTTCCTCCATGCCATCCACACCAGAAATGGCCACAAACGTCTCAATCAAACTCAAATCGAAATAGTCTGGTGCGCGATCGAGCCCCTGTTCCAAATAATGCTGCGGTTGATAGGTGAAATCTAAGAGCTGTTTGAGCTGATCTAGGGTTAAATTCTTGCCGCTGTAAGCCCGAGTCGATCGTCGTTTTAGGATGGTGCGCTCTAAGCCACCTAGGTTGTCTTGCCAGTCGATCGGCGGACTCAACGTTGCGACCTTCAGACAAAACGGAAAGTTATATTTATCGTCACGCTCTGGTGAGTCGGCCTCTCGCGGTTTGGCTGCCAAACTCTGGGTTTTGTAATCGACAGCTTGATCTTTGGTAATGGCAGTCGCGTCGTGCAGGTAGGCCCACAAATCTCCATCCGCCAATGTTGGGTAACTAGTCTGCACCTGCGACGGTAGCGTGGTGGGGGAGGCCGGCAAGTTTTGGCTGACCTCTAGTAAATCGGCCAATGCCACAACGGCGATCGCCCCTTCTTGCTCAGGATCGAGATACAGCAACCGATTGAGTAGCTCATCAATAAATCCGCCAATCAAATGGGGCCGCATATCATTAATGGCGCAAGCAAGCTCAATATTGCCCAGCAAATGCCCCGTATCCAGCAAAATGCGACGGTAGGCCCGGTCGAGATAGCGCCATGCCGATCGGTAAAAAACGGTCGTGGTTACCAGAGCCAGTTGAGTGTGCTCCAAAATGGGATGCCATAGGCACGCATCTTGCAGCATCGTCCAGATATTGTCTTCCCAAAAGTGCACCAGGGAATGGGATTGAGGCTGGTAGTGATAGAGCCCCGCTGGCAACATGGGAGTCCCCCGCGAGAGTAGGTATACCTCAGCGGGATACAGGCCGCCCGCCGATGGTGCCGCTCGTAAATACACCGGGTCGCCATTGAGCATCACCATTTTGAGCGTGAGACCATAGCTACAAAACAGGAGCCGCGACAGCCTCCGCCACTGCCAATCGGGATCATTGGCATCGTCTTGGTGGGAGAGATACGGCTTTAGGTCGTAGCTTGCCCCAATTTTGTACTCCTTAAACGGAATGGGTTGCTTATTCCAATCGGGAGTATAAGCCTTACTCGACAACGACTTTGGATCGTACTTGGTACGTTCGTGAAAGTGCTGTGAAATGGAGCTGGGATGATCTGACATAGCTATAGAAACAACCGCATTTCACTCTCATCTTGACACTCCCAACTCGAAATCGGGGAAGGAGCATGACCCAGGGAAAAAGGAACCCATCATTCCAGAGGCGACTGGGTTGAATTAAGCGTTGGGAATACCATCGGGCATGAGGGTGCCAGCTAGGGTGGCATTGTGAAAATTCACACAGTAGATTTTGGCGCTAATCAGCACGGTTTCGGTGAGATTGGCCTCGCTCAGGTTGGCCCAGTTGAGATTGGCCCGATACAGGTTGGCTTTGCACAGGTTGGCACCCCGCAACGATGTCCAGCTAAGGTTGGCTCCGCGCAGGCTGGCATTGACGAGGTTGACGTTGATGAGGTTGGCGCTGCCCATGCGAGCCCGGCTCAGGTCGGCATCGCGCAGGTCGGCTTCTTCCAAACTGGCGCCTTGCAAAATAGCGCTAACGAGGCAGGCCCCTTCTAGCAAGGCTTCATTCAGGTTGGCGTTGGACAGGTTAGCATTTTCCAAGTTGGCACGAGATAGATTGGCCTTAACTAGCTTGGCGCGATTCAAGCTTGATTCGCTCAGGTCCACTTCGGTGAGGTCGGCTCCATCCAAAATCGCTTCGGCAATACTCGCTCCGGTAAGGGTCGCTCCATAAATGGTGGCGTTGGTGAGTTTTGCACCCCGAAGACCTGCTTCGGTGAGATCGGCTTTGGAAAGGATGGCATTGTGAAGATTTGCCCCGATGAGGTTGGTTCGAGAGAGGTTGGCCCCGGTGAGGTTGGCCCCGGTGAGGTTAACTTCTCGCAGGTTGGCAAGGCTCAGATCGGCGTCTTGAAGATTGGCACCGCTGAGATTGACGCGGCGCAGGTTGACTTCTCGTAAGTCTTGACCTTCTAAATTGGCACCGACAAAGTTTACTTCTCGAAAATCTCGAATGCCGGATATGTAGTGATTCAGCAATTCGTCTACATCCATATAACTCTCGAACCTGAGGCCTTTTCGCTCATGGTTTAGGGTGCCCAGTTTCGGGATGCGATCGCACGTTTTGCGGTGCAACCTGTGAACAGGAGTCAGGAGAGCTATGATCAAGAGATCGGCATTTGCCCAGCCTGCTTGCGGTTTTGCACGACTGTTGACCCTCCTGCGGTTTTCAGCAGTGGGATGAGGTTGGCAGACGTGGATACTACTGAGATCGGCACCCTAACGGCGATCGCAACCTGAATCCTGGTTGAGGTTGACAATCTCGCAAGGAAACTAGGGGAATTGTGTCTTACGAGTGGGTAATTGTTTTGGGAGAATAGACCTTTGAACGGTTGAATAGCCGTTTGCTGATTCGGAAATTGCTCTCACCGTTGCGGACATGCAGAGCTCCGAACCAGCGCAGGAGAAACCAGCATTTGAGAGGAATGTTCAGCATGGCGGAGAATTTGAGAAGCCAAGTCGTGACGCAGGGTGTGCAACGTAGCCCCAACCGGGCGATGCTGCGGGCGGTTGGCTTTACGGATGAGGACTTTAATAAGCCCATTGTGGGTGTGGCCAGTGCCTATAGCACCATCACCCCTTGCAATATGGGCATTGCGCCGCTGGCCGAAAAGGCACAGGTGGGGATTCGAGCGGGTGGCGGGATGCCGCAGCTGTTTGGCACGATTACCATCAGCGATGGCATTTCCATGGGTACCGAGGGGATGAAATATTCCCTCGTGTCGCGAGATGTCATTGCCGACTCGATTGAAACCGCGTGTAACGGTCAGAGCATGGACGGCGTGCTGGCGATTGGTGGCTGCGACAAAAATATGCCCGGTGCCATGATTGCGATCGCCCGTATGAATATTCCCGCTGTGTTTGTGTACGGCGGCACCATCAAGCCTGGGCACTACAACGATCAAGACCTCACGGTGGTCAGCTCGTTTGAGGCGGTGGGTCAGTACAGCGCTGGCAAAATCGATGAAGTCATGCTGATGGCGATCGAGCGCAACGCCTGTCCTGGTGCTGGCTCCTGCGGTGGAATGTATACCGCCAACACCATGTCTTCAGCGTTTGAGGCTATGGGCATGAGCCTGATGTACTCCTCCACCATGGCAGCAGAAGATCCCGAAAAAGCTGAGAATACGGAACTGGCTGGTAAGGTGCTGGTCGATGCGATTCGCAACAATATTCGTCCTCACGACATTATTACCCGCAAATCGATTGAGAATGCGCTCTCCGTGATTATGGCGGTGGGCGGCTCAACCAACGCAGTGCTGCACTTTTTGGCGATCGCCCACTCTGCTGGAGTCCCCCTCACGCTGGATGACTTTGAGACCATTCGTGCCCGCGTCCCTGTGTTGTGCGATCTCAAACCCTCAGGTCGCTACGTCGCAACGGACTTGCATCGCGCAGGCGGCATTCCCCAGGTGATGAAGATGCTGCTGGCCCATGGCTTGCTGCATGGCGACTGCCTCACCGTGACCGGGCAAACCATTGCCGAAGTGCTGCGCGATATCCCGGAAGAACCCCGTGCCGATCAAGATGTGATTCGTCCTTGGGATAATCCAATGTATCCCCAAGGCCACCTCGGCATTTTGAAAGGAAACTTGGCGACCGAAGGTTCTGTTGCCAAGCTGACCGGCATCAAGAACCGCAGCATCACCGGGCCGGCTCGTGTGTTTGAGTCAGAGGAAGACTGCTTAGCCGCAATTTTGGCCAAAACGATCAATCCTGGCGATGTACTGGTGATTCGCTACGAAGGTCCCAAGGGTGGTCCCGGTATGCGAGAGATGCTGGCTCCCACCTCGGCCATTATTGGCGCAGGGTTAGGTGATTCTGTGGGTTTGATCACCGATGGCCGCTTCTCAGGGGGAACCTATGGTATGGTGGTGGGTCATGTTGCGCCCGAAGCCTTTGTGGGTGGCACGATCGCCCTGGTGCAAGAGGGCGATAGCATTACCATTGATGCCGATGCCCGGTTGCTGCAAGTCAATGTATCGGATGAAGAGTTGGCAGCCCGCCGCGCGAACTGGAAGCCTCGTCCCCCCCGCTACACAAGCGGTGTGTTGGCAAAATATGCCAAGCTCGTGGCCTCGAGCAGCCTGGGGGCTGTTACCGATTTAAATCTGTTCTAAGGCTCTTTACGCACTTGTTCTCAGGGCTTAGGATTCGGCTTAACGTCAGTTTCGGTTAAGGGCTTTTCTGAGGTTTTCGCACCGCGAAAACCTCAGAAAAGCCCGTTTTTGCGTGCACGTTGCGCACGCAAAAACGGGCACTTCAGATTATCCATAACTCACGTCGGTTTAGTATCGATTTCCCAAGCCTTTTGCGCTTCTCCCCGTTATTGCCCGCCTTCGCGGTAGCCACTGGGGAAAATGGTGCGATCGTCATAAATGGCTGAGCTAAGGTCTACCCCCTGAGCGCGAAATAGACAACTGCCACACAGATTGGTGCCGTTGAGCTGCGATCGCTCCAAATTGGCCTGGGTGAGATTTGCCATGGAAAGGTTGGCGTGACTCAAGTCAGCGTAGCGAAAATCGGTAGTTTGGCAGGTTGCGCTGGTCAAGTCGGCATGGTGCAACTTGGAGTAGGAAAGCGTTGCTCTGGATAAGTTGGCCAAATGGAGAATTGCTCGTGTCAGGTTTGCCGATTGGATGCGGGAGTTGCTGAGCTCGATACCTTGTAACACTGCATGTTGCAAATTGGCGCGGCTTAGATTTGCATAGGCTAAATAAGCGCCGCTCAAGTCACTGCCTTGAAGGTCAATGTCCTGTAAGTTGCACTCAAAGAGATCTGCTTGCCGCAAATCGACACCTCGAAACTCTCGTTGGCCGTTTGCATAGGCACGAAGAAGCTCTGCTGCGCTAATTTTTTGCATATCGAATCAAAACGGGCATCACAAAATCCGCCTCTATCCAAGACGGCGGCTATAGGTAAGTATTTATGCTTAAAGTCCATATAAGTTTACAAAACCAGGCCTAAGTTGGGCCTGGTTTTTAAGCTTCTCTTTAAGTTTGCTTAGCGCAAGCTTCTGTGCTGGCTATTCCGTTGGGTGCTCTTTCGTGAGCGATTGCCCCGGCTATATCACCTGGCTCCCCAATCGTTGCAAAACTTTTTGGGCGGCGACCTCAGCCGTTTCTACAGCGCCATTCATATAACCTTGCGATGCTAACGAACAGTGTTCGCCTGCAAACCATAGGTTGCCAACCGATTCGCCTTCTATGCCGCCAAAGGTGGTCCACTGGCCTGGTAGGTAGCACGAGTACGAGCCTAGGGCATAGGGCTCGGCAGCCCAAAATGCTCGCAAAGCCTCGACCCGCTTGACCTGATCGATGCCTGGAAACAGGGCATTGAGCGACTGAGTTAGGCGATCGGCATGAACCGAAATGTCGCCTCCACCCAGCTTTAAACCCTCCGTTCCCCCGCGCAAATCGGTGACCCACCCAACTGAACCTTGCCGATAGCGGGCACTTTCCCAGGTATTTTGAAACGGTTGATCTGTGTAGATGCTGATGGTCGAGCGATAGCGATCGCGCCAAATGCGCTCGTAGAAGGGAACGGCCAGTTTGCTACAGGTGCCGTATCCCAACTGCTGAATGGCTTGTCGTTTCAAGGGTGGCAGGTCGATTGCCAAATTAACGTGCCGCAGGAGTGAAAACGGAACCGCGAGCACCACCGCATCATATGTGCGATCGCGGCTGGTGCTGCCTTGTCGCAGCGTAACGCGATAGCGGTTGGTTCCCCCGTTGTGAATTGCTTCTAGCCGAGTATCAGTTTCGACATCCTGCTTGAGTCGTTGCCGGAGCGCTTGGGGAATTTGCTCGTTGCCACCGCGCACGTGCCAGCGCTCATCGCTCACGCCGTAGGTGCTCCACTTGCCTACTTCTGCCCCAATCAAAAACAGCATGTTTAAACAGGTTTGGTCGTCTGCATCGCGTCCGTACTCGGTTATGTAGGCCACTTCCACCAGCTTTTTGATCAGGGGATCAACATCTGCACTGTCTAAATATTGGCTGAGTGACAGGCGATCGAGCTGTTTGGCGATGCGGCTAGGGTTGCGATACGACAGGTCACGCTTTGTGAGCTGAGCCAAATCGTGACTAATGCGCTCGGCCAATGGAGCAAATGCGTCAATTACCCAATCTTGGGAAATGGTTTTTCCGCCAAAGTACAACACTTCTGCGGCCAGTCCTTCGTCGGCGAGCCGCAGATCGACCATTTCTAGCCCAAGCTCATTGGCGAGCGATCGCACGGCTGTATGCTGCGTATCAATAAATTCGCCGCCTAGCTCCACCACATCATCCGAGCCAACCAGTTGGCTCAGGCTCCGCAGACGACCACCCACCCGAGGACTGGCCTCCACCACATCCGCAAAAATTCCGGCTTGCTGTAAGCGGTAAGCAACGGTGAGTCCGGCAACACCCGCCCCAACCACCAGCACCTTGGCTGCTTCTGCACTGGGCAGTCTCCACCGGGCCACGCCTCCAGGTTTTAGACCCAACGCCCCGACAGTGAGCAATCCTCCTTGCAGCACGCGCCGCCGCGACATTGGTTGATTGAGGATTGCCTCTGGCGAGGGTGGTGAATGCAACGCCGCCCATTGCGGAAGAGTGCGCGATCGCGCATAGGCTTGGCGTAACACCTGAATTAAGTGACTTCTAGCCATACAAAAAATGTGCAGTTTTGAAATAATCCGTCTAGAGAAAGACCTCTATCGGCTACGCTAGCGCGTTTTTTTGCCAACTGCCGGATCCAGATGCTAGCCAAGTCAACCTAGAAAGATGCCTTGCGATCGCCAGCCCAGGCTTGAAGAAATTCACGGCAGCGATCGGGCAAAACCAGCTCAATTTCATCCTCCAGGCCGATCCTGCTTGATCCCTATCGCGATACTAACCCTCGCTCCTATAGGTTTCACTTAGATCTCACTTCGAGAAACTTGAATCGTTCGTAGCCCCAGTATCCAGAAACAAATTGAAAAAAAGAGTAACATTGTTAGAGACTCAACCAGTAGATAGCGGCAAGTTGGATTGTGTTTGTTCTTAGCGGCTACGAGTACTTCCTGGGATTCCTAATTGTCTGCAGTTTGGTTCCCGTCATTGCAATTGTCAGTTCGCAAGTGCTACGCCCAAAACGGCAGGGCGTCGAGCGTCGTACAACCTATGAGTCTGGGATGGAACCCATTGGCGGTGCCTGGATTCAGTTTAATATTCGCTATTACATGTTTTCGTTGGTGTTCGTCGTCTTCGACGTTGAAACCGTCTTCCTCTATCCTTGGGCAGTCGCGTTCAATCAGTTGGGACTTCTCGCCTTCGTAGAAGCGCTGATCTTTATTGCCATCCTTGTTATTGGTCTAGTCTACGCCTGGCGGAAAGGAGCATTGGAATGGTCATGAATCCCGGAACCTCTACGGATTTCGATCCAGCCGCAAAGCTTTTGAGCCCGGTTGGCAAGCCGCAAGTCACCCAAGATCTATCAGAAAATGTCATTTTGACGACGGTAGATGATCTCTACAACTGGGCACGACTATCGAGCTTGTGGCCATTGCTCTATGGAACGGCCTGCTGCTTTATTGAATTTGCAGCTCTGATTGGCTCGCGGTTCGACTTCGACCGATTTGGATTGTTGCCTCGGTCTAGCCCGCGTCAGGCCGATCTCATCATCACGGCTGGAACCATCACCATGAAGATGGCCCCTGCTTTGGTTCGCCTTTACGAACAAATGCCCGATCCAAAGTATGTGATTGCGATGGGTGCTTGCACGATTACGGGCGGCATGTTCAGCATGGATTCCACAACGGCCGTGCGCGGAGTGGACAAACTTATTCCTGTAGATGTCTACATCCCCGGATGTCCTCCTCGGCCCGAGGCCATTATGGATGCCATCATTAAGCTGCGGAAAAAGATTTCCAGCGAAGCAGGGGCAGAGCGTGGAGTCATCGCCCCGTCGCATCGGTACCACACGATTCCTCACAAGCTGAAGGAAGTGTCTCCCATCCTAACTGGACAATATCTGGAGCTGGATACGCGCAAGGCTCCGCCAAAAGAGTTAATGCAGGCGATGGGAATGCCTATGCCTGAAGCATTGCAGGCCGATAAAGAGGAGGTTGAGCGTGGCTGAAGAACCAAAAGCATCTGCAGGGAATGAAGCAGAAGCCGCTCCTATCGTAGAAGCAGGTAAGGTCTCTCGATGGCTGACTGAGCAAGGGTTTGAGCATGAGATCATGGAACCCGATCAGGCAAAGGTGGAAGTCATCAAGGTCGATCGGGAATTCTTGGTGCCGTTTGCGACAGCGATGTATGCCTACGGCTTTAACTGTTTGCAGTGTCAGGCTGGCTATGACACTGGCCCCGGCGGTGAACTGGTGAGTATGTATCACCTGATCAAGGTGGCGGACAATGTGACCGAGCCTGAAGAAGTTCGCATTAAGGTGTTTGTGCCTCGGGAAGATCCGCGGGTGCCCTCGGTGTATTGGATTTGGAAAGGCGCCGACTGGCAAGAGCGAGAAACCTACGATATGTACGGCATTGTGTACGAAGGTCACCCAAACCTCAAACGCATTTTGATGCCTGAGGATTGGGTGGGTTACCCGCTGCGTAAGGACTACATCTCGCCTGACTTTTTTGAGCTGCAAGATGCTTACTAGAAGGTAATTCGAGACTAAGGGCGATCGCGCTTCTTGTCGTATTTGTAAATTAACCGCTGCTCTGGCAACTGCTGGTGCAGCGGTTTTAGTGTGTGGGACTGTGGTTATGGGACGTGAGTTATGGATAAGCTGAAGTGCCCATTTTTACGTGCATGTTGCGCACGCAAAAATGAGCTTTTCTGAGGCTAATTTGCAGTTGCGGGTGGCTCCGTTGGTTCATCACTGAGAGGGGATGGGCGGCGAGTGCGCAGGTAGATTGCGGCGGCTCCAACGGATAGCACAATCCAGTAAGGGCTAAAGGCCACCAGCCACAAGCCTAGCTTGAGCAAACCTGTGGTCAGTTCTCCAACGGCATGGGTTGCTTGTTCCCAGGAGTCTTGGAGCTGGGTGTTGAGTGGCGTTTGGGGAGGAATGGAGGCGATCGCCTGCTCAATTTGAAGATTGACTGTGGAATAGGCCACTTGAGTTTTGAGTGAGTTCAGCTGTGCGGCGGTTTGCTCAATCGAGTTGCGAATGGTGCTGAGTTCTCTCGCAACCTGGAGCACATCTGTCATACCGCCTGAGCGCCGCATAATGCCCAGCAGCATTTCCTCGGTTTGGCGCAGATTGCGCAGCCGAGCTTCAAAATCTACCAGTTGAGTAGATACATCACTGGCGCTGATGGACTGTTGCTGAACCGTTCCCACATCTGACAGGGCCTTGAGCGTTGCGTCGAGCTGGGCTTGCGGAATGCGGAGCTGAATGGTGGCAATGTGGCGAACGCTGGGATCGGCTGGGTTTTGATTTTGCAGCCCGATGATGTCTCCTTGTTGCTGTTGAGCGATCGCTCGAATACGCTCTAGGCTTTGCTCCACCGAGTCCACAGTGAGCGTCATATTGGCTGTTTTGATCAGCTGGGGTGCGGCTTTAGGAACTTCGGCCACAGCTTCGCTGACGGATTGGGCCACATCGGCGGCGGGCGCAGCCGCCATATCCATAGGCGCACGTCCACTCATTTCCATCTGGTTTGAGGCGGTTCCTCCCGATGCTTCCATCGTTGATTCCGTCGTTGCCGGAGCGCAACCCGCCAGCGTTCCACTCAACAACATTCCCAACACCAGCATGGACTGTAGGCGATCGCGAACTGAGCGGTTCATCTTGCAACTCCTTGAGCGACTTGAGCGACACAATTGTGGATACTCGTTAGTATGCTGGGAGCCATTTCCAAATTTTGTCTGGTTGCAGTTTAAGAAACAAACGCCAAGCCATGGTCGAACTGCGAGATAGTAACGCTGTGTTTGACGCCACAGGAACCTATCGCTACACCCTTTGGCGCGAGTGGGATGCTGCCTTGCCACGGTTGGCCTTTGTGATGCTGAATCCCAGCACAGCAACTGCAATCGCCAATGACCCCACCATTCGTCGATGCATAGGGTTTGCTCAGGCTTGGGGCTTTGGAGCGGTCGAGGTGGTGAATCTGTTTGCCTATCGGTCGACCCATCCACAACAGCTGCGGCTAGCTGCCGATCCGGTTGGCACAGAAAATGATTGGTACGTGCAGCAGGCTGCCGAGAAAGCCGAAATTGTGGTGCTGGCCTGGGGAAATTGGGGATATTTGCAGGCGCGCGATCGCACGATGTATCAACTCTTGGCAAGCTATAACCCGCAATGCCTGGGTTTAACTAAGACTGGGCAACCTCGCCACCCGCTTTACTTGCGGCGGGATGTCGTTTTACGCCCAATGCCCAATGGTGCCCACTCGGCTGATGAACGGTTGGAGTGTTGAAAGCCTTGACTGAACCGGGACTTTCAACCCGACTCGTTTGCCCCAACTGAGCAGTCGCGATCGCAAGCATGGCAATCCCACTCGCAAATGTTTAGGCAAATCCCTGCCTCTTCCAAAAGGTTGACCTCTGTAACAGTTAGTGTCACATGGTTAACTTCGCTACGGCAGTCTGGCTTAATAGGGAGCTAAATAGGATCTGTTAGGGGTTTGGTGGTTTAGCAGGCAGGACTGACGCAGTTGAATGATATTTGGAGTGCTTAGCGCTCTAACTATTATTCAACTCCTGATTTTTTAGATGAAGTGCGGCAGTCCTAGCAGTATTTGATCAAACTCAACAGACCCTTTTTGATAAGACCCTTTGCACCAGTCAATTTTTGAACGATACATGCAGGGGGACAAATGATGTGCATGGTGTTCCTAGTCGGGTTGCGATCGCGCTGATGTGCCTGACAGATCGCCATTTGTATGACCAACCACGCTCCTGGTGGGTTTGGTTGATAGCTGCCATTCATCTGAGGAAACCTGTGTTTAATTTAAGAGACGCTTTATTTGCTTACGTTTTGCTGGCACTACTGTTGCTGCTAGGCCGCGCTATCAAGCATCGTGTGCGGTGGTTTCAGCGGTTATATCTACCAGCGTCAATTATTGCTGGGGCACTGGCGCTGCTGCTAGGGCCACAAGTGTTGGGGGCGATCGCAACCTCTGTAGCCGGTTCAGAATCACCCCTGGCGAACGGGCTGTTTACCGAGCCTATTCGCACCGTATGGTCTCAATCCCCCGGTGTCTTTATCAATATTGTGTTTGCGGCGCTGTTTCTGGGAGAGACAATTCCCCGACCGCGCGATATTTGGGAGAAGGCTGCGCCTCAGGTAATCTTTGGTCAAACCCTGGCCTGGGGGCAGTATGTGGTGGGTGGTCTGGTGACCTTGCTCATTTTAGGCCCCTTATTTGGCATCAATCCCATTGCAGCTTGCCTGATCGAAATTGGGTTTGAAGGTGGACACGGTACCGCTGGCGGCATGGTTGATACGCTCAACGAGCTAGGCTTTGCAGAAGGTGCGGATCTGGCCTTGGGCTTAGCCACAGTGGGCATTGTATCGGGTATTATTTGCGGTACGGCCCTGGCCGACTGGGGACGGCGTAAGGGGCATGTTGAAGAGTTGGCGCGCAACGTTGTGGAACCCGAAGAAATTCCCGATCTCAACGTATTGGCCGAAACTCCCGACATTCGTCGCCAACGGGCAAGGCTAATGAGCAACTTGTTGGTTGACCCACTCTCTATCAACTTTGCGATTGTGGGAATGGCGATCGCCCTGGGTTGGCTCATTTTGGAAGGGTTACAACTGCTGGAAGCGCTCACCTGGGGCCCCAGTTTTGAAGTGATGACGTATGTGCCGTTGTTTCCGATGGCCCTGATTGGCGGCATCATCACTCAATCCGTGCTAAACCGACTTGGGCTTGGCTCCCTGGTCATTCGGCCCATGATGCAAAACATCGCTGGAGTGGCACTGGATGTTGTGGTGATTGCCGCGCTCGCGTCGATTTCCCTTCAAGTGATTGGCAATAATTTGGGCAGCTTCCTCATTCTCAGCATTGTTGGCATTTTGTGGAACGTGCTGATGTTTCTCTGGTTCGCCCCTCGTATTTTCTCTCAATATTGGTTTGAGAAGGGAATTGGCGATATGGGCCAGTCGATGGGGGTGACCGCCACCGGAATCTTGCTGTTGCGCATGGTGGACCCCAGCGGTCGCTCGGGCGCATTCGAAAGCTTTGCCTACAAGCAGCTCTTTTTTGAACCAATTGTAGGCGGCGGATTATTCACTGCTGCGGCTCCAGCGCTGGTCGTGCGATTTGGTCTGATTCCGGTTTTGCTGCTAACCACAGGGCTGTTAATCTTTTGGCTTGTGGCGGGCTTTCTGTTGATTCGGCAGCGGGGCCAGCGATCGCTCATGGCCTAGTTTCATCTTCCGCTTGGTGCCCAGCCCGGCCTGCCATGTACAGCAGGCCGGGCTTTATGCATCACTCAGACTTGCAGGGCTATCGGCAACAGCTGTGATAGAGCGATCGCCCGACTCCAGGGACAGCACCCACTCGCGCATCAGCGCATTTACCTGACCCGGCACTTCATCATGGGGACAGTGCCCCGCGTGCAGGTAATGTTCGGTGAGAGAAGGATACGCCTGCCGAAAGCGGGCTCCACGCACTCGCGAGTTCATCCAGGGGTCACCCTCGCCCCATAGCATCAGCAACGGGCACGACATCTGCGCCAAAAGTGCATCATTTTTTTCACCCCGAGGTGACTTAAACACCGACGCAAATACTTGAGCTGCACCCGCATCGCAGGAAGGACGGTAGATGTCTTCTACCAGTTGATCGGTAATGGCCGTTTTGTCGAGATACACCTTTTCCAGGGTTTTGCGGATGATGGACTTTTGCCGCACGTACTGGAATAGCAACAGGCTGGGCAACGGCTGCAACAGCAGCGATCGCATCAAGTTTCCTACCACTTGCTGTACGGGATTCGGCGGAGGCGTTGGCTCGGTTTCGGTAAAGGAGCCAGCGCAGTTCAGCAAAACCAATCCGGCCGCTGATTGGGGACGTTGTGCGGCCACACATAGTGCTGCATAGCCACCCAATGAGTTTCCTACTAATACCACAGGACGACCAATGACCTCGGTAATGAAGTCGTGCAACTGATCGCGCCACAGGTCGCCGCTAAACGCTAGATTTGGCTTGGCCGATCGCCCAAATCCCAGTAAATCGATCGCCCACACTTGAAAGTTGTGCTGGAGTTCGGCGATGTTTTTGCGCCAATGATCGGTCGATGCGCCAAAGCCATGAACCAGTAGCAGCGGCGGACGATCGGCCCGGTGCTCTCCGGCACATACGTAGTGGATGGAGTGGCCTCGCCATTGCCAGCGAGTTTCGGGTGGGGGGGCGATCGCAGTCTGCATGAACCTAGGATGTAACGAAATATGAACTATGCTAACGCAGATGAGCCTAATGCAGTTGTCTAGTCCAGTCGGATAACGGTTTTGGCCATCAGAACAATGAGCACTCCGCAGTGCCCAAATCCTCAGTGAGGTCATCTCAATTGAGTCAACATGAGGGTTCCGTTAGCCCCCCAATGTGGTACGTGGACTAGCTTCGTAAGCTCACCTGGAATTTTTCTTCTAGTGCTTCGCGCACCTTTTGATGCACGGGTTCCACGTCTTCGTCGGTGAGGGTGCGATCGCCCGCTCGATACACCAATCGGAAGGCCAAACTGCGCTTACCTTCGGGAACTCCTTGGCCACGGTATTCATCAAACAGCTCCACCGAGTCCAGCAAGTTACCTGCCGACTTGCGCACTACCCGCTCAATTTCGGCGACAGAATATTGCAGAGGGGCAAAGAACGCGATGTCGCGATCGGTTGCTGGATACGAGGAATAGGGCTGGAAGATGGGAGTCAAAATCTCTTCGCGATCGATTTGGGCCAAAAGTAGCTCTAGTTCCAGCTCAAACACGTAAACTTCGTCGGGTAGCCCTTTTTCTTGACGAAGTTGAGGATGCAGTTGGCCAAAGGTTCCGAGGCGATCGCCCCGAATCCACAGCGAGGCCGTCCGTCCGGGATGCAGCAGCTCGTTCCGGCGATCAGGTTGGAACTCCACTTCCACACCCAGCTTTTGGAATACGCTTTCCAGCATGCCTTTGGCCTCGTACCAGGTCATTGGCTGTTCCCGACCGCTGCGTACCCATCGGCCAGCGTAGGAATCGCCACCCATAATGCCTGCCACTTGGTCGGTTTCAAACAGACCATCTTCATCTCGCCAAAAAACGCGGCCAATTTCGTAAGCATTCAAAGGCCCGTTGCCCTGCTCCATGTTGTACACAAAGGCTTGGATAAGGTCGGGGAGTAGAGCCGTCCGTAGGGCAGAGTACTCGGCAAAGAGCGGGTTGGCTAGGGTAACCTGCTCAACACTGACAGGTTTACCGACGGAATAGTGAGCCACTTCGGTGAGCCCAACCGCACGCATGGCAGCGTGAACTCGACGCGCCAAATCGTATTCCACCGATAGGTATCCGGCTTCGCTTTCCTTGGGGAGGGAATCGATAAAACGGTTGTAGCCAAACAACCGAGCAACCTCTTCGATCAGGTCAATTTCCCGTTCTATATCTCTCAAGCGATAGGGCGGAACAGACACCGTCCACACTTCGCGATCGGGGGTGGCTGGAGTGAGTTCGCAGCCCAGGGCGGTTAATGTGCGCTCTACATCGGCGGCGGTGAGTTCGCCAATGACAGAATCTTCGGGGTCGCCCAGTTCCACTGGCCCCAAAACGGCATTCACTCGCTGAAGCCGCAGTTCAATGGTGCGGGTGGTGCTGGTTTGCCGATTGTCGGCGATCGCCTGACTTCCCACGGTTCCGCCTGCGAGGTCGGTAATTAGCTGAATCGCCCGCTGGTTGACCAGTGCCAATTCTGCTGGATTCACTCCCCGCTCATAGCGAGCTGATGCCTCGGTACGTAGACCCTGCGATCGCGCTGACCGACGAATGGCTACCGAGTCAAACAGGGCCGCCTCCAACATGAGATTGGTGGTCCCTTCAAACACTTCACTGTTTTCGCCACCCATCACGCCAGCCAGGGCCACCGGGCGATCGTTGGCGGTAATCAGCAGCGTTTGCTCTTGCAGGGTCCGCTTTTGGCTATCGAGCGTGATCAGGGTTTCGGTCTGCTCGGCAAAGCGAACGCCAATCTTGAGTTCGGGGCTTCCGGCAATTTCAACTAAGCGATCGCGGTCAAAGGCGTGGAGCGGTTGCCCCCACTCCAGCAGCACATAGTTGGTCACGTCTACCACATTGTTAATGGGGCGCGTGCCAGCAGCCTGAAGCCGTCGTTGTAGCCACATGGGCGAGGGGCCAATCTTGACATTCTCAATCACCGTGCCCAGATAAATAGGACATGCTGTGATTTCACGAATGTTGAGGGTTAGATCGCTGCCAACTTTCGGAGACGTGGGTTCGGCGATCGCCGGTAGTTTCAGCTTGGCGCCAGTAATAGCGGCAACTTCCCGTGCGATGCCAACCATGCTGAGTGCATCGGCCCGGTTTGCCGTCGAGGTCAAATCTAAAATCACATCATCCAACCCCAGCAAGGGCCGTGCATCGATGCCCACCTTGAGGTCTGCTTGGGAAAAAATGTGAATGCCGTCCGACTCCTTCGTCAGCCCGACTTCTGCCAGTGAGCAAATCATGCCTTCGGATGGCACATCCCGCAGCTTTCGGGGGCGAATTTTGATATCAATTTTGGGCAAATAGGTGCCAACGGTTGCCACAGGAACGAAAATATCAGCGCTTACGTTTGCCGCACCACACACAATGGTGGAGGGTTGTTGAGCGCCAATATCGACGGTACATACGCTCAACTTGTCGGCATTGGGATGGCGATCGCAGGTCAGCACCCGGCCCACCACTACGCCATCTGCCCAGGTACGGCGGTCTTCAATATCCTCGACCTCAAAGCCCGCCATGGTTAGCGCATCGGCCAATTCGTCTGGTGTGAGTGCAATATCGACGAGTTCTCGCAACCAATTCAAAGAAATTCGCATTGCCGTTAAGTGTCAGGGTTAAGAATTCGGTGTTATTGCAGGGGTCTACTGCAAGGTTGGCTTATACAGCACAAAATGCCGTTTGCCCAGCCCGCCATGCACTGGCCAAAATTGCCGAAGGAGCTAGTCGAGGCCGTAGGACCATTTTTGCCTCATTTATTCTATCGCCCTACTGTCCACCGTTTGGCGACAGAACCCTAACTCAGTGGGAATTTGGATCTGCTGGGTTTCAGCGGAGAGACCAATTTCCCCTATCGTTTTGTTGCTGTTGCCGGGTCGCTAGAAAAAATGGTGAATTCTTATAGATAGGGACCGACCTCATCATGAACGACCAATGAACGCTCTAGCGTCATGAATTTGGCAATACGAACAAGCGCCCCCTGGGATCGCACCCTGGCCATCATTGGAATCGGGATGAAACTCCTGAGATAAATGTTGAATTCTGCTACAGCAGAACGCAGCAGAGTGTGATAACAATTTGAAGAAATCTCTAGTAATATCGGCCTCCTTATTAGAGTTCTATAAGGATGGGACACGCCCCCTGCTAACCCTCCCCCGTAAACGGGTACGATAGACACACAAAATCACTGAGCAACCCCGTGGTTTTTGGGTTATTTATCACTCCTTCAACGCAAATCAGCATATTCTTCAGCAACTCTTTAAGAGATTTCCCGCAAGAACAGGGCTTTATCTTCAAAAGGTTCGAAGGATAATGATGTGTATAGGTGTTGCATCTTTCCCGATCGACACGTGCGGCGGTCAACTACTTGAGTGATGCCGAATGAGTTACTGCTTGAATCCTGCCTGTCCTAATCCCGAAAATCTGTTGGATACCGAGCATTGCCAAGCATGCGGTTCCGTATTGCTGCTGCGCGATCGCTACCGGATCATGCAAAATCTCGGGCATGGAGGCTTTGGCGCTACATTCTTGGCCAAAGATGAACAGCTTCCCGGAAGCCCTCCCTGTGTGATTAAGCAACTGCGTCCTGTTGCATCATCCCCTCACGTGTTGCAAATGGCACGTGAACTATTCAAGCGTGAAGCCAAGACGCTGGGCAAAATTGGTAACCACCCCCAAGTTCCACGCCTGTTGGACTATTTTGAAGCCAATCAAGAATTTTATTTAGTTCAGGAATACATCAGCGGCTTAACGCTTCAACAAGAGGTCAAGCAGAATGGCCCCTTCTCTGAGGCGGGTGCCAAGCAGTTTTTGAGCGAAGTGCTGCCGATGTTGCAGTACATTCACTCCAATCAGGTGATTCATCGCGATATTAAGCCCGCCAACCTAATTCGCAGAACTCAAGATAAAAAGCTGGTTCTGATCGATTTTGGTGCAGTAAAAGATCAGGTGAACCCGACTCGAGCGGGAGCCTCGGAGCAGACGGCTCTGACGGCTTATGCCATTGGTACACCTGGCTATGCCCCTCCTGAGCAAATGGCGATGCGCCCGGTGTATGCCAGTGATATTTATGCCCTGGGCGTAACCAGTATTTACCTGTTGACTGGTAAATCCCCGAAAGATTTGGACTATGACCCCACAACGGGTGAAATGATGTGGGGAAAATACGTTCAAATTAGCGAACATTTCGGTACCGTTTTGAAACGGATGCTGGATGTCTCTGTACGGCATCGCTATCAAACAGCGGGCGAAGTTCTGCGAGCGCTGGATTTGGAGCCGTATCTCGACAGTTTGGCCCAAAGCATGGCAAAGCCGACTAAGGCTGCGCCTATCAAACCCGCCCTGCCAGACTATTCTTTGCCATCGGGTGAACTCAGCTCAGGCTTGTTCCCCTCGTCGCCTACGGCACGTATGGCTGCGGCAATTCGGGCTCGCCAAGCCAAAGCTGCGATGGATTCGTCGTCGGGGTTGTCTGGTGGAACCCGCACTCGGGGCACCGGTGGCCCACGCATATCGACAATGACGAGTGGCGATCGCACCTCCTCAAGTAGTGAACCGCCTAGTCTGCCGCCCAAGCTCAATGCCAACGAGCTGCTGCATGCTTACAGCAAGGGCAAGCGCGACTTTACGTACCACGACCTCAGCTTGCTCAATTTATCCAAGATCACCCTGGCAAATGCCAACTTCCATCAGTCCAAGCTGCACAAAGTCAATTTTCAAGGGGCAAACCTGTTCAATGCTGACTTTGGTCGGGCAAGCCTGAGTCAGTCTGTGTTGAAGAATGCAAATTTGGCCCGGGCCTACCTGAGTCATGCCGATTTGCAAGGGGCTGACTTGCGGGGAGCTGACCTAAGCTACGCCTACTTGAGTAATGCCAACTTGCGGGGAGCGAATCTTTGTGGTGCCGATTTGACGGGAGCCAAGGTGACCGATGAGCAGCTTGCTCTCGCGAAAACCAACTGGGCAACGGTTCATCCCAACGGTAAGCGTGGTCTGTGGTAGGGTGATGACATAGTGCCTGTATTTACAGGTACGCACGTGTCTTTGAACTACACCAGCATGAGTCGTAATCCAGATAAGCCCCAGATTGACCCAGAAAGATACGCTCGCCTCATGGCTGAGGCTAAAGCTCCTTACCGAGGGTTGAGAATGTTTATTTACCTCGTGTTTGGTTCTTCTGGATTTATTGGCGGACTCGTGTTTCTCGCTCAAGTGATTGCTGGACGGGATGTAGCCCAGGCCTTGCCCAATCTGGCCTTACAGGCTGGGGTAGTTGCACTCATGATATGGCTGTATCGCTTGGACAAAGCTGCAGGCGATCGCGCATCCCGCTGATGTGGGCAATTTGGAAGAAAACCTTACGAAAGCTCAATGTTGGGAAACAGGCTGCAACAATTTAAATATTGAAATGGGGTCGGCTCCTTAAAGGCTCTAAATATAAAAACCTTGATAAAAGGTAGAAGCGCTGCTTTCAGACGGAAGCAGCGCTTCTGCTATGGGCGATCGCATTGTTGAGCCGCTCGCGATAATTTGGCTCGGCCCTTTACCTTGGGGAACATTATGGGCTATTGAAACATCTAAAGACTTGGTGGATCCTGCGGTGAACTCAGTTCACTGCACTGACGATGCGCGGGGATTGTCCGTAAGTGAAGCGATACGCTGCATAACGAACGATCCCCGTATCTTTTGCATTGAAGCTGGAGAAAATGATGGGATTAGCAAAATGGGGATTTGGATTTGCTGCTGCCAGCAGTATCTTGCTCTGGGCAAGTGGTGCGATCGCTGCAGAGCGCATCATCCTAAAATACGGCCCCTTTGAGCAGACGGTGACGGTCGAGGAGCTGATAACCCTGGCCGAAACGGGAGAAGCATCGCCTCGGGTAGAACGCTACCTGCGCCGAGCCAACCAAAGCCCAGAAACATTCCAGAATGCATTGTCGCGCTCGATTCCTTTAGACGTGGTGGCAGCCGATCGCATTCTCAACTCTCCCATTGGAGAAGCGGCGTTGAACGAGGTTGGCGAGGTCATTTATCCGCGTACACGGCGTACCGCAGGGCAGTCGCTACGGGCGGCGATTGTGGTGTCAGCGAGTCGGGGCGATCGCATGACCGCGCTTGATATTATGAGAAACTATCCTACTCGGGATATTTACGTAGATGGCAACCGCCTGTTGTCTTTGTACGAAGAGCTAAGCCCGATTCAGCAACGCATCGAAGACTTCTTAGGTGTGTTGCGGCGATTTTAAGGGGACTGATCAGGAGCCTGATGGAGTTGCACCATCAGGAAAGTTTTAGCAAATACATCTGTACTGAGTCCCTCAAGGTGCAAATACGATACGGCTGCGTAAAAGCCAACGGGCGTGTTTCAAATGTGTGGTTATTGGTTGTGGAAGGGGTGCATCGCACCCCGTACACCACCAAAAAACACACCCCCCCCTCCCCACAACAAATAACCACACGTCTAGAACATCATCAAGCCAACCTGTAAGCAACCTGTTTGATGCCTACTGAAAAGCATAAAGTGGGCATCAAACATCGCATAAACCAAACATCGAAAGTAAAAAGCACCAGCCTTTTTTGATGAAAGGCTGGTGCTTTTTGAAAAAATTATTTTTAGTAAGCGAGGGTTTCTAGCGTTTCTCGTAGGTAACGCCGAACACGCTGATCGAGGCTAAGTCCATCAACTGACGTAACACTTTCAACTGAAGCATCGCCTTGTTGCTCAATTAACCAACGCTGGAAGCCTGAACTGGCGGCGATCGCCTGCTTCAAGCTGTCCCAAATCGCCTGATCAGTCGGATACATGTTGTGGGATGCAGAAGAGGACGGCATAGAACCTCGTGTACTTACAACAGCAAAGGGCCGTCTAACGGCCTTCTATAACCAAGATAGCGTATGGGGAAAATTCTGTTGTGTTGTGATACACCAAGTCGTTTTGAATCATTCTCCAAAACATTGAAAGCTTACTGGCTAACCCATCAAAAAATTGGACGGGTTGAACCTTTATTTCGGCGGCTTTACTACAGGACTTGCTCAGTTGAATGATGTTGGGCACCTAGCGCCCAACATCATTCAACCCCTGGTTTTTCGGATGACGTGCGTCAGTCCTAAACTAGTTGGAGCTTGGCTCTGGTGGAGAAGATTGAACCTCAGGTTTCAACTGAGGTGTGTCGTCGTCGGTCGATATCTCTGAGGGGTTTGCAGGCTCTGTTGTTTCCTGGAGAGCTGGCACAGATTCTTCCGTGGCTGCGGTAGCCTCACCTGCGGCAGCCTCACCTGCGACAGTCTCACCTGCGACAGTCTCACCTGCGACAGTCTCAACGGGCGAACCGATGTGATCTGGAGCTGCGGCCCATGGCTCAGTTGCTGTTTCGGTGGGTGCAGTTTTGGATGAAGTATTCGTGGATTGCTCAAGGGTTTGAGGATCAGGGACTAGCGTTTCCGTGGATGTTGGCTCTACGGTTGTAGCTTCAGTAGACGAATCGGTTGTGGTTTCAGCATTTGCTTCCCCTTCAGCCTGGGGCTCAACCGAGGGAGGCTCGGAGTCTGGTGCCGCAACTGCGGCCTCGGCACCTGAGGATGGACCTGAGCTTGCAGAGGATGAGGATGGGGTGTCTAGCTCCTCGTCCCACAGAGAACCATCAAGTGAGATGTCTTCATTCCAGGGAGATGTCTCAAGACGGCCTGAGCTAGCGCTAGGGGTTGTGGGCGCTACGGATGATTTAGCCATGGTTGCGGCGGTTGCGGTGGCGACGGCTGGTTTAGGCGGCGCTGCTTCAAGCCTGGGTAAAAGGTGACTAACCCGCCAGCCCAACACGGTGAAATCGCGCGAAATTTGATCGGTTGGATAAGGGGTGAGCTGTTGAAAGGTGGCGTCGCGGATGAGCAAAACCCGCAAAACACTGGCTGAAATTTGTAGCAGGATATTGCTGAGCAAAAAAGCGATCGCGGCCACAACGAGCCCTGCCAATCGGGCCTTGGTCGAAAATGGCGAAACCGCTGCTGCTAAGGGGGCAAAGCGATAAATTTGCCAGAGAACAACAAACAGGGTGACTGCAACTGCGATCGCCAACAGTTGGTTTTCTAACGACTTGAGTGGACGTAGCACACGACGCTGATCTTCGGTTAACTCAGCGGGTTTGAGCGCAACGGTATATAGGCTAAAGGGACTAAATGGCCGCTGCCACTGCATCCACAGGGCGGGAGCCATGCCCACTGTCCCAAGCAGCAGTACCTCCATCCATACGGGCAGGAGCGGGTCGCCAGCCGCCAACCCCAAGGCACACAGCTCTAGCAAAAGCGGCACTACCCCCGCCGCCGCAAGATGAACCCAAAGGTACGGATTGAACCAAGAAGAGCGCATTTTCGTCACCGTGGCTACCATTGTCATCCTAATGCAACGTTAGTTCGATAACCTAAATTTTCGGTGATGTTCTAGACGTGTGGTTATTGGTTGTGGAAGGGGTGTATCGCACCCCTTCCACAACCAATAACCACACATTTGAAACACGACCAAATTTCCCTTGGGGGTGGTGAGGGGCAAGGCGCGGCGGTGTGGACTGTTTTGCCGAGCCAAGCAATGCGATGCCGCTGTGGTCAGAATTGATGCCTGTGAGTGCCAAGCGAGTCTTGGCGGGTTGTCTGCGTTGCAAGCCCTACGTGTCCCAAAGGCGTGCTCCAGCAACTTGCCACGGCTCTGTAAAAAATCCACTACCATGACCAGTAGGTGAGAAGCACGGGCTGGATGGGGGTTCCAAATCCGCTGTGATTGAAATAATGACAACGGATGCAGAACGTCAGGCACGGGCTGAATGGGGGATAAGCCAGAAAGGCTTTACCCTATTGTGTTTTTCCAATTGCACTTGAGTTTGAGTGAGTTGAAGCATCTATGGCGCGCGATCGCTTTGGTCGAATGATCAACTATTTGCGGATTTCGCTAACCGATCGCTGTAACTTGCGCTGCGTGTACTGCATGCCGGTTGATATGGTGTTTCGTCCCAAGGCCGAGCTGCTCCAAGATGATGAGCTTGATCGGCTCATGCCTCTGTTTGCTCAACAGCTAGGTTTTTATAAGTTTCGGCTGACGGGTGGTGAACCAACTCTGCGCGAAAACATTGTTTCAATTGTGGAGCGAATGGCGCATACGCCGGGTGTCGAAGAAATTGCCATGACGACGAATGGCATTTTGCTGGGTCGCTTGGCAGAACCATTGGCGATTGCTGGATTGCGCCGAGTCAATGTCAGTATTGATTCCCTTGATCCAGATAAATTTCGGCGAATGACGCGTTGGGGCGATGTGGCCGATGTGTGGGATGGGCTGAAAGCTTCGACTGCTGCTGGATTGGAGATTAAGCTGAATGCCGTTGTCGCCCGAGGGTTTAACGATCAGTCTGATGTGGTGGATTTAGCGCGACTTACCTACGAATTTCCCTGGCAAGTGCGTTTTATTGAAATGATGCCGTTTGGCGAGGTGGCGGAGTTTCAACAGGCCAACACAGTGGGCGAAGCAGAGCTTTTGGAAACCATTGGGCGATCGCTTGATCAGCCTATTTTGCTTCATCAGGGAGCATTAGACGGAGAGGCGCGGCTGTATCAGTTGCCTGACGCTGTGGGTACGTTGGGGTTCATTAGCTCGGTCACTCAGCCCTTTTGTGCTGCATGCAATCGTGCTCGGCTAACGGCCGATGGGCGGCTGCGCTTGTGTTTATTGCGGGATAATGAAGTGGATCTGCTGACGCCACTGCGACAAGGAGCCAGCGATGCCGATTTGGTGGCGCTATTGGAAGCGGCAATTTGGGAAAAACCCTGGGGCCATGGTTTGGCAGAGCAAGAGGTTCCCATGCGGCGGGTGATGTCTGAAATTGGTGGATAACTGCAATGAGGTGGGCGATCGCTCAAGAGTTTGTAAAATCTCCACTAGGTGGCTGAGCAAGGCTAGAAGCATCGCGGCTGGGGCGTAAGCGGTCGAGTTGGCCCATGGCCCATCGAGCCGTTTCCTGCACGTCGCTATCGGGATCATCAACTGCATGGCTGAGCAACTGGCTGACTTGGCCCATCAGTTCGTACACCCGGGTAACATCCCGAATGGCGTTTTTGCGTACATCGGGGTTGGCATCTTGCAAAGATGCAATCAACGCTCGCTTCATGGGAGCGAGCGATCGCACGTTAATTTCTGAAATAGCCGCCAAAATTAAGCTGTGCTGATGCGAGTCAGAATCCATGAGCAGCTCGACCAATGGCTGCACAGCGCGCGAGTCTCCTATTTGGCCCAGTTCCCAAATGGCGCTGTAGCGCTGGGCTGGGTCAGAGTCTTGCAGCTGACGAATGAGCTCATTCACAACATCCACTTTGGGCAAACGTGAGGTGGGCGCGATCGCCTCAATGACCTGAGCATTGGCCTGATCATGTGCGGCGGCCCCGTGGGGCAGGGCTGAAGTGGGGTTATGGATCGTTGGCAGCGGTGGACTATGGAACGTGTCAGAGTCGGCTGATGCGTCAAACTCAGAGGCAAACGCTGGAGGTGGCAAAACCTTGGCTTGGGTGAGCACAGCGCCCAGCGCGTGAGGGGGCTCAACCATGTCTTGCGAGGTTGTTAAAAATAAGCGGCGAGATGGTTTTTCGGGACGATTCCACAGCGATCGTAACTGCTGGCGATACAGCAAACCCGACAGCGCTGATAGTGAAAATAAACCAATACTGAGCCAAATCAGAGAACGATTGGGGGTAGGCGACTGTGGTGGCATGGCGATCGCCGTTGCTGCTGGCGATGCATACAGTTCGGGCAGGTCTACCGTTGGGGTAGGAGATACCGAGGGACGGGGTAAGGTTGCCGAGGGCGGCAAGGCCCGATGGGCATGAATGAGCCGGAACCATGTTTCGGAAGTGACCTCTCCATCAGGGGGTAACCCTTCGGCTAGCTGAAACTGAAGAACGGCCTCCTCGGTCCGCCGTCCGTAGCGTCCATCCAAGTTGCCCTTGTAATACCCCAAATCCAAAAGCATCTGCTGAAGTTCGGCAACGCGATCGCTCTGATCGCCAGAGCCTAAATCGAGCGAGGAGGATGGGCTAGGTGCCGGAGCCGTTTGGGCCAAAGGTGGGAGCGGCGATCGCGCCTGAGCTTGCCCAAAAACCGCGTTTAGGCCAAGCTCCCAACAAGCAGCAATCGCGATCGCAAAAAGTACAGAATGGCGGGGCATATGTCGTTTGATTGAATTGCAGCGCCAACACAAAGCCTGTCACCAGAGACCGATATCCAAGCCCAACAGAACTGACACACTCATTCAGAATTCTCAGAGGTTTGGATCGATTTTCTGCGAGCCAGCCGACAAAAAATATCCAACTGCGTCAGCCCTACCTAAGTTAGCTACATCTTAGCTACATTTTTTGCACCCTACCTGTGTGCTCGTGCAGCTTGCCCTACTGGGCAAGACTCCAGGCCCCTCGCGGCAAATCGATGAAGAAACTTATGCTTTCGGCTCTGTGTTGGGATTGGAGGCCGCCCCAACTCCATCTCGCTCACTAGCGGTGACCGCAGAAGCTACAGGGGCGATCGCCCGCTCTGTCTGCAACTTGCCCTTGTGCCACCTTAACCGTTCCCCCAACACATCGCGCTGGTTAATGAAGTAAATGCTTACCAGGGTTAGCCCGACTCCAAGCCATTGAATCGAGTTCAGCACTTCGGATAAGAAAAGATTGCCAAACAGCAGCGCAAAAACAGGAGTGAGAAAGGTCAGCGAACTCAAACTTGTGAGATTGCCACTGGAAGCAAAGTAGAAAAATAATCCGTAGGCGATCGCACTTCCAAACACCGTTGCATATCCCAGCGCAGTCCAGTCGGCAACGCTCAACTGCTGCCACTGCTGCGTTTCGTTAGCAGCTGACAGCACAAACAGGGGAATGCCACCCAAAATCATATGCCAGCCCGTAGCACTCACCGGGTCGGCATAACGGCACACATAGCGAACCATCACCGTTCCCACCGCCATGGATAGCGCCGCCAGCAGCATCAGCCATTCCCCATTCTCAAACAGCTGATCAATCAAATCAGTGCCCACGCTGAACGAAATGCCCCCATGCAGCGCGGCCAGCACCACCCCCGTTGGCAAGCCCAACAGGCTAATCCCCGCCACGCCAAAGGCCAGCCCCAGCCAGCCCCATAGCCCTACCTGCTCGCCAAACAAAACTCGCGCCATCAGAGCAACAGCTAGCGGCTGCGAGTCAATCATCACAGAGCCCAACCCCGCGCTAGTCCGCACCAAACCCTCAGCCAAAAAGCCTTGGAACAAAGCGCCATCAATCAACGCAAATAGACTAATCCAAAGCCACGCCAGCCAGCCTTTTGGTTGGGGTTTTCCCATCCAGGCTGCCACCAACAAAATTAAAACCCCGGCTGGCAATAGTCGAACTCCAGCCATAAATAGCGGAGTCGTTTGAGGCACTACCCCTTTCATGGCAACCATGGCGGTTCCCCATAAAAAGAATGGCGCAATCAAGAGCAGCGAAATAAAAGGCCGTTGTGGCTGGGCTGGTTTAAGCGTCATGAAGAATGCAGCAGTGCTTTCATTTATCTTACCGATTATGTAGATATATGAAGGATGTGAGGGAGATTTGTGAGTCTGGTTCGATTGCTCAAGTCCCTCGATCGATCCAAGGACTTACGCACGTCATCCGAAAAACCAAGGGTCGATTGATGTTTGGGACGCTTAGCGTCCCAAACATCAATCAACTAAGTAAGTTAAGTAAGTTCTGTATCCGTGCTATTGGGCGGGACTGTTGGGCAATGCGACTGTACTAGAGCGGCATGGTGTTGATTGTGGGAAGGATGGTCGGATTCCTGCTTGATGTGCCTGTTGCTATTTAATGACATTGTTTTGTCATCTGTTGGGCGAGGTATTTGTGCGGCCAATTGGCCGTATGAGTGCAAAGCATGTGTGCCAGTGTGGAGCCAGCACAGGGATAGATCACGCGAAGCTTGGCCCTGGGTTCATCCCGAAAAAGGGAAACATAGGGCACACTAGAAATTGACTCTATTGTTGACTCAGTATTGGCTGTACACAAACATGGTTTGGTTTTTGAAGCGATCGTTCCGTAAACAAATTGCGCGCATTGAAATCACGGGGGCGATCGCGAGTGCAACCCGAAGTCGGGTTTTAGAAGCGTTAAAGACTATTGAAGAGCGGAAGTTTCCGGCGCTGTTGTTGCGAATTGATAGCCCTGGTGGCACCGTCGGCGATTCTCAAGAAATTTATTACGCTCTAAAGCGCTTGCGTGACAAAGTTAAAATCGTTGCAAGTTTTGGCAATATTTCGGCCTCTGGTGGGGTGTACATTGGCATGGGTGCCCACCATATCGTGGCGAATCCTGGTACCATTACCGGCAGCATTGGGGTAATCTTGCGAGGCAATAACCTGGAGCGTTTGCTCGATAAAGTGGGCGTCTCGTTTAAGGTGATTAAATCAGGCCCGTACAAAGATATTTTGGCCTTTGATCGGGAGCTAACCGCGCCAGAGCAGAACATCTTGCAAGAGCTGATTGATGTAAGCTACAGCCAGTTTGTTGCAACAGTGGCAGAAGGCCGTAACCTGCCTGTGGAGTCGGTGCGTAGCTTTGCCGATGGCCGCATCTTTACCGGACAGCAGGCACTAGAGCTGGGAGTGGTTGATCGGTTGGGCACTGAGGAAGATGCACGCTGCTGGGCGGCAGAGCTAGTTGGCCTCGATCCTGAAAAGACGCCCACCTTTACCTTGGAGGAGAAAAAGAGCTTGGTCAGCCGCATCAATCCTTTGGGTGGGCAAATGGCCGCTAGACTGACGACAACGGCTAGTTTGATTGATTTTGAGCTGTCAACAAATGGTTTGCCATTGTGGATGTATCGTCCGTAGAATAGCGGTTTGCTTGCTGGTTACAAACAATTCATGAAGATGACTTTATGTCTTGCAGGATGGTTGCGCCATATTGCCGGATATTAGGCATTGATGAATTTGATGAATGCGGGACGAAATTCTCAGGCTAGATTGGTAATTTACAGTCAAAGATGGGTAGTAGTAGAACAGAGGG
This sequence comes from Leptolyngbya sp. AN02str, assembly GCF_050565595.1. Taxonomy (NCBI): domain Bacteria; kingdom Bacillati; phylum Cyanobacteriota; class Cyanophyceae; order Leptolyngbyales; family Leptolyngbyaceae; genus Leptolyngbya; species Leptolyngbya sp. AN02str. The sequence goes on along the minus strand of NZ_JBNXVR010000023.1, from coordinate 10,320 downwards.
AATGATGGCTGATGCGGGCGATTGCACGCTGACCCGCTCTCTATTGTCTGTGCTGTAACCTTTGGCGGGTTTACCGCTGAGGTGAGACGGTTTGAAACGGCATGAGAATGGTGACCGTGCGCGCACTCGCGCCATGTAAACACTGAAAGAGTGATGAAGAGTTGCAGAATCGGCCCAGCAAGCAGATGACAACTCTATGAGATGAATTTACGTTTCCGAGGAGGAATACCACGTGGGTTGGCGAGTTCGGGCGATTCGAGGAGCAATCACGGTTACGGAAAATTCGAAAGAAGCAATTCGAGATGCAGTGACCGAACTGTTGGATGCGGTGGAACTAAGAAATAAGTTCGATCCAGACGATATTGTGAGCGTCACGTTTTCTGTAACCCGCGACTTAGACGCGATGTTTCCTGCGGCGGTCGCCCGAGAACGTCCTAACTGGAGCAATGTTCCGCTTCTGGATGTGCAGCATATGCACGTAGAGGGTAGTTTGGAGCGCTGCATTCGCTTGTTGATTCAGATCAATACTCCACCGTTGACGCAGGTGCATCACGCCTACCTACGAGGCGCACAGGTACTCCGCCCTGACTTGAGCATGAAGCCAGTATCAGTTAACTCCTGATAAGCTAGCGGTTCGCTGTGGGGTTAGCGTTGACTGATGGCGAGTGCGCTAGAACTTGGTAAATCTGGGGTCGGGGGTTAGCTCGTTTTAGCAAAGCTCATGCGGCTGAGAAAGGCTCGCAGGCGATCGCTCTGAGGGGTATCAATCACATCGCGGGCGGGGCCTGCTTCCTCGACCTGGCCCTGGTTGAGAAATAGCACCCGATGGGCAACTTCTCGGGCAAACTGCATTTCGTGGGTGACAACCGCCATGGTCATCCCTTCCTCGGCGAGCTGCTGCATGACGGTCAGCACTTCACCCACTAGCTCTGGATCGAGGGCACTGGTTGGCTCATCGAACAGCATAACTTTGGGCCTCATGCACAAGGAGCGGGCGATCGCCACCCGTTGCTTTTGTCCGCCAGAGAGCTGTTCTGGATAGGCATTGGCCTTATCCAACAGACCAACTTTGTCTAAAAACGTGCGAGCTAATCGACCGCTCTCCTTCTCCGACAGCTTGAGAACTTTGCGTGGAGCCAGCGTTAGATTATCCAGCACGGTCATGTGGGGAAACAGGTTGAACTGCTGAAACACCATACCCACATCGGTGCGTAGTTGGCGCAGTTGGTTTAGCGATAAATTGGGCTGCGATAAATCGATGCCATTGACTATTAAGGTGCCGCCGCTGATCGTTTCTAGCCGATTAAAACAGCGGAGCAGGGTACTTTTGCCACAGCCTGAAGAGCCAATAATGGCGACCACCTCGCCATCATTGATGTGGCCGCTAATGCCTTTGAGGACTTGCAAGCTGCCAAAATTTTTCACAACCTGTTCAAAAACGATCGCTGCCATAAGGATTGAACATACCCACGCTGAATTGGCTCTGCTTATTATACGGAGCGGATTCGGAACGGTTCTGCTTCCGTTGCGAAGCTTCGTCAAGCTGAGTTGATCGCCGATTGTTGAAAGATGGCGATCGCACTCTTCGATCTCAAGTTGCGAAGCGTCGTTAAGCTTGGTTGAGTGCCGATTCAATCGACCAAGTTTGGGCGTTGTGGGAGATGCTGCGGGGATGCCTCAGGTGCTCCAATATGCTCTACGGTGCAAATTTGATTGTGCGAATTCGATGGCATCAGCCTAATGGCTGGTGCCTAATGGCTAGCGAACTAACGTTTGGTTAAGGGAAGTGTCTTCTGGTGAAAGGTTTTTGTGGAAGAGTCGCTACAATCGATTGCCATATCCCCAATTTTTATTGCCTGTGTGTATGGGCTCATGATTGTTTGCACGGTTTAGCCAGGGGCGATCGCCCTGTAGCCAGGCGCAATGGTTGTGTTTGGTTGCAAAACCGAGCTGTGCGATCGGAGCGATTCAAAAGGAGAATCATCATTACATGTTTAATCGGTCTCGATTTCGATTTATTCGCTATGTGCTGCTCAGCCTGATGGCGCTGGTGCTGACGATGGTGGTCGCGGCGTGCGATTCTGGCCCGACTACCACCGACACGGCCAGCCCTGGTGCGTCTCCTGCGGCAGAAACCACCCTCAAGGTCGCGCTTGACCCTACCTTTCCTCCGTTTCAAACCCAAACGGGAGAAGGACAGTTTGAGGGCTTTGACATCGATATTATGAATGCGATCGCTGACGCAGGTGGCTTTACGATGGAGCTGCAAGGGCTGCCCTTTGATGGCATTATTCCTGCACTTCAGTCTGGAACGATGGATGCAACCATGAGCACCATGACCATTACGGCAGAGCGAGCCCAGGTGGTTGATTTCTCGCGGCCCTACTTTCAATCAGGTTTGGCGATCGCTGTTCGAGAAGATAACACCGACATTACCTCGTTAGAGAGCTTGGCTGGCAAGAGTGTGGCTGTGCAAATTGGCACCACAGGTGAAATCGAAGCTCGTAGCGCCAATCCTGCCGAAGTGCGCACCTTTGACAGCACACCGCTAGCGCTGCAAGAACTGGCCAATGGCAATGTTGACGCCGCCCTGAGTGATGCGCCTGTCATTCTCTACGCGATTCAAACCGGAAGTGTGCCGGGATTGAAGGTGGCGGCAGAGCTGCTGGCAGATGAATTCTATGGGATTGCGACGCCCAAGGGGTCTCCCAACCTGGAACTCATCAATAGCGGTTTGTCTACGATTTTGGAGAATGGCACCTACACCGAAATCTACCAGAAATGGTTTGGTGAGGAACCGCCAACGTTGCCCGAGGCTGCGCCCATCTAGCGCGTTGCTACTTCCACGTGATTCAGGGTAAACCCTACGGGGTTTACCCCAAGCAGTTTGGGAACGATGCAGCTTGGCACCTTGGCATAGAAGCGACCTCGCGGGATCTTTGACTGTTTCGGGGGGGCTGCTCGAACGTCTTGAATATGGCGGCGAGTGCATATTTGGCGATCGCTCAGCCTCGCTGTTAACCTTATTTATCGAATTTACCGATGGCTCTATCGTGCTAGAAAATTTGACATTTTTGTGGGGGCAGTTGCCCAACTTTTTGTTAGGAGCGGGGGTGACACTGCGTTTGGCAGCCGTATCTGCCGTTTTAGGATTGGTGCTGGGCTCACTGCTGGGAATTTTGCGCCTGTCTCCATTTCCGCTGTTTCAAATTGCGACGCGAGCCTACGTCGATTTTTTTCGGGGCACACCACTGCTCGTTCAAATTTTCATGATCTACTTTGGCTTGCCGCCACTGGTCAATTCCTTGGGTCTTCAGTTTTCCTTTAACCAGTGGACTGCTGGGGTCATTGCCCTCAGTCTAAATAGTGCAGCCTATATTGCCGAAATTGTGCGGGCGGGCATTCAATCCATCGATTTTGGCCAGCGTGAGGCTTCTCAGTCGTTGGGATTGGGGCCAGTGGAAACGATGCGGTATGTCATTTTTCCCCAAGCGTTTCGTCGCATTATTCCACCGTTGGGCAACGAGTTCATCAGTTTGCTCAAGGATACCAGCCTGGTGGCGGTGATTGGCTTTGAGGAGCTGTTTCGCAAGGGCCAACTGGTTGTGGCATCTAGCTTTCGCTCGTTTCAGGTGTATACGGCGATCGCCATTATTTATTTGGTGATGACGCTGATTGCCTCATTTTTGTTAACCCGTCTAGAGCGGTGGATGAATCCGGTAGAGCGTGCTAAGCAGTTAACCCAGGTACAGCCAGCTCCGGTGGAGTAGCCACGCTTCTATCGATCTTTGATCACAAACGTCTGCGATCGCCCCAATTCTCTGCTTGTCGCCGTATGAGCTGGGGCGAATTGTGATGGGCTAACTTTAACGTGATGGCCAACTTTAACGAAGTATGGCGGTTTCTGGTTTGGCAAAAAATCTATTGCACAATAAAACAAATCCTGATGTTCTTCACGAACAGTTGAGTCTGGAAAAAACAGCCGTGGCGATCGCTCCCAGGTCAACTGAATGGCTTGCGGGGTTGAGCTTTGCCTTCTTCTTCGGTTCGCTTCATGGCTGAGTTCACGTCAAAGCCGCCGATAGCCGCAGTCATCTGACGGTTCGTGGTGTCTTCAGAAGCCCCCATCGCCAAACAAGGTCAAGCCTCTATGCTGTTCCTTCGTTGGAAATCATTACAACGCCTAGTCATGGGTGTGGTGACGTTTGTGTGCGTGCTGAGTTTTGTGGCCTGTAGCGCTCCCCAAGGGAATGTGAGTCTGTTGGGTGAAACGTCTCTACGGGTGGCAACAGCACCAACGTTTCCGCCCTTTTCAGATGTTGCGCCCGATGGCTCGATCGTTGGGTTTGATATCGACCTGATGAACGCGATCGCCGAGGTGGAAGGGTTTGATATTGAGCTAAAGTCTGAGCCCTTTTTTGATGATCTGATTCGCGATTTGTACGGTGGGGTGGTGGATGCTGCGGTTGTGGCTATTACCATTACGCCAGAACGCCAAAAGGCGGTTGATTTTTCCCAGCCCTACTTTCAGTCCAGTTTGGCGATCGCCGTTCAGTCTACCAACGACCAAATCAACTCTGTAAATGATCTGCAAGACAAGCGCATTGGCGTAGAAGCCGGAACCACCAGTGCTAGCGCCGCTCGCACCATTCGTCAGGCTCGTGTGGTGAGCTACGATACGGCTCCCATTGCCCTAGCTGAACTGGCCCAAGCCAATGTGGATGCTGTGATTAACGATGCTCCGGCGTTGACCTATGCGATGCAGTCAGGCGAGGTTACTGGTTTGAAAATGCTACCGGAACCGCTGATGGAACAGTACTACGGAATTGCGGTGGCAAAGGGCTCTCCCCACTTGGAACGTATTAATAGCGGGCTAGAGACCGTGGTGCGCAATGGCCGCTATGCCGAAATATATCGCAAGTGGTTCCAGACCGAGCCGCCTCGATTGCCGACTGAGTTTTGACCTAGTGTGATGCAGGTGGCAACGCTCACCTCACGGTAGGATGGGTGCAGCAGAGTCAACTGAAACACGACACTGCTTTTTAATCAGGTCAACGCTTTGGATTTACCTTCTTTCATTTGGTTGTGGCGAATTGCGGCATGGTCGATGGGCCTGTCGATGACGCTGTTTGCCGTATTGGGTGTGACGGGCCTATGGATGCGGATAGCGCGCAAACGAACTCAGCCTCGGCCCGCTTGGTTGCGGCCACTCCATTTGGGAATTGGGTCGCTGCTGGTCGTGCTTGTATTGCTGCTGCTCAGTATTGGCATTGTTGGCACGTTGGGTGAGTATGGCAGTTTGGGGCATTCGGCCCATTTGCCGGCAGGCTTATTGGTCGTGGCGCTCACGCTGGCCTCGGCCTGGAGTGCCACTCGTATTGATGTAACCCGTCCCTGGGCGCGATCGCTTCATGTTGGCATCAATACCACGCTATTGGTTGGCTTGCTGGCGGTGCTGTTTACAGGTTGGAGCGTCGTGCAAAAGTATTTACCATAAGAGTTGATCTCTCGTGTTTGCTTTCCCAACTCCATCGCTTGCCGTTTCCATACCGGATTGCCATGTCTGATCAGTCTTCCAATCCCCAGTTGGCTACGGCAAATGCGCCGTTAACCCAGCCACAACGGTTTAATCTATCTCCCTTAATTCGGATTACGCTGCTGCTGTTTTATGTTGCGCTAACGGTGCCGCTGCCGTTTTTGGCGGGAGTAACGCAGGCTCCGGTGCCGCCGTGGCTCCTGGCGATCGGCTTGGTGATTGGTGGGGTGCTGCTCTACGCTGCCCTAACCGAGCGGGTACTCGTGGACGATCGCACCATTCAGGTGACCTATCCCACATGGGTTCCTGCAATTTGGCGCAAGGGGTGGACGCTGTCCTGGGAAGACATTGCCGCGCTCAAGCCGCGCACCACAGGGCAGGGTGGCCTGGTGTACTACTTTGTGACTAAGGCTGGAGAAGCACGGTTGCTGCCCATGCGAATTGCCGGATTTGCGCAACTGGTGCGCATTGTAGAAGCTAAAACCGGAATTGATACGCGCGATGTACGGCCTTTGGCGCAGCCGTGGATGTACTTCATTCTGCTGGGAATTACGCTGCTGTTGCTGTTGGTGGATGGGTGGACTGTTTGGACAGCGGTGAATCTGCAGGCCCTGTAGCTTTCAAGCTTGGGGCAGAATGTGTAGATACACAATGCGTACACAGAAATAGGCTGCTCTGAGGGTCGCACAACGGGTACAAAGAACCTCCATTCACCGAAATTGATGTGAAGCAAAACCCGGACAGGGTTGTGTTTCACCTGTCTAGAACGGCACTCGCCAGGGTGAATTACTGAGACAGTCCCAGGAGTTCACGGCAATATTCGATGGTGGCGATTGGTGTACGGTTCATATTGCCGATCCAGGCTCCAAAGAAAATGAGGATCAGAATGATAAAAACGATAGGACTTGGATCGCCCCATCCATCTGGGTTGCCGGGGGGTTCAATTTTTGCCATGAGATGCCTGATGCTGCACGTTGCGATCGCCTGACGTGAAGGTCTGTAGCCCTCATGATAGCGTTTGAGGCCGCCTGTATTGATGGCCAGTGCCGAGACGAGCCTTATCGTTGAAACAGCAACAGCCAAATTGGTAGCGTGATGAAGATGGCGATGGTGGTTAGCACAATGCTGCTGGCAATTAAGTCGCGATCAAGCTCATACTCTTCTGCCAAAATTAGCCCTGCAAAAGCAGTGGGCATACCTGCCATCAGCACCATGGCTAGCTTTGGGTTGGGCGGTAGGTCAATGCACACGGCAACCGTGCCAATGATGAGCGGCAACGTTACCACCTTGATGAGTACGGGAATGATAGCCCGCTTGAGGCTTTGCCAGCCTTGCAATTGCCGCAGCCGAATGCCCATCAGCAGCAGCGCACAGGGAATGACGATCCACAGGGCAGAATGGAGTCCCGATTCCACGATGCTGGGTAAGCCCACATGACGGGTCGAAAACCCAAGCGTAAAGGCCCATAGCGATGGCACGGTGAGCATATCTCGCAGGGTGCCCAGCCAATGAGTTTGCTGCGATCGCCCAAAATAGCTCGATACAAATACCCCAATGCCATAGGTGCCCACTACATTTTGCGTGACGCTGTACAGCACCAACCAGCCCAAGTACGACTCATCCACAAAATTGGGCGCGATCGCCAAGCCCACAAACCCAGTGTTGCCGAGCATAGATGCTAAAACAAAGCTGCCTTTGCGGGCATTAGTCCACAATGGATCGTCTTCCGGTTTGGCAGCCTCGGCTGGTGGGGCCGCGCGCGTGGCAACCCATTGGGCGATCGCCCAGGCTACACTAGCCAGCCCCAACCCCAACAGCACCGACATCCCAGCAAAGTAGGGCACCAGCCCCACCTGCTCTGACGTGTTGATTCCCCGAGCTAGGGTAAAAATTTGAATCGGTACACCAACCCAATACAGAGCCCGTCCCAACCATCGGGGCAGTGACTCTGGCAACCAACGAAACGACAACACCCCTAGTCCTGTCCACAGGAGCAAGGGCAAATAAGCCTGGATCAGCGTATCCGTCATGCCATCTCAACTGCACTAATCCCTAAATTCTAGGGCATGAGGGCGATCGCATTTGGAGTTGTCGATCGCGCATGGCGCATGACTTTGTGTCAACCTTGGGCCTGTTGGATGCAAAGCGTGTGAAATTACTCCAGAAAATTGCGAAATCACCGCCCATCTTTACGGCTGCTCCAACGGCCTAGCCCAAACTCTACTCGATACCAGACTTAGCCAATTGCGCTGAAGTCAATCACCTCAACGTCATCGAAATTATCCTCAATGTCGATTTGGCGAATCCCTAAAGTTACCTGCTCATCGAGCGACTTCCAGCCGGGTTGCCACAAGGCGCGATCCTTGAGCTGGTGCGCATTGAGCCAAAAGCGGACGGTGGGGTCACACGACGAGACCATTTCTGCAAAGACCCACTGCCCTTCATTTTTGCGATTCACCACCTGAAAATGCCTCCAACCCCAGGTTTCGCGGCAAGAGGTCCACTTTGACCCGACAAGATGAGGAAATTTTTGCTTTTTAGCCATAATCGATTCACGAAAGCTTGACAACAGGGCTGATAAGGGAATCTTCCGAAATGTTCTATACCATTTCCGCTCACAACAGCGTATGATAATCGCGTTTGAGCGATCGCCGGTTAAACCTTCATGTCATTACAACTGCGTGTCTATGTTCCCAACCATCCTTTAGTCAAGCATTGGCTTGGGGTCGCGCGGGATGAGTCAACTCCTCCCGTTCTGTTTCGCAGCGCCATGACCGAACTGGGGCGATGGCTCACCTATGAGGCGATTCGCGACTGGCTGCCGACGATGGATACCACTGTAGCAACTCCCCTCGCGCCATGTCCGGCCAGCTTCATTAATCCTGAAGTACCCATTGCAATCATACCCATTTTGCGGGCTGGGTTGGCCTTAATGGAAGGGACTCAGGCTCTGTTGCCCTTGGCCAAGGTGTACCATGTGGGGCTGGCTCGCAACGAAGAAACGCTAGAACCTAGCTGGTATCTCAATCGGTTGCCCAGCCAGTTTGCGCCAGAAACGCGAGTACTGATTCCTGAACCCATGTTGGCAACGGGCGGCACCATCATGACCGTTATGGCTGAACTGTTGCAACGTGGCATTGATCCGTCACTCGTGCGCATTATTTCGGTTGTGGCGGCTCCAGCTGCGTTACAAAAGTTGGGCATGGCTCACCCGGCTCTCAATATCTTTTCGGCGGCGATTGATGAAGGGTTGAATGAGCACGGCTTTATTGTGCCGGGGCTTGGAGATGCGGGCGATCGCACGTTTGGCACGGACTAGTGAGAATGCCAGCAACGGTTTCTGTGGCCTTAACCGCAGGCGCGATCGCCCTAGAGTGCATGTTCAATTTCGTGAGCTGAGGCGTCTAGTCAGAATTGAACCCAGCCTCTAGCAACCCGTTGCACAAGCGAGTAAGCTGTGAATGTAGGCGGCAGAACCTACCCTGCTTCTTCATAGGCAAGCGAGTTTATATATGAGTCAACAAGATAATTTTTTGGGTGGTTTTTTGGTAGGCACGCTGGTTGGTGGCGTGGTTGGCGGTGTTTTGGGCGTGCTGGCTACCTCCAAGCTCAATAAACGCGACGCGGCAGAGCAACGGAAGCCGTTTGCTAAGCTAGAAGGCAAAGCTGCGCAAAAGCGCATGGCCGCCGCGTCTCCTCAAAACATTGAAATGGCACGTCGCGGGTTAGAAGACAAAATTGCTCAGCTCAATGATGCGATTGATGATGTGCGGCAAAAGCTCGGCACAACCAACGGTGTGGGAACTCCAGAAGCGGGAGAACCGACAGGCGATCGCCAACCTTAATTCAGTTCATTCACCGATTCAGAATTCCATCCCCTGCCGTTGTGGGGCTATGGGCTTGGTGTTCCGAAGCCGATGCAGGAATGGCGGCCTACCGAGGATGGAATCCCGATGCTTGATATGGAGCGGCGATTGCCAGGTGCGTGTCCGATCGTGTGAATCGGCGATCGGTTAATTGCGTCTTTGGGTGGGTGAGCTAGCGATCGCTAAATCTCGCTCTTTGGATTTGGCAGCGCGGCGTAAATTGCGGCGGCTTCTTGCCTTGCGAATGAGCCACAAGCCAGAGCCATACGTCATCAGCGATAAGACAACGCCCACCAGCGAACTGCCCACAAACAAAGGAACGATAAGCTCATTTCCAAGCTCAGTAACAGCCTGCCAAGAGGTAATATCATTGAGCTGCAAGCCGTTTAGGTTTGCCCCTAGCAGCCCCTGCCCAACCTGAAAGTTAAACGCAAAGATGGGAACGTAGGTGAATGGATTGCTGATCCAAGTGGCAGCAGCAGCCACAATGCGGTTACCCCGTAACAATGTCGCAAGTGCGATCGCCACAACAATTTGTATCCCAAACCAGGGAAAGCATCCCGAAAAGACCCCAACTGCTAGCCCTCGGGCGATCGCCTCGGGCGAACCTTGAATCCTCACCAGGCGATGGTAGACATAACGTAACTGACGCGGTAACTGAGAGTGCGGTTTTCGACGGAGCTGACGCATGGGTATAGAAGTGACAACAGGAGGATAACTAAAAGGCATGCAAACTTTATGCAAACTTTAAATTTCAGGTGAAGGCAATTCGAGGCACAGAGTACTATTTTTGATTATTGCGAATATTACGGACTTCATGAGGAAATGGTTCAATTCCACAGAGTCGGCTTAAAAATCTGTGCGATTGGCTGGTAATGTTCTAGACGTGTGGTTATTTGTTGTGGGTGTGGGGGGTGG
>NZ_JBNXVR010000077.1:0-10162 GCF_050565595.1 Leptolyngbya sp. AN02str | reverse complement strand
GGTACATCGGCAAGCTCGTGCAAGGTTTTTGAGAGGTTTTACACTTTTTCTTTGCACTTTAGCAGACTTGATCTCGCTTGAAAACTAGGCACTGTAAACCTTTGCTGCTTTTTTCAGCAAACCCTATCTATAGGGCTGACGCAGTTGACTGATGTTTAGAGCGCTAAATGCCCCAAACATCAGTCAATCCCCTGGTTTTCGGATGAAGTGCGTCAGTCCTGCTACAAGAAAGATGCCGTGCAAACGCCTATTGACATAAACTACTATATAGTTATATAAATGAATTAACGTTCTTATCAAAATTTGATAGGTGCGATTGCGCCTCACTCAGTTGCCCCTGTCCTATCAAGAACTCTACTCGTTATTTCATGCTGCTGTTTAGGAAGAAGTATGGAGAGGCGATCGCACAAGGAGCCGATATTGAGTTTGCCAAGGTGTTGGTGTTGACTAACGCCACCGAAAGTCGTTATGCCGCGACAGCGATTTGGGAAGGAGAGTATCTTGGTTGCAGGCTATCGCCCACACGTTATACCGCCTATCTATAAATCTTCCCAAGTGCTTTCGTTTGAGTGTCACTAAGTTTTGTTCTTTACCGTTCATGAGGATATGCAATCATGTATCATTTCAGCAAAATTGTCGATTGTTCGTTTGATCAAGCGATCGCCGAGGTGACTGAAGCGCTTCAAAAAGAAGGCATGGGAATTTTAACGGACATTGACGCCCAGGCAGCCTTCAAGAAAAAGCTCGGAGTAGACTTTCGTCGGTATCGCATTTTGGGTGCGTGTCATCCTCAAACAGCGTATCAAATGCTTCAGGTGGACGATAAAGCAGGAGTGTTGTATCCCTGCAATGTGGTTGTCCAAGAACACAATGATGGACGTGTAGAAGTATCAGCCGTTGATCCTCTAGCCATGTTTTTGATGATTCATTCGCCAAGGGCAAAAGAAATTGCCCTGGATGCTAGCCAGAAAATGCAACGAGTTATTGACCGCCTTCCCGCAGCTCAATCTCTGATGCAAATGGCGTAATATCTCAGCTTCCAGAACATCATAGGGCTTACGCAAGCCCATCACACACAACACCAATGCGTAAGTCCTGAATCATTGAACTTGATCAAACAGCAACGACTGGTCGCAGTGCGCGATCGCTCCTATTTGTTGGTAAAGCGATCGCCTTGCCGACCCTATTGGCTGTGCTTAAGTGCTTCTGTGTCTTCGGCTGTGGTTGGAATCGTTTTATGAGCTTGCACCACTTGAGCAATTTCTGAGATGAGCCATGCTTTTTCTGATTCTGTGAGGAAGAACCCAAAGCGATAGCGCGATCGCCTCACTTTCACCACACAAACGGTAAGTGGAGTTCTGCCAACAGACAGTTTGGTAGGTTGAAGTTCTGCGTTCATGATTTCCGCTGGAGTGGCAGAAACATCGGCTAATGAAATATCCCAGAGCGATCGCCGCAATCGCAAGCGAGCGGAGTTCATCTCCAGGCGTGTCTGGGAAGCAGCACTAATGAGAAACAGGCCTGCCATCCACAGGCTGATGCCGCCATAGATCATTAGCAGCAGCAAACTGGCTGGAGTCATGGAGTAACCGGAGGCGAGAATCATCCAAATCATTACCAGCAAAAAACTGGTAGAAGCCAGCGGAAACAGACTCAACAGCCGACTGTGCGTGCTACGCAGCCAGGTTGGCGGAATTTTGACGAGCAACTCGTGGTCGTCTCGAATGAAGGTGATGGGGCTGCGGCTAGGGCGATCGCGCTTTTGAGTCGCGGCTAGGGTGCGTTCTCCTAGCAGAACCGCTAGAGCATCGTTTGCCGATGGAAAGCGATCGTCTGCGACCGGATCGATCAGGCACTCTAGCCAATCTGCAAAGGTTTGAGAGACATGAATATAGGGGCGAAAATTAATTTTGAGTTTACGCTGAGGCAAATCGGCCGGAGGTTTGCCGCTGAGCAGAAAAATGAGCGTTGTGCCCAAGCCATATAAGTCGGTGCTCAACACAGCCTGCCCGCGAAACTGTTCGGGAGCCATGTAGCCGTAGGTGCCAACGACGGTGCTGCCTCCGGTCATGGTGTTGTGGTAGGTATCCTGTACGGCTCCAAAATCGACTAATACAACTTGTCCATCATCTCGATAAATGATGTTTTGGGGCTTAATGTCTCGGTGAATGACGGGTGGCGTCAACTCCTGCAAATAAACCAGAATGTTGAGAATTTGAACGGCAATCTGTTTTACATCGGTTTCATTGGGTCGCCAGCCTTTTTCGACAAGGGTTGTTAGATCTTGCCCCTCGGCGAGCTGTTGCACAAGGTAAAACGAACGGTTATCGGCCTGATCGATTTGAAAGTAATCGAGATAACGGGGAATTGCTGGATGGTTTAACTGCTCCAGGGTACGAGCTTCGCGCTCAAATAAATCCAGCACTTTAAAGTCATTTAGCCGCCGCAAGGATAATGCTTTGAGGGCAACCTGCTGGTTGGTCTGCAAATCCATCGCCGCATAGGTAATGCCAATTCCCCCTTGACCCAATACCCGCAAAATTTGATAGCGCTGGGCAATAATCTCGTCGGAATGATGGAATCGTTCCATAGGTCAGCTAATTCCCAGTGTTATTCAGTGGCACCGTAGCGCTTTAGCAATGCACGAATCTGCTGATCCTCTGACGTTAACTGACAAACAGGCTGACCATTTGTAAATGTCATGGTTCTGCACGACATCGCTAATAGCTCTAGAGGAGTCCTGCCAGTCTCATCCTTAGCATTCACGTTTGCACCATGCTGTAATAGCAATTCGACCATTTCAGGGCCACTAAAAATTGCACTATGCAAAAGCGGCAGTCCACCATTAGGTGATTTAACATTAATGTCTGCGCCTTTGTCCAAAAGTAATTTTGCGATCGCCACGTTATTTCGTTCGACTGCTGAATCGAGAGGGGTATACCCAAATCGATTGGTCGCATTGACGTTCGCGCCCCTATCTAACAACAGTTTGATGACCCGCTCCACCTCTGGCCTCGATTCATCATTGTCTGGGCCAAGCCAAGGCAAAGCGTCAATAGCGACATTGAGTATCGTCCATCCGTCAGCATTTTGTGCATTGACATCAGCCCCATGCTCGACCAACAACTTCACAACTTGCTCGTATTCTGGATGAATTTCAATGGGATGGGTTGGATACCCTAGGCGGATATAGCGTTGACGTAAAGCAGCCGTGAGCGGTGTGAAGCCATATAGCGATTTAACGTTGACGTTTGCTCCCTGAGCAAGCAAGTCTTGAGTTAATTGTTTGGAAACAGTTGCCCAGATAAGCGGAGAAAGCCCATATTCATCAACTCCGTTCACTCCGGAAATTCTACTAATCATGAGCTGGGCCACTTCTGGCTCAGCGCTGTTTAGTGCACAGACTAAGGGCCATCCAACGTTTCCTGGAAGACGCTCATCTTGTGTAAGCCTGGTATCTTCATCCCGAGCCAGATTGCCACCCTGGTTCAGATAATTCCTCAGTTCTCCAATATTGCCCTCTGCAATTACTCCACAGATGCCGGGTGCCCCGAATCCGAGGGTTCGCATGGCGGCCCAGCGATAGTGGTTCAGCACACTGACTAACGTAACGGCAGCAAGGCTAACCCCAACTAGCGCTTTCCAGGGAACTGGAGCGTGGAACTTGCTAACCAGACGGCGACCGCGCAAGGCTTCCAAGGCTTCTGTGGCCGAGGAAAAGCGATCTTCAAAGTCGGGCTCCAGCATCCGCTCTAGCCAGTCGGCAAAGGCTTCGGACACCTGAACGCGAGACCGGAAGTTGATTCTCAGACGATCTTGAGGAATATCGGCAGGCGATCGCCACGTCAGCAAAAACAGCAGCGTCGCCGCCAAGCCATAAAAATCGGTTGCGGGATTGGCCTGTCCCCGAAACTGTTCGGGAGCCATATAGCCAAAGGTGCCTACCACCGTACTGCCGCGCATCAGCGTGTTGTGATAGGTGTTTTGCACCGCACCAAAATCGACTAAAAAGACGCGCCCATCCGCTCTGCGAATAATATTTTGGGGCTTGATGTCGCGATGCACGATCGGAGGTTCCAAGCTGTGCAGATAGGTAAGAATCTCTAAAATTTGGGTGGCGATCGCTTTCACCTCTGCTTCGGTAGAACGCCAGCCCTGCTTGACCAAATCGGCGAGCGACTCTCTCTCGGCTAACTGCTGCACGATGTAGAAAGCCTGATCTTGCGGCGTATCTACATGAAAGTAATCCAGATATTGGGGAATGCCAGGATGGTTGAGCTGCTTCAGCGTTTGGGCTTCTCGTTCGAATAGCTGCATCTGCTTCCAGTCTTTCATGGCCCGCAGAGACAGCGCTTTGAGTGCAACTTGTTCTCCCGTTTGCAAATCCTCAGCCTGATAGGTTGTGCCAACGCCACCCTGCCCCAGCACACACAGAATCCGGTAGCGGTCTGCAACCACATCACCAAGTTGATGCGAACCGTCTGATGGATTGGAAGGTGCCTGTACGGTTTGATCGATCGCCTCGATCGCCTGAGTTAATGGCTCATCTGAAGCAGGAGCCAGATCTGACGCAATCGCCATCGGCACAGGCTGAAATGGTTCCGGAACCGCAAATGGTCGCTGCGACGGCTCATCTGACTCAAATTCGCGCAGATGCATTTGTGTCATACGTAGATGGTTATGGATAGTGATGAGTTATGAAGAGAGTAGAGGCGATCGCGGAACACACATCTAGAATACTCAGGAAATTGTGGCGTGTCGAGAGGAGAATGATGGCGCAGTGTCTCGTCTTTTTTCTACAAAACACCCGGGAATTTGTATCTCGTTTTCTCGGACAAATCATCCATACTTTAATCTGCAACAACGTCCTTGGATGCAGTTGTTTTGAGGGCAATGGAGCCGATGCAATGTTGCAGCATGAGCGCTTTACAGGCACTATGTTGAAGTTTCACATTTATAGGACTAACGCACTTCATCCAAAAAACCAGGAGGTTGAATACTGCGTCAGTCCTGCTCTAATTAGGAGAATGTGAAACTGACGAGCTTGCTAAAGCATGGATTCATGAACGATTGATGGGGAGTAATTTGGGTGAAAAGCCGTTTTCTGTCCTGTAGTGTTGCTGTGTGTGTTTTGTTGGTTGCTTGCTCGGGAAAATCTTCTAACTTGGAGCAAACGACTCCTGAAGCTGTTGAGGAAACGGTTCAGATATCTTCTCAACGCACAATTGCACATGCTATGGGGAATGCCGTTGTTCCAGTAAACCCACAGCGGGTTGTAGTCCTTACCAACGAATCAACCGACATTGTTTTGGCATTAGGGATAACGCCCATTGGAGCCGTTCGGTCTTGGTCTGGAGCCCCCTACTATGACTACATTGCCGATGACATGGCAAACGTGCCCATTGTAGGAGACGAGATGCAGCCTAATTTGGAACGCATTGCTGCGCTGAAACCCGACTTGATTATTGGTAGCCAGGTTCGGCAAGAGCAAATTTACAGCCAGTTGAATGCGATCGCCCCCACTGTTTTCTCCGAAACGATTGGCGAATCGTGGCAAGAAAATTTACGTCTTTATGGCAAAGCGCTGAATCGTGAAGTAGAAGCTGAAAAGCTATTAACAGATTGGGATCGCCGCGTCGCCAATTTGCAACAACAGTTGGCTAATCGCAACCTTCAAGTTTCCCTGGTTCGCTTTTTACCAGGGGCCGCACGGGTTTACCTAAAAGACTCGTTTCCGGGCCAGATTTTACAGGAAGTTGGGCTACAGCGTCCGCCGCTTCAGTCAGGCGATGGGTTTGCTCAAGAAGTTTCCTTTGAGCAAATTCCAGCCATGGAAGCAGATGCGCTGTTCTACTTTACTTACACGGGAGACGGCAATAACCAAGATCTCACAAATGTTGCCGAGCCTTGGTTAAACCATCCTCTCTGGAAGCAGTTGAGCGTTGTGCAGTTAGGCAATGCTCATGCGGTGAGTGATGTTGTGTGGACGACGGCTGGTGGTGTACAAGCAGCCAACTTATTACTGGATGATCTGGAAAAGAACTTGGGGCTTTAGCATCAACCTGCTGAGTTCAGCAAGAACTCAGCAGGTCTGCTATTTAACGTCAGTTTCAGTTCAGGGCATTTCTGCGTACGCGACGCGCACGCAGAAATGGGCACTTTAGCTTATCCAACATTCACGTTATTTACCACTCAAATGAGTATCCAATTTGTAGCGATCGCCCACGTCCCGCCGCATTGCTCAACTCATTCGTTTGCAGTTGAGACACAACTGGGAAGTAATCCGTATTGAACAAATTGGTGATACCAATTTCTAAGTTTCCTGGTCCAAGGGCAATACTGCTGATGTAATCTACCGTGACGTAGCTACCAACAGCCCGTTGACCAAACACAGTATCCGAATCAAATACATCGCGATCGCCAGAATAGAGCAATTGCAATCGGTTACGCCAACCGGGAGTTGTTTCATTTTCCACATAGGCAGTGACTTTAATCGGCGAAATTCGGAACCCATCCAGCGGCGTGTAATCGCCTGTATTTGCTCGATCAATTTCTCCTTCCGACCAGCTAAAGGTACCGCCCAGTAACCAGCGATCGCTTAATTGAGTATCCACCGTTGCCTCGATGCCGTAGACGCGTTCTGGTGCTCGCAAAATTTCGCCTGGAGCCGTGAACGTGGTGCCCAGTTCCGACGTGTTGTAAAAGCCCGCCAAGGATGCCTGCCCGCCAGACCAGTTGCCGCGTACGCCTACCTCGTAGTGGTTTACACGCTGCGCTTCGGGGCGTAGAGTTCCTAGCGAAAAGTCCGCTGGTGCATTGCGAAGCACCAATCCAACATCGGCCAACGAGAAGCCTTGAGCAAAGTTGGCAAACACGCTGATATCGTCATTTAGGTCAACCACACCACCCGCATTAAACAGCGTTGCATCATAGTCCAAATTTCCGCCTTCAACGGCATTGCCCGCCAGCGTGGTGAAATCATCCACACTCAAGCCCACCCGTTCGTGACGAACACCGCCCAGGAATGTAACGCGATCGCTCACCTCCCAATTGAGTTGGGCAAACAGCCCCAGGCTGTTTTGGTTGAGGCGTGGCACCCAAGTCCGCTGGTCAACTCGACGATAGGCCAAGCCACCACTGGCATCAAACGCAGCCGCATCGAAAATATTCACGGGTTGAGATGTACGCTCATTGTTGTAATCGGCTCCCCACAACAGGCGTAGGGCTCCTTCATTCGCCAAAGGCGTGTCAAATTGCAGCCGTCCGCCCCATTCTGTGGAATCAACTTGGGACTGAAAGATAGAATTTCCTAAACTGGCAGATGTACGACCATCAAACGGGAAAAAGCGCGTTAAATAGTCACGATAGTAAAGTTGCCCTTGTAGATCACCGCCCAAGACATCGGCATGGCGATAGTTCAGGCTGAGCAGGGTATTGTTGCTCAACTGGGGCGTATCCAAATCCAAACCATCCAAGGCTTGCGATCGCTGCCGTCCAGGACTGTCAAGAATACTAGGATCGGTGGTAAAGTCTGTTGATTGCACCGAATCGTAGTGATTAACAGTGAACTGAAGCCGTTGATCCTCACCCAGGTCAACCCCAATTTTTCCCAACAGGTTTAGAGATTCAGTATCGGCCAAGCCGCCTTGGGCATTGGGATCGGAAGGAATGCGATCGCCACCCGCATCAAAGAAGCCGCCCGTGTAGTCATAGGAAGCGGTAAAGACGTAATCGGTATTGCCCGAGCGCCCACCCACATATTGTTCAACGACCCCACCCAAACTATCGGAAATGTTGCCCACATCGGCACTCACCCCCAAGCGCGATCGCAACACAACTCCTTCTTCGGCAGGCCCACGAGTAATGATGTTAATCACCCCACCCGTTGCGCCATCCCCATAAATTGCAGTTGGCCCTTGCACCACTTCAATGCGTTCGATCGCACTGGGAGCAATGGTTTGCAGATCGCGAAACGCATTGCGGTTTGTCGTTTGCGGTACTCCATCAATCAACACCAGCACATTGCGTCCCCGCAACGATTGGCCAAAGTTGCTCGTGGTTCCAGTCGAAGGAGCCAATCCCGGCACCAGTTGCTCCAAGACATCGCCCAATCCTTGCGAAACTTGGGTTTGCTGCTCAATTTGATCGCGTTCAATGACCGTAACCGAGCGAGGAATCGATGAAGCTTCTTCTTCCGTTCGGGTCGCCGAAACCACAATTTGAATCCCGTCTGGCTCGGATGCAGCGTTCTCTCCCACACCGGGCAGCACCGTCAAAATTAACGACTGGGCTTGGGCTTGGGCTGTTGCCGTTGGCGGTGCGTCTGTTCCTGTAATGGCAATTCGCACCTGATTTCCCGGCTCGTTTGTAACACTGATCAATGCAATTCCGTCTGTAGGGCCAAATTGCTCAAAGAAATCACCGTCGGGCAACGTCAACTCTGCATTGGCAATCGTTGCAATCAGCGCATTGCCCACAATTTGAAAATTGGGAACAACAAACGCCCCATTGGCCGTTTCTAGAGCGATCGCCACACCTTCATTTGCAGGGTCTACTCGCACGCCCGTAATTTGCACAAACCCATCGGCTTGGGTAAGCCTCAATGGAGAAGCGACCGGCTGATTTGCGCCAATTTCCTGCGCCCATCCAGGCAAGGAAACTGCGCCCACCATGCCACCATATATAGCCACCATCAAACCCAACTGAACCGATCGCACCTTCATATCCTTCCACACCACATTCACTTATTGAGACCTATTCCTAATAGATCAGGAGAATCAGTGTAGGAAGATTTGGGCGCTCTGTCTATCCCAAAACGGTCAGCCTTATCCCAAAACGGACTTGGTAGATAAACATTCGCGAGGGCTGATTCCCATTTGTTTGCGAAATGCAGCCGAAAAATGACCTAAATGCGCATAGCCAACTTTGTTTGCAACTTCGGCAACGGTACAACCGCCCTGCCGCAAAAGTTGTTCAGCCTTGAGCATGCGCTGCTGATTGAGATATCCAATTACCGTTGTGCCAAACAAATCACGAAATCCACGTCGCAAGGTGCGATCGCACACTCCAACCTGCCGTGCCAATTCCAGCATAGAAGGTGGATTTTCCACCTGATTACTTAGAATTTCCTTCGCGCGATAAATTGCTTCCACCGTCATAGGTTTAAGTGCGGCTCCAGTTGCCTTTTCACCCAAACTTCCACCCAAGCTCCCTTCAATTACATCTACCTGCAGTGCCAGCAGTTCAAACACCTTAGCTTGCAAGTAAAACCGCTGAGTGGCGCCTTGAAATGAACACTGCATCAACTGTTGTGCTACCGTTTGCATGGCTGGCGTGACCTTGGGGAACCAGGCAGTTTTCCAGTCATCGGTTTTGATTAACATTTGATGCAGCATCGCAGGCTGATCTACCAAAAATGGAGCAATCACATCTGGATCGATATGGATGTTGATGCCTTTTAGTTGGTGCGATCGCCCATAGCGCGCCACATACCCCGACGACAACCCACTCCCCGAAAAGTAAGCTCGCCCTGCCCCCAATGTGGGATACGTCTCGTCGTAATCCACCACACCCGACACCATGATTGTGATCTGCACCAAATGCTCGTGAACTGGCACCTTCAAAGCCCACGGCTGAGCAAATTCTTTATCAATCACATCCAGCCAAACCCCAGGAGACACCTCAACGCTTCGGGTACATCCTTTCCCCAATACGGATGGCAACCATCGGCTCGTTTCACTCTGCAAGGCCAAACATTGAGAATGATGCTGAGGCTCGTCACAATGGCAGAGTTCAACATAGTCCGCCTCAGAAAGCATTAGGGTCATAGCTGGATGCAGTCACCAAGAAACTCCAAGTTCATACAACTATTCTCATTTAAATGGGGACGTTTAATGCAACTATTCTCAGCTACAAGATGACCGACAAAACTGAGCAAGGCCGCATCAACCGTTACCTGTAACCTTTGCATCACAGGCGATCGCCCTTGTTCCGCCACTTCAGCCTTGTGACAGACGATCGAGCACCGAAATCAGGGATGCTCTTCTGGCTCATCTTCAAAGCTTGCCCCAAAGCCCAAACGCCCTATTTGAGACAGGACTTACACAAGCCCACTAAATCTGGTGTGTTGGTGTTGTGGGTAGGGTGCTTCGCACCCTACCCA